>NZ_CP080410.1:0-316919 GCF_019448255.1 Qipengyuania flava
TCGCAATCGCCGCAAGCGCCAGCAGCGACTGGTCGAGCAAGACCAGCCGGGGCCGCGAGGTGCGTCTTGCTCTCGAGCTGGTCGGACGCGGCGACGATCCGGCCGAAACCGGAGCGTTGGCCGCTCAGGTCGAGCGGCGCATCGCCACCCTCGCACCCCAGCAGTCCGGCTTTCGCATCGTGCTCACCCAGTTCCTGCGCAGCCGCGTGGAACGCCGCCGCCGCGGCGCGCGCGCCGTGCTGCTCGAATACCGCTTCTCGCTTCTCGAAACGGAGTAACTCCCCATGACCGCACAAAAAGGCGCCGCCTTCCTTCTCAAGATCGGCGACGGCGGCTCGCCCGTGGCCTATGAAACCGTCGCCGGACTGCGCACCACGCAAATGACCGTCAACGGCGACACGGTCGTCGTCACCCACAAGGAAAGCGGCGGCTGGCGCGAATTGCTCTCCGGCGCGGGGACGCGCTCGGTCTCGGTGTCCGCCTCGGGCATCTTCCTTGGATCGGACGCGGAGAACGCCGTGCGCGCCCATGCGCTGGCTGGAACGCTCGACGAGTATGAGCTGAGCTTCGAAGACGGCGCGAGAATGCGCGGGTCCTTCCTTGTCCAGCGGCTCGACTACGCCGGCGATTTCAACGGCGAGCGCACCTATTCCGTCCAGCTCGAAAGCTCGGGCGCGGTGGTGCCCTCGTGAGCAATCCGGTCCGCGGCGAAGCCTCGCTGACCGTTGACGGCTCAGTCCACCTCCTGCGCCCCACATTCGACGCACTGGTGCAGGCCGAGGACGATCTCGGTCCGCTCTTTGCGCTCGTCGAGCGCGCGGGCGAGGGCCAGTTGCGGCTTGCGGAAATCGCGACACTCTTCTGGCATTGCCTTGCCGATCGCGCCGGGCTGAGCCGCGAGGTGGTGGGCCAGGCCGTGCTCGACCAGGGCCTTGCCGCTTCGGCCAGGCCGCTCCGTGCGCTGCTGGGCGAAATCCTGAAAGGCAGCGGGTGAGCGAAAGTTTCGCGGCGGGCGCCCTGCGGCTGGCGGCGCTCGCCGCGATCCACCTGCGCTGGACGCCCCGCACCTTCTGGGGCGCGACGCCCAGCGAGCTCGCCGCCTGCCTGGCCCCGCCCGCCCCTGCCGAAACACCGCCAAGCCGCGCCGAGATCGCGGCGATGATCGAAAGAGACGCCCATGGATGACGATATCGACGAGCTGATCGTGGCAGTGCGCGCCGATACACAGGCCTTCAGCGCCGACATGCGCGCGCTGCGCAGCGATTTCGACACGACGCTGCTGGACGGCTTCGAAAGCGCCGGCCGGGTGCTGGAACGCGGCCTGTTGTCGGCGATCCGCAAGGGCAGCCTCGGCTTTGAAGACCTGAAGCGCATGGCCACCAGCGTGCTCGACCAGATCGCGGCGCAGGCGTTGCAGCTCGGCTTCGACAGGCTGTTCGGCGGACTGGGCGGCGACGGATTGGGCGGTTTCCTCAGCGGCACGCTTGGCGCGCTGTTCGGGCTGCCGGGCCGCGCGACCGGCGGGCTCGTCGCACCCGACCGGCCCTATCTCGTGGGCGAACGCGGGCCGGAGCTGTTCGTACCGGCCAGCGCGGGCCGGGTGGAGGCAAACCACGCCCTTGGCGGCGCGCGGTCCGACGTGCGCGTCGCCATCAACCTCGCCGCCCCGCGCGGCACCGCTGCACCAACCGCGCTCCAGCGCTCTTCCCGCCAGGTGGCGAGCGCGGTGCGCCGGGCCCTCACCGTCTAGGAGAGACGATCATGGCATTCTGGCTGGCCCGGACACGCAACGGGCAGCACTCCGATTACATCCAGCGGTTCGATCCGCGGTTCTGGACGGTCAACTTCCCCCGCCCGATGATGGCCAGCGTTGTTTCGACCGCGCCCGACGCGCTGCGCGTGGACTGCGAATTCGTGAAGGCTGGCGACCTCGCCGGGCTGATCTGGGACAGCGAGGACACGCTCGATCATCCGCTGCTCGCTTACGATACGAGGCGCGATTACGCCCGTTGCACGCTGAGCTTCCGCTGGCGGAGCGGCAATGTACTTGCGCTCGATGTCGAACATGGTCCGACGCTTACGATCGAAGGGCGCGATGCTAGCGGCACGCCGCGCAGCTGGTATGTGCGCTTGTGGAACTACGCCGTTGGATCGCCGAGCGATGCGGTTGTGACGCTGCCTTTTTCCGAACTGCAATCAGGCTTCACGCTTCCCGGTGAAGCCGTCTGGCCCTCCGATATCGACCGGATGTTCATCTCGCTCGTCCCGCCCGGCTACGAGGAGGGTAACGAGACGCCGCTGGCCAACCGCGTGGTCGGATGGGCGGAGGTCAGCGACCTGCGCTGCGAAGGTGAAGGCGCCATGCTGCCGATCGGCGATGTCCTCCTGCCGGAACACGGCGAGGGCATGTGCACCGCCTATGACGACAGCTTCAACCAGACCCCGGCGCGCCTGCTGCGCGTGATCGAAGGCCTCGGTTGCCGCGGCAAGATCGTCCATTACGTGGGCATGAGCCACTATTACCGCCTGTGGCTTTACGGCAGCGATTTCCACGCGGCCTATAACGGCGATCTCTGCCAACCGGCGATCGCCTGGCACTCCGCCTATTTCGAAGCCGCTGTTGCCCTGGGTTTCGCACCGGTCGTGTCTTTGTCCTACGAGCTGCTGCTGCAGAACTGCCCTGTCTGGTTCCGCCAGCGCGACCGCTTCGGCAATGATTCGCAGACCGGTTGGTCCCCGCCTTCAGCGCTTCTTTCGCCCACCAGCGGGCAGGTGAATACTTTCCTTCAGAACGTTGCGACCAACTTCGTCGCGCTGCTCGAGGCGGCGGGCGGGGAGCCGCTGTTCCAGATTGGCGAGCCCTGGTGGTGGGTCGCCCCGGAAACCGGCGCACCGTGCCTCTATGACAGCACGGCGCGAGCCTACTTCGGCGACAGCCTGCGCTGGATCAGCGACATGCGCGAGCCGCTGCCATCGGGCGGCACTCAGATGCTCGACATGGCGGGAACGGCGCTCGCGGCATCGACCATGGCGCTGGCCGATGCCGTGCGCAGCGCCGCCCAAGGCGAGGCGCAGATCCACCTGCTCGCGTTCACGCCGACGATCCTCGATCCCGCCATGCCCGAACTCCACCGCGCCTGCCTGCCGTCCGAATGGGCGTGGCCGACCTTCGACCGCCTCCAGCTCGAGGATTACGACTGGCTGGTCGAAGGGCGCGATGCGGCGCGCCGGGCGGGCTACGCCTTCGTGGACCAGAAGCTCGGCTACCCCGCCGAAGCGACCGAGTATCTTTCGGGCTTCGTGCTCGACCCGGCCGATGCGGAGGAATTCTGGCCGCGCATCGATGAAGGCCTCGACGAAGCGCGCGAGCGCGGCGTGGCGCAGCGCTACGTCTGGGCGCTGCCGCAGGTCAATCGCGACGGATACACCCGCCTACCTCCCGGAGATGACACGATGAACGCCTTTGACGACGTTCCCTACCCGCTCGCCCTTGGCCGCGATGCCGCGGCAAGCCCCGAATTTTCGACCTCGGTCGCCGTAACCGCGTCGGGCTACGAGCATCGCAACGCGCTGTGGTCCGATGCGCGGATGCGCTACGATGTCGGCCCGGGTATCCGGTCGGAGAAGGAGCTGGGCTCGCTCGTCGCCTTTTTCCGCGCACGCTTCGGCCCGGCCCGCGGCTTCCGCTTGCGCGATCCGTTCGACTTCAGCTCGGGCGGGATGACCGGCAGCCCTTCGCCGGGCGACCAGCTACTGGGGGCAGGCGATGGCGTTGCCAGCCGGTTCCAGCTTTCCAAGTCCTACGGCGAGCAACGCCGGACAATAACGCGGCCCGACATCGCCTCCATCCGAGTAGCCGTGGACGGCGCGGAGACCACCGACTGGAGCTATGAAGAGGGCGGCTGGATCGTCTTCAATACTGCCCCTGCCGAGGGAACAAGCGTGACCGCGGGCTTCCATTTCGATGTGCCGGTGCGCTTTGCCGAAGACCGGCTCGATATCAGCGGCGTGTCGTTTGCCGCAGGCGAAGCTCCTTCGGTGCCCCTCATCGAGATACGGGAAGCGCCATGAGCCGGGTCTTCTTTTCGGAAGCGCTGGATACGGCCGCGACCTGGTGGCGCGTGCATCGCCAGGACGGGGTGACGCTCGGCTTCACCACCCACGACCGCGATCTGTGGTTCGACGGTGTCCTCCACCGTGCGGCCCCGGGCATGTTGCCATCGGCGATCCGGCGGACCGCCGGTTTCGAGGACGACCCCGGAGATGTCGAAGGCGCGCTCAGCCATGGCAGCGTGCGCGAGGAGGATCTGGCTAGCGGCCGTTTCGACGGAGCACGCATCGAAAGCGGCATCGTCGATTGGGAAACACTGGAACGCGCGCGCCTATACGAAGGGTCGATGACTCGTGTCGTTCGCGAAGCGGCCGGCTTCAAGGCCGAACTCGCCTCGCGTAAGGCTGACCTCGCCTACGATCCTATCCCGCTCACCAGCCCGTCCTGCCGCGCCTCCTTTTGCGGGCCTGAATGCGCGCTCAACCCCGCTTCGTTCGAACTGCGGGCGAAGGCATTGAACTACGATGCCGATGCGGGCGTGCTGACGCTCGATCTCTCGGACTGCGCGCCCTACCGGCTCGGCCAGCTGCGCTGGCTCGACGGTCCTGCCACCGGACTGACGCACGCGATCATCGAAGCGCAAGGCGATCGGGTCACGCTGGCCGAGCGCCTCGATTTCCAGCTGGACGTCCCGCTTCGGGTGCGCCTGCGCGAAGGGTGCGATCGTACCCTTGCCACGTGCAACACCCGTTTCGCCAACGCTGCCAATTTCCGCGGCGAGCCCTTCCTGCCCGGCAACGATCTGCTGGCCCAGTATCCGATGCCGCGATGACTCCACCCGCCGAGCAGCTCGCCGAAGCCGCACTTTCGCTCGTCGACTCTCCGTTCCGCCTCCACGGGCGCGATCCGGCGACCGGCATAGACTGTCTCGGCCTGGTCGGGGCAGCGCTGGCCGCATGCGGACGACGGGTCCGCTATCCGCAAGGTTACCGACTGCGCAACTCGGCGATCGAGCCTTGGCTGGCTTTTGCACCGCGCAACGGGCTCGCGCTCGCGACCGGCCCGGTCCAGCGCGGCGAGGTTCATCTCGTCCAGCCGGGCCCTGCCCAGCACCACCTGCTTATCGCCCTTGGGAACGACCGCTTCGTCCATGCTCATGCAGGGCTTCGCAAGACCGTGATCCAGACCCTTAATCCTGCCGGCCCGCCACTCAAACGCTGGCGCCTCGGCGCAGACCCGGAGTGCGTATGGCTACCCTAGTTCTCGGAGCGCTCGGTACGCTCGTGGGCGGTCCGATCGGGGGCGCGATCGGAGCCACCCTTGGTCGCAGCGTCGATGCCATGGTGCTCGGATCCCCGCGCCGCGAGGGGCCGCGTCTCAAGGACCTTGCTGTCAGCACCTCGAGCTATGGCCAGCCCATCCCCGCCCTGTACGGCTCGGTCCGCGCCCCGGGGACAGTGATCTGGTCCACTGACCTCAAGGAACGCAGCGAGACGAACGGAGGCGGCAAGGGCAAGCCCAAGACCACGACCTACAGCTATTCGGTGTCGCTCGCGATCGCGCTGTCGAGCCGCCCCATCGACGGCGTGGGCCGCATCTGGGCTGACGGCAATTTGCTGCGCGGACAGGCGGGCGACCTCAAGACCGGTGGGACCTTGCGGATTTATGCGGGCCATAGCGACCAGCAGCCCGATCCCCTGATGGCAGCCGACCTCGGCGCACAATGCCCCGCCTATCGCGGCTGCGCCTATGCGGTGTTTGAAGACCTCGCGCTGGAAGACTTCGGCAACCGGATTCCCGCGCTCAGCTTCGAAATCATGGCGGGATCGGCGAGAGACCTTGTCGGCAAGGTCGCCTTGCGAAGCGGTCTAGACGTCGCCGAGACCGGGTTCCCGGAACTTGGCGGTTTCGTCCATGAGGGCGGCAGCGAAGCTTCGCTCCTCACCCTCGTCGATCGGCTGCGGCCCATTGGAACAGTTGTCCGGGATGGTCGGCTCGCGGTCGAAGGTTTCGCCGCTGGCGACAGGGAATTTCCTACCCTGGCCCAGCCTGCCGCCTGGGAGGACGGCGATTTCGGTACCGATGCGGGTAATGCCATTTCCCGCCGCGCGGACGCGGAGGATGCCCCAAGCGCGCTGCGCTATTACGATACCGCCCGCGACTATCAGCCCGGTCTTCAGCGAACCGAAGGAAAAGCGAGCGGCCGTTCTCGCTCGGTCCTCGAATTTCCGGGCGCCTTTGCAGCGAGCGAGGCACGCGGGCTCCTGGCCGGCGCGGCGCGGCGCGCCGCGCTGGAAGGGGAGACCCTCTACTGGCGCATGTCGGAGCTCGATCCCGATATCGGCCCCGGCAGAATCGTCCGAGCGCCGGGCCTGGCCGGCCTGTGGCGCATTGCAAGCTGGGAGTGGCGCGAACGCGGCGTCGAACTGGAACTGGTCCGGCACGCGCCGCAGGCGACCTCGTCGCTCCCTGCCGATCCCGGTTCATCCTGGAACCCGCCCGACCGCGCAGGAGCGGCTAGCAGCCTTCGGGTGTTCGAACTTCCCTGGGACGGCACGGGCTCGAGCAGTGATCCCCAGCGCTTCGCTGCTGTTGGCGCCGCAACCGGCCGCTGGTCGGGCGCCGCGCTCTATGAGGCAAGCGGCGCCGGGATGGTGCCGCTGGCCAGCGTCGATTCGCGCAGGGCTTCCAACGGGAGCTTGCTCGATCCTCTCCCGCCGAGCAGCGCAGCCCGCTTCGAACCGCGCGCCAGCCTGCGCGTTCAGTTCGAAGACACAGATACGGCCCTTGAACCGCGCACCATCGACGAGCTGGCGAGCGGCGCCAACAAACTGCTGGTCGGCGACGAAATCGTGCAGTTTGCCGGAGCCGCCCCTGAAGGCGCAGGTGTGTGGCACCTGACCGGCCTTCTGCGTGGCCGGGGCGGTACCGAGGATGTAGCCCATACGGGCCATGCCACCGCCACTCAGGTTACGGTCCTCGATGACCGGCTCTTTGCGATTCCCGGCTCCTCCTCCGCCACGAGCTTTGCCGCGATCGGCGCTTCGGATGGCGAGCCTGCCAGCGCTGATCTCGAATCGGCCGGGCGCACGCGGCGTCCGCTTACGCCCGCCCATCCGCGGTGCGTCGTCGGTGCGGATGGCGGCCTCACCCTGAGCTGGGTACGGCGCGCCCGCGGTGGTTGGGCCTGGCTGGATGAAGTCGACCAGCCGCTTGTCGAACAGGTCGAGCGCTACGAAGTCGGTATCGGCTCCCTCAGCAGCCCTTCGGCGATCTGGGAAACACAGGTTCCCGAATTCACGCTGGATGCCAGCGAAGCTGCGGCGCTGCCCGCAGGCCGCTTCTGGGTCCGGCAATGCGGGGATTTTGCGAAATCCCCCCCCTTGGACCTGGGCGCGAGCCCCACCCTCTGACGATTGGATTTCCCCATGACGACCCCCACCACCTTCTCCGCACTGACGCCGCGCCATGGACTGCCGACCCTCCTTCCGGGCCAGGTCCAGAAAGAATTCTTCGTGAACGAGGCCCTCGCGCGGATCGACGCCCTCCTGCACCCCGAAGTCGAAGGCATTGCTGCCGACCCGCCGATCGATGCCAGCCCCGGGGAGTGCTGGATCGTGGCGGAGGCCGCGACAGGCGAATGGCTGGAGCACGGCGGGGAGATCGCGGCGTGGGACGGGGTTCAGTGGACCTTCTGCGCACCGGCAAGCGGCATGCAGGCCTTTGTCCGCTCATCGGGATCGCTCTGGAATTTCGGCGCCGGCTGGAACGCTCCCGAAAAGCCACCTCTTCCCGCAGGTGGAACAACCGTAGATGCCGAGGCCCGGGATACTCTCGCAAGCCTCATAGCGGCGCTTTCTGCCGCTGGCATTTTTCCGCCCGACTAATGGGAACAAGACTGCTACCGTGTCGTTCGCATGTCACGGAAGGGGTCCAATACCCGGAACTCATTCTCATCACGCTGGAAACGCGGCATTATTGCAACAGTTCTGGCTGATTGTTTGCTTGCCACCGTATGGGTACAAAGTTACACATGTTCCACTCGGTGGCTCCAATTCGCAAAAAGGGGAAACTATAATGCGGAAATTCGTCATAGGAATGGCGATGGCCTCGACGGCCCTTGCATCGCCTGCCCTGGCAAAGGACGATGCTTGGTACGTTGGTGTCGATTTCGGCGCGATGATCGTTGAAGACAGCGATTTCGACGTCAATACCGGCGCGGCTACGCTTGAATCCAATCACAACTACGGCTTCGACCTCGGTGGTCAGGTCGGCTACGACTTCGGTGGCTTCCGCCTCGAAGCCGAAGTGGCTTACAAGGAAGCAAGCGTTGACTTCATCGAAGTCGGCTCGGCTGGCTTCCTCGTCGGCAACGGCAACCTGCGCAACCCGGGCATCTACCAGGCAGTTGGCGACACCAGCTCGCTGTCGTTCATGCTCAACGGTCTGCTCGACTTCGGTCCCGATGACGGCCTTCAGGGCTTCGTCGGTGGTGGTATCGGCGTTGCTCGCACCAGCTACGAAATCTCGGTCAACCGGTCGTTCGCTTCGACGCTCGACGATTCGGACAGCGGCATTGCCTACCAGGCGATCGCAGGCGTTCGCGCTCCGATCACCGACAACCTCGATGCCGGCCTGAAGTATCGCTACTACAAGGCTCCGGGCATCGAGCTCGTCGACCTTGCGGGCAACACGCTGGAAGATTCGTTCGCCAGCCACTCGCTGCTCGGCACGCTGACCTACAACTTCGGGGCTCCGCCGCCGCCGCCTCCGCCGCCGCCGCCGCCCCCGCCGCCGCCTCCCCCGCCTCCGCCGCCGCCGCCGCCTCCGCCGCCGCCGGTCTGCGAGACGGGTCCGTACATCGTCTTCTTCAACTGGGACGAATCGGACATCACTCCGGAAGCAGCGACGATCCTCGACAACGCGGTTTCGGCTTACGCCAACTGCGGTACCGCAGCGGTCATGCTGGCTGGTCACACCGACCGTTCGGGCTCGACGACCTACAACATGGGTCTGGCAGAGCGTCGTAACGACTCGGTTCGTGGCTACCTGAGCAGCCGCGGCATTCCCGACGGCCGCATCACCAGCGAAGCCTTCGGCGAATCGCAGCCGCGCGTTCCGACCGCAGACGGTGTTCGCGAACTGCAGAACCGTCGCGTGGAAATCACTTACGGTCCGGGTTCGGGCATGTAAGCGAACGGCTCAAAGCCAAAACGTGAGAGGGGCCGGAGCAATCCGGCCCCTTTTTCGTTGGAATGCAGAACACGCTGATTCGAGGAGCCCGATGATGAACGCCCGAACGATCCCGATGCTTGCCGCCGCGGCAGCGCTATCCGCTTGCAGCACGATTGGGGACCTCCCGCCCGAACGTGTCGCCGAAACGACGCTCCGCTTTGCCAACGGACTGCCGGCCGGGACCGTGCAGCTGTTCAGCGACGGTCGGACGATCACGGTCAACATCGCGGCCGCGGGCATGAGCCCTGGAGAGCACGGCTTCCATCTGCACACGACCGGACGCTGCACGGCACCGGACTTCAAAAGCGCTGGCGGGCATCTCAATCCAAGCAACGCCGCCCACGGCTCGCTCTCGCCCGACGGCAAGCATCTCGGCGATATGCCGAACCTGACGATCGGAGCCAATCGGACCGGCACGGCGCAGGTAACGCTGGAAGGCGACGCGCGCACCATCCTTCAGGACATCTTCGATGAAGACGGCACAGCGGTCGTTGTGCACGCCGGACCCGACGACTACCGCACCGACCCCGCCGGGGCCGCTGGGGCGCGCATTGCCTGTGGGGCTCTGAGCCCGGTCTAGACTTCCTCGCCCGCAGCTCGCGCGCGCTCGAGCACGCTTGATGAGGCCGCCGGTACCAGCTTCATGGCGACCAGCAACAGCGCAAGCCCGAAGGGAGCTGCAACCAGAGTCGTCAGCATACCCGTGCTGAGGCCGCCCGGGCTCACCGCGCTGACATAGCCTGCCAGGAACGGCCCGATGCCGAGACCGATAAGCGTCGTCGACAGGAAGAAGATCGCCGTCGCCATACCGCGCATCCGCGGCAGGACCAGGGCCTGGCTGCTCGCCGCTGCGGCACCCAGAGCCGACGCGCCGGTCATCTGCGCGAAGAAGCTGGCCACGTAGAAAACCAGCAGGCTATCGGTGGTGTAGGCGATGACGATCGGCGGAAGCGAGGCAACGAGCCCGAACAGGATGACCATCACGCGGCCATTCTCGAACTTCTCCAGAAGGTAGTCGGCCATGCGTCCCCCGAGGATGACCCCGAGAAAGCCCGCGACCGCCGACGGCGCGCCAAGGAACCAGCCGAGATCCGTCTTGTCGGCACCCAGCACGCGCTCCGCATAGGGCGCGCCCCAGTAAGACGCGGCGTATGCCATGAAGGCTACGGTACCATAGCCAAGGACGACGCTGAGGAATGCGGGCGAGCCCCAAGTCAGGCGGAAGGTCGGCAAGTCGCGCGTATAAAGCGCGGTCGCCCAGCTGAAGACCGCGTAATATCCGACGCCCAGGAACAGCCACTGGTCGCTGACCGGCACCCCTGCCGCTGTCATCCCGAGAGCGTCGGACAGGTAAGCCGACGCGCCCGGTGTAATCGAGGTCAGGAAGATGGCCAGCGCCGCGAAGGCAACAAGCCCGGCAACATTGATGGCAAAGGCACCGATTCCGCGCTGGAAAGCCCCGATCAGCGTGAAGGGCGGGATAACCTGGAACAGTTCCTCGAAGAATCCGCGGAACGGGCGCGGATTCTCGGGCGTCGGCAATCCGTCGATCTCGCCGCGCACCGGCTCGCGCAGGGTCAGCACCCACAGGGCGAGCAGGAGGCCGGGCAGGCCGACCGAAAGGAAGGCGGCCTGCCATCCGACAAGGCCGAGCGGACCGCCATCAGGATAGGCCTCGTTCCAGTTCTCGACGACCAGGCCGCCAATCAGGAGCGAGATACCACCGCCGATGTACAACCCGCTCGAATAGATCGCGAGCGCGGTCGCGCGAAGGCGTGCCGGGAACCAGTCTGAAATCAGCGAATAGGCGGAAGGGCTGGCCGTTGCTTCGCCAACGCCGACGCCTACGCGAGCGGCCGTCAACGCGCCCGCATTCTTCGCAAAGCCCGACAGCGCCGTCATGGTTGACCAGAGCGCCAGGCCGATCGTCATCAGGCGAATACGCTTCCAGCTGTCCGCCAGCTTCCCGAGCGGGATGCCGAAGAGCGCGTAGAAAACGGCAAAAGCGGTACCGTAAAGGAAGCCGAGGTAGTCGTCCTCGACACCCAGATCCGCTTTGATGTCGTTCGCGAGGATCGAGAGGATCTGCCGGTCGATGAAGTTCAGGACATAGACCAGAACCAGGACGCCCAGCGCGTACCAGCTGTAGGTGGGGACCTTGTCGCTGCCTTGCGCCGCGGGTTCGTTGGGCGCGGCGGCCTCCTTCGCTTCGGTCAAATCCTCACTCCGTCAGTTCTGGTGCATCCTCTGAATAGACGGTGGTATCGACAAGGCCTGCTTCGGCAAAGCCTTTTCGCCGCAGTCGGCAGGAATCGCAGGCGCCGCAGGCTTCCCCTTCCGGCGTGGGATCGTAACAAGACCAGCTCCAGGCCGGGTCCAGGCCCAGCCGGTGGCATTCCCGCGCAATGTCCGCTTTGGACATCGTCTGAAGCGGCGCGTGGATCGTGAAGGGAAGGCCCTCCACTCCCTGCTTGGTGCCAAGCCGCGCTGTTTCGGCAAAGCTCGCAATGAATTCCGGCCGGCAATCGGGATAACCCGAATAGTCGAGCGCGTTCACACCGATGAAGATGTCACGCGACTGCGAGGTTTCGGCAAAGGCAGTGGTCAGCGCCAGGAAGACGAGGTTGCGGGCCGGGACATAGGTCACCGGGATATCGTTGCCGACGCCCGATTTCGGAACGGCGATATCATCGGTCAGCGCAGACCCCCCGAACCGCCGGAGGTCGAGCGGGAGTTCGACATGCCGTTCGATCCCGAGCTTGGCTACGATTGCCCGCGCCGATTGCAGCTCACGCACATGGCGCTGTCCGTAGTCGATCGTCAACGCGTGGACGGAGAAACCCCGCTCGCGCGCGAGGGCGGCAGTCACCATCGAGTCGAGACCGCCCGAAAGCAGGACGACGGCCGGGCCGTGAATTTCCGATTCGTTCATGGCGCCGCGCTATGCGCTTGCTGGCGCAGCTGCAAGAGAGCCGATCAGCCGCAGTTGCCGGTCTGGCGGGCCTCGGCCGTAAAGTCGAACGGCTTGCCGCCAGCGATCCCTGAACTGTCGATCTGGACCAGTTGGCCAGTTTCCTTGCGGATATGCGTGCGGCCATAACCGTTACCGCGGCAGGTATACTGCACCGTCACATCGCTGGCGCTGTCTTCGACCACGAAGCTGTTGCAGGCGTTGCCGTCGTGACGGATCTGGATCAGTTCGCGACCGGTCCTGACGCACACCTTGCGGACTGTGCTGCCGTCACGGAAGCGGATCTCCCAACCGCCCCGATCGAGGCTGTCGAGCATGGCCAGCGAAGCCTGCGCCACGGCGGGCGCCGCAAGCGCCGCCAACGGAGCACACACCACTGCAATTGCTAGAGCCCATTTGCGAGCCATACCGAATTCAACCTTTCGTCCGTGAAACCAGACGCGCCCGTGATTCGTGCGTAATACACCAGAACCACGATGAACTGTTGTATAACAACGACAGCCAGATCACACGTCTATGGCAAACTGCTTCGAGCAGAATGCGCAATCGACCAGTACGATCCCGTTTTCATCGCGCATGTCCTTGCGCTCTTCTTCGGGAAAACGCGCCAGCACGTCGCGATAGTGATCGACCGAGCAGCGGCAGCCCTTCGATATCAGTGCACCAGGCTGGACCCGGACTTCCTCTTCCTCGTGGAACAGCCGCCAGGCGAGCGCTTCGAGCGAGAGCGCCGGGTCGAGCAACTCTTCGTGGCGTAGCGATCCCGACAGGATGGCCACGTGCTCCCATTCGGGGTGGTCGAGCTTGGCGTGCAGGCGCTCGCGCCCTTCCTCACCCTCGGGCAGATGCTGGACTAGCAGGCCCGCCGCGCGCACGCCGTCGCCGTCCGAGCGGACCGCGCAGCGAATGAGCGTCGGGACCTGTTCGGACTGGAAGAAATAGCGCTCGCAGGCTTCCGACAGGCTGTCGCCCTCCAGCGGGACAATGCCCTGATAGCGGCCCTGCCCGCCGGCAAGGTCAAAGGTGATCGCCAGATAGCCCTTGCCGAACAGGGCAAAGAGCGAGGGATTCGCGCCGAGTTCTGCAAGACGCGCCTCGTCAAACTCGACATAGCCGCGCAGCTCCCCCGCCTTGTAGTCGCACACGAGCAGGCTCACCGCGCCAGCTTCGGTCTGGGCCTGCATCGTCACCTGCGAGCCGTCTTCCTTGACGAGGCCGCCCATGAGCGTTGCGAGGACCAAAGCCTCCGCAAGTAGGTGGGTCACAGGCGCTGGATAATTGTGCGCCGCCAGGATGGAATCGAGCGTCGTGTCGAGACGCACCAAGCGACCGCGCGCGTGGCGCGTGGGAATTGTGAAGGCAAGAAGGCGGCCCGAATAGGTCTCGGGCGAAGTGTCGGGCTGTGCAGTCATGGCCGCCATATGGGGCGGCGAGCGCGGATTGTTAGGCCCCGCCCCTTCCTAGAGCTTTTCAAGACACCAGAGCAGGACCGACTTCTGCGCATGGATGCGGTTCTCCGCCTCGTCGAAGACAACCGACTGGTCGCTTTCGAATACCTCCTCGGTCACTTCCTCGCCCACATGGGCAGGCAGGCAATGAAGGAACTTGGCGTCCGGCTTGGCCGCATCCATCAGCCCGCCCGACACCTGGAAGGGCGCCATGGCCGCAAGCTTGTTGTGCACATGCTCCTGTCCCATGGAAACCCAGGTGTCGGTGACGACGATATCCGCGCCCTCCACAGCCTTGCGCGCATCCTGGGTCAGCGTGACCTTGGCCCCGCCGCTGCGGGCCATCTCAACGAATTCGGATTCCGGTTCGTAGCCCTGGGGCGTTCCGATGCGCACGTTGAACTTCATCAACCCGGCCGCTTCGAGGATCGAGTGGAGCACGTTGTTGCCATCGCCCAGCCAGGCGACTTCAAGGCCCGGCAGCGCTTTGCCCTGTTCGATGACCGTGAGAAGGTCGGCAACGATCTGGCACGGATGCGAACGATCGGTCAGACCGTTGATGACCGGCACGCTGGCGTGGCGCGCCATCTCCAGCGCCTTTTCGTGGTCATCTGTACGCAGCATGATCGCATCGACCATGCGGCTGAGCACACGCGCCGTATCCGCAATGCTCTCCCCACGCCCGAGCTGGCTGGTGCCCGAATCGAGGATCAGCGCCGACCCGCCAAGCTGGCGCATCGCGATATCGAAGCTCACGCGCGTACGGGTCGAGTTCTTCTCGAAGATCATGCCGAGCACATGGCCCGCCAGCGGGGCGTCCGCATCGGGACGGCCCTTGGGCCAAGCGGCACGCGCCGCCTTGCGGTCCTGCGCGTCGTTGATCATGGCGGCAATCGCGTCTCCGCCAGCGTCGGACAGGTCGAGGAAGTGCCGCATGATCGTGGGTCTCGCTTAGCTTGTGGGATCGAAGCTTGCGGCGCCGGCCGAAAGCTTGTCGAAGAACTCGTCGAACTCGGCATCGCCCGCCACCAGCGGCGGCAGGACGCGCAGCGTCTGGTCGCCTGCGGCCACCGTCAGCAGCTGGTGATTGTCGCGCAGGTGGACGAAGAATGGCCGGCTCTCGACCTTCATCTTGAGGCCGAGCATCAGGCCCTTGCCGCGGACCAGCTCGAAGAGCTCGGGATAGTTGCCGATGAACTGTTCGAGGCGCGCACGCAGGCGCTCGCCCTTCTCGGTGACCTCGGCGAGGAATTCGTCATTCGCGACCGCTTCCATCACCGCCATGCCCGCGGCCATGCCGAGCGGGTTACCGCCATAGGTGGAACCGTGCGTGCCGAAGCCCATGCCGCGCGCAGCCTTTTCCGTGGCAAGGCAGGCACCGAGCGGGAAGCCGCCGCCAATGCCCTTGGCGCTGGCCATGATGTCGGGCTCGATGCCGTAATGCTCGTAGGCGAACATCTTGCCGGTGCGCGCGACACCGCACTGCACTTCGTCGAACACCAGCATGAGGTCGTTCTCGTCAGCCAGTTGGCGCAGGCCGCGAATGAATTCCTCGCTGCCCGGACGGATGCCGCCCTCGCCCTGGATCGGCTCAACAAGGAAGCCGGCGGTCTTGTCGCTCATCAGCGACTTGGCGTGTTCGAGATTATCGAACTCGGCGTACTGGAACCCGGCGAGCAGCGGGTGGAAACCCTTGTGCATCTTCTCCTGGTTCGAAGCGCTGATGGTGGCCATCGTGCGGCCGTGAAAGGCGTTGGTGAAGGTGATCAGCTCGGTGCGATTGGCATCGCCATCCTCGTGCTGGTGATAGGCGCGCGCCGTCTTGATCGCGGCTTCGACGGCCTCGGCACCCGAATTGGTGAAGAACACCGTGTCGGCGAAGGTCACGTCGACCAGGCGCTGGGCCAGCTCCTCGCCCTGCGGGCTGCCGTAGAGGTTGGAGACATGCATCAGCGTCTCGGCCTGCTTCTGGATCGCGCCGATCAGCCCTTCGTGGCTGTGGCCCAGAAGGTTCACGGCAATGCCGCTCGCGAAGTCGAGGTAGCGGGTGCCGTCCTCGTCGATCAGGTGGCAATGCTCACCCTTGACCGGGCGAACACCGCAGCGGGGATAGACGGGCATCAGCGGCGAAATCGACATGGGTCCTCCTGGGGCACCTCTTTGCGGGTGCGTAATCGTTTGAAAGACAAATGGCGGCCCCTGAGGAACCGCCATCTGCGTGTTTGCCAGCGATCTATTGCGTCTCGCGAGCCGGGTCAAACCGGATCGGGCGAAGCGCCTTTCCTCAGTCCTGTACGGGAACGAGGTTGACCGCCGAGTATTTGCCGCGTCGGTCGACTTCGAGGTCGAACTCGTACCGTTCGCCCTCGTTGATGCCGGCAAGGCCGGAGCGCTCGACCGCGCTGATGTGGACGAACGCGTCCTGCTGGCCGTCGTCGCGGGTAAGGAAGCCAAAGCCCTTCATCGAGTTGAAGAACTTCACCGTCCCGGTCGCCTTTTCGCCGGTCAGTTCACGGCGCGGAGCCGCTTCACGATCGCCGCCGCGCGACTGCACGGGAACCACGTCACCAACGATCTGCAGGTCCTGTGCCGACACCTTGCCGCCACGGTCGACGAGGTTGAATTCGAGTTCCTGGCCTTCACCAAGACCTTCGAGCCCGGCGCGTTCGACCGCGCTGATGTGGACGAACACGTCCTCACCGCCGCCATCCTGCTGGATAAAGCCGAAGCCTTTCTGGCCGTTGAAGAACTTCACGGTACCTTTGCCGGTGCCAACGACCTGTGCGGGCATGCGGTTGAAACCGCCGCCACCGCCGCCACGGTTGCCGCCGCCGAAACCGCCACCGCGGTTGCCGCCACCACCGTAGCCGCCGCCACGATCACCACCGCGATCGCCGCCACCGAACCGGTCGCCACCGCCGCCGAAGCGGTCACCGCCGCCACCGCCACGAAACGCATCGTGCGGAGCGAAGTCGGCCGGGGGGCCGCCGAAACCACCGTCGAAATTGTCTTCCCCGAAACCGTCGCGTTTGTCCCGGCCGCGGCGGCGTCCTCTGTCGTAACCCATAACTCGAACAATACCTTGTCGTGCAGCCCTGTAACCAAATCAGACCGAAGCGAAGAACTGCCGTCCGCCCCGGCGTGGGCGGACACGAAACCCACCCTCACACATCCGTCATAGCGCGAAAGATGGCTATGCGCGAATGATTTAGCTTCAGGGCCTAGCAAACCGCAGAAATGTGACATTTTCGCATAGAGGATGTTGCGCCAATGAAGCCTTGAACGCAGCGAAGCGTACGGGCAGAGGGAGCGCTATGGAATATTTGGCCCTTCTGTCCGATCCGGCCGCCTGGCTGGCCTTGCTCACGCTGATCGCGCTGGAGGTCGTCCTCGGTGTCGACAACCTCATCTTCATCGCGATCCTGTCGAACAAACTGCCCGAGCACCAGCAGCAGCGCGCCCGGCGAATCGGTCTCGCGCTGGCGCTTGTCATGCGCATCGGCCTGCTGATGCTGATCGGCTGGCTGGTCACGCTGCAGACGCCGATCTTCGATCTCGGGATCACCGGCCCGCCGGTCGAAGGCACCAATAAGGCGAGCTTCGAGACCGCCTTCTCCGGGCGCGACCTCATCCTGCTCGTGGGCGGGCTTTTCCTGCTGTGGAAGGCCACCAAGGAAATCCACCATTCGATGGAGCCGGAAGACAATTCGGGCGACCTGCTCGACAAGACGCCGAGCATGGCGGATGCCGCCAAGGCGACCTTCGGCACGGTCATCGCCCAGATCGTCGCGATCGACATCGTCTTCTCGGTCGATTCGATCCTGACTGCGGTCGGCATGACCGACCAGATCCCCATCATGGTCACTGCCGTGGTAATCACGGTCGGCATCATGATGGTTGCCGCCGACCCGCTCGCAAAGTTCATCGAGAAGAACCCGACGCTGGTGATGCTCGCGCTCGCCTTCCTCGTCATGATCGGCCTCGTGCTGATCGCCGACGGCTTCGGCTTCCACGTGCCCAAGGGCTATATTTACGCCGCGATGGGCTTCTCGGTCGGCGTGGAGATCCTCAATATCATCCAGCGCAAGCGCCGCACCGCCAAGGCTGCCGCTGGGCAAGGAGCGTCCTGATGAGCCAGTTCCGCAAACTGTCCGACGATTTTTACGCCAGCCCCCAGATCACGCCGCAGGAAGTCTCCGAAGCGGCGGCGATGGGCATCAAGCTGGTCGTCAACAACCGCCCCGATGGCGAAGCGCCCGACCAGCCGCCGGGAGCCGATATCGAAGCCGCCACACGCGCTGCGGGGATGGACTATCTCGCGATCCCGATCGGCGGCTCGGGCTTCAGCGAACCGCAGGTCGAAGCCTTGCAGGAAGCGCTGGCCAGCGCGCAAGGCCCCGCGCTGGGGTTCTGCCGTTCGGGCACCCGTTCGACCCTGCTGTGGTCGCTCGCCCAGGCGCGCAGCGGCGCTGAGCCCGACGCGATTGCCGAAGCGGCTGCTGCCGGTGGCTACGACGTCAGCCCTGTACGCCCGGCGATGGATATGTTCGCCGCCCGCGCGAAGGGCTGATCAGCGGCGATAGTCGAGCGGCGGCTTACGATCGCCAAGCAGCGATTCGTAGACGTAACCCTCACCGCGCGCGGCGATGAACTCGGCCTTGGCCCGCTCGCGCAGTTGCGGGTTGGTGTAGAGCTCCACCGCCGCCAGGATCATCGCCTTTGCTGCATGCTGGGTACCCTTCGCACCATAGCTGTGCCCGCTCGCGGCTACTGCCTGCCAGCTGTGCGCAGCCGTGCCCGGGACCCAGGTCGCGGTGCGCACGCTCACGGTCGGCACGGCGCGGCTGACATCGCCTACGTCGGTCGAACCGTAGCCGGTCAGAACGGCGTACTCCTCGACCGTCTGCGCCTGTGACAGCTCGGGCGCGTCCTCGCCCAGGCTCTCGCGGATGGTTGCGGCCCACTCCAGCTCGTCCGCCGAGTATTCGATCGGCTCCAGCGCGTTGAGCTTGTCGGTCATCATGCGCTGGAGTGATTCGAGAGGGAGCGTCGGATTGTTGCCGTGGATGATTTCCCAATCGACCTCGGTCCCCGTGCCCATCGCCGCGCCCTTGGCTGCCGCTTCGAGACGCGGCCACAGCGCGCGCACTTCATCGGCGTCCGAATGGCGCACGTAGTAGAAGACCTCGGCGAAATCGGGGACGACGTTGGGCGCCGCCCCGCCTTCAGTGATGACGTAGTGGATGCGCGTGTCCATCGTCGTGTGTTCGCGCATCATGTTGACCATCATGTTCATCGCCTCGACCCCGTCGAGCGCGCTACGACCGCGTTCGGGCGCGCCCG
Source organism: Qipengyuania flava (assembly GCF_019448255.1). NCBI lineage: Bacteria > Pseudomonadati > Pseudomonadota > Alphaproteobacteria > Sphingomonadales > Erythrobacteraceae > Qipengyuania > Qipengyuania flava. Next base: position 19,049 of record NZ_CP080410.1, read on the forward strand.
CTGCATGGGCCGAGACGCCCCGGAAGCGGAACTTGCCCGACCGGTTGGCGAGGCTCTTGCGCGAGGCGGCCGAGTTGCGGTCGGCAGGGTGCCAGTCGATCACGAAGTCGGCGTCGTCGAACAGGCCGGCGCGGGCCATGTAGACCTTGCCCGAGCCGCCTTCTTCGGCAGGCGTGCCATAAAGCCGCACACGGCCCGGCGTACCGGTGGCTTCCAGCCAGTTCTTGATCGCGATGGCCGCGCTCAGCGAACCCGCGCCGAAGAGGTTGTGCCCGCAGGCGTGGCCCGCATGCTTGCCCTCGACCGGATCGCGAGTAGGCGAAGACGACTGGTTGATTCCCGGCAAGGCGTCGAATTCGGCGAGCAGGCCAATGACGGGCCCACCCTCGCCCCATTCGGCGACAAAGGCGGTGGGAATATCGGCCACGCCCGAGCGGACGGTAAAGCCTTCGCGCTGCACCTCGTCGATCAGCAGGCCGCTCGATCGGGTCTCGAGATAGCCGAGCTCGGCAAATTGCCAGATCTGCTGGGCAACGCGCTCGGTGCGCTCTTCCTGGGCCTCGACCTGCGCAATCGGATCGGTTTCCTGCGCGAGGGCCGGCGCGGCGAGCATCACGGCTCCGGCGGCGAGAATGGCTTTCAGCGTCATCGACATCTCCCTGTTGCCGCCTGCTTGCCGCAAAGCGCGGCCCATGCCAATCCGCTTCGCGCAATGGATCTACCGCCCGCCCTCATCCAGTTCCTCGGTTCGCTTATCGCAATCCTTGCGCTTGCGGGGCTCGCCCGGTGGCTGAAGCTGGGTCCCGAGCCAAGACTGAGCGACGAGGCCGCCGCCCGCGCCGCGGCCGATGAAGCGGTGTCGGGTTTCGCACCCATCGCCATCGGTCTCGACCGCAAAGGGCGCGGTGCCGTGCTGCGCGACGCGGCCGGGCGTGTGCTGCTGCTGCGCCCCCACGGCGTGCACTTCGCCGGGCGCGTGCTGACGGGCATGGCGCGGGCCCGGGTCGAAGACGACACGCTCGTCATCGACACGGGAGAGCGGCGCTACGGATCTGCGCGCTTGCTGCTCGATGACGCGGCGGCTTGGGCCGAAACGATCGAGGCGCTACAAGGCTGACCGCAATGCCCGATTTCTCACCCACCGAACTGGCGGTCCCCGGCTTCGTCGCCCTCGTCCTCATTGAAATGATCTGGGCCTGGCGCAATCGCCCGGAAAGCTACGAGCCGCGCGATACGCTCACCAGCCTCGCCTTCGGTCTGGGCAGCACGGTTTCAGGGCTGCTGTTCGGCGGCCTGTTCTTCGCGCTCTACCTGTGGGTCTGGGAATTCCGCCTGTTCGACATCGGCTGGAGCTGGTGGGCCTTTGCCCTGTGCTTCGTGCTCGACGATCTCAAATACTACTGGGTGCACCGCTTCGGCCACCGCGTGCGCTGGTTCTGGGCGAGCCATGTGAACCATCATTCGAGCCAGCACTACAACCTGTCCACCGCGCTGAGGCAGAGCTGGACCGGCTTCCTCACCCTGGGATTCGTTTTTGCCCTGCCGCTGGTCCTGCTCGGCTTCCATCCGGCGATGATCGCCTTCGCGGGCGGGTTCAACCTTGTCTACCAGTTCTGGATCCACACCGAGGCGATCGACAAAATGCCGCGCTGGTTCGAGGCGGTGATGAACACGCCGAGCCATCACCGCGTCCACCATGCAACCAACCCGCGCTATCTCGACCGCAATTACGCGGGCGTTTTCATCGTGTGGGACAAGCTGTTCGGCACGTTCGAGCCCGAAGTGGAGGACGAGAAGATCCGCTACGGCATCGTCAAGCAGCTGGGCAGCTTCAATCTCTTGTGGGCGGTGTTCCACGAATGGATCGGCATCGCGCAGGACATGTGGCGTGCGCCGTGGAAGCACAAACTGTCCTACCTGCTGCGCGAACCCGGCTGGACGCATGACGGCAGCCGCGAGACCTCCGACCAGATCCGCGAAGGCTGGCGCGCAAGGCAAGCCGCTGCCCCGCCGCAGTCGGACGAAAAACCCGTTTCATCCGAAAACCGGATTGCGGGCGGGGCGGAGCCTGCCTAACCTCTCGAATCGAGAGGAGTAATCATGGACGAATTCGATGTCATCGTGATCGGTGGCGGCAGCGCCGGCAGCGCGGTTTCCGGGCGGCTGGCGGAGGACGGCAAGAGCGTGTGCCTGCTCGAGGCGGGCCCGCGCAACGACACGATCCTGGTAAAGACCCCGGGCTTCATGCCCTTCCTGCGCGATTCTTCGAACTACCGGTTCGAGACCGTGCCGCAGAAGGGCCTCAACGGCCGCATCGGCTACCAGCCGCGCGGGCGCGGGCTCGGTGGTTCGTCGGCGATCAACGCCATGGTCTATATCCGCGGCAATTCCTTCGATTACGACCAGTGGGCCGAGCTTGGTTGCTCTGGCTGGAGCTACGAAGACGTCCTGCCTTACTTCAAGCGCGCCGAGCACAATGTGCGCGGGGGCGACGACTACCACGGAGCAGCGGGCCCGCTCTGGGTCAGCGATCAGAAATGGCCGAACCCCGGCAGCCTCGCTTTCGTCGAAGCCGCCGCCCAGCTGCAATTGCCGCGCAACGCCGATTTCAACGGCGCGAAGCAGGACGGCTTCGGCCTCTACCAGGTGACCCAGAAAGAGGGCGAACGCTGGTCGGCCGCGCGCGCCTATGTCGAGCCCAAGCGCGGCTCGAAGAACCTCGACGTGCGCATCGGCGTCAGCGTCCAGCGGCTTGTGGTTGAAGACGGCCGGGTTACCGGCGTGACCTACACGGTCGGCAACACCGAACGCACCGTGAAGGCGCGCGGCGCCGTGGTGCTGTCCGCCGGCGCGTTCAATTCGCCGCAGATCCTGATGCTGTCCGGCATCGGCCCGGCCGCCCATATCAAGGAGCACGGGATCGACGTCGTGCTCGACAAGCCGGCGGTCGGCGACGATCTGCAGGACCACATCGACTACGTGTCGAGCTGGGAGACCGAGAGCAAGGATTTCATCGGTGACAGCCTGAAGGGCACGATGCGCATGGCCAAGGCGATCGTCGAACACCGACGAAAGCGCACCGGCATCATGACCACGCCCTATGCCGAAGCCGGCGGCTTCTGGACCGTCATGCCGGACGCCCCGGCGCCTGACATCCAGTGGCATTTCGTGCCTGCGATGCTCGAAGATCACGGCCGCACCAAGGTGAAGGGCCATGGCTTCTCGCTCCACGCCTGCGTCTTGCGGCCCGAAAGCCGCGGGACGGTGAAGCTGAACGGTCCGGACGCGCGCATGGCCCCGCGGATCGATCCCAACTTCCTCGACGACGAGCGGGACATCGCGACGCTGCGCGAAGGGGTGCGCCTGTCGCACCGCATCGCGTCCTCGCCGAGCCTTGCGAAATACGATCCGCAGGACCGCTATCCCATCGACCTCGACGACGACGCGCAATTGGACGAGCTGATCCGCAACCGGGCCGACACCGTCTACCACCCGGTCGGCACCTGCCGCATGGGCGCGGACGAGGCAGCCGTGGTCGATCCGAGGCTCAAGGCGCGCGGGATCGAGGGGCTTTATGTCGCCGATGCGAGCATCATGCCGCGGCTTGTCTCGGGCAACACCAACGCGCCGAGCATCATGATCGGTGAACGCTGTGCCGACTTCGTGAAGGCCGATCTCGCCGCCTGAAAACTTCGGAACACGAAACGCGTAAGGGGTCGGAACCATGGTTCCGGCCCCTTTCTTCTTGCGCATAAAAAAGGGGCCGGAGAGTGGATCTCCGGCCCAGAAAAGTCGGTGTTCGCAGGAGGAACAAGGTTGGGCGGGGGCACCTGAGGAGAGAGGAGAGAGAGCGGCGCCCCCGCCGAGCTGGTGATCAAGCCGTCCGGGCAAACTCCGGGTAGGCTTCGATGCCGGTCTCGCCGATGTCGAGGCCGTTCATTTCTTCTTCTTCGCTCGGGCGGACACCGATGGTGTACTTCAGAGCGAGCCAGACGACTGCCGATGCGGCGGAGGCCCAGACAGCGGTCAGCAGGACGCCGACAGCCTGGCCGCCGAAGGTCGCATCGCCCGTCCACGGCACGATCATGGTGCCCCAGATACCGGCGACGAGGTGGACCGGGATGGCGCCGACAACGTCGTCGATCTTGAGCTTGTCGAGCAGCGGGACGAAGATGACCGGAAGCAGGCCGCCGATACCGCCGATGACGATCGCCTGACCCACGGTCGGGGCAAGCGGTTCAGCGGTAATGGCCACGAGGCCAGCCAGCGCGCCGTTCAGCGCCATGGTGACGTCGGCCTTCTTGTAGCGGACCAGAGTGGCGACGATTGCGACAACCACGCCGGCAGCAGCCGCCATGTTGGTGTTGACGAAGATCTTCGACACGTCCGAAACATCGCCCACGGTGCCCATCGCAAGCTGCGAAGCGCCGTTGAAGCCGAACCAGCCGAGCCACAGGATGAAGGTGCCGAGCGTTGCCAGCGGAATGTTGGCGCCGGGGAACACGTTGACCTTGCCGTCAGCGCCGTAGCGACCGAGGCGCGGACCGATGATCAGTGCACCGACGAGGGCTGCCCAGCCGCCGGTCGAGTGGACCAGGGTCGAGCCAGCAAAGTCGCTGAAGCCGTGGACGCTGTCGAGGTAGCCACCGCCCCATTCCCAGCTCACGACGACCGGGTAGATGACAGCGGTCAGAACGACCACGAAGAGGAAGAACGGAACGATCTTCACGCGCTCTGCGACGGTGCCCGATACGATCGAGGCCGTGGTGGCGCAGAAGACCATCTGGAAGAACCAGTCCGAAGCAACCGAGTAGCCGGTGCCGAGGTCCGCCTCGCCCACGCCCTGCATGGCGTAAGGGAAGCCCGCGATGCCGAAGAGGCCGAGCGAATCTTCGCCGAAGCCAGGATAGGCGATCGAGTAGCCCACGACCCAGAACATCAGGCCGGCAATCGAATAGAGGCCGATGTTCTTGATGCACTGGACCGAGGTGTTCTTGGAACGGACTAGGCCGGCCTCGAGCATGGCGAAGCCAGCGGCCATCCACATCACGAGGAAGCCGCCGATCAGGAACAGCAGGGTGTTGAGGATGTAGGCCGTGCCACCGCCAACAGCGTCGGCGGCCGGTTCGGCTGCCTCCTGCGCGAGGGCCGGCTCGGCCATGACGAGCGCTGCGAGCGTAAGCGGCGCCGCGCGGAAAAGAAGTCGGGTCATCTTAGCTGGTCCCCTTAGAGTGCGGTGTCGCCGGTCTCGCCGGTGCGAATGCGCGTGGCGCTGGCGAGGTCGAATACGAAGATCTTGCCGTCACCGATCGCTTCGGTGCTGGCCGTCTGCTGGATCGTTTCCACGACCTGGGGAGCGAGGTCATCGCTGGCAGCGATCTCGAGCTTCACCTTGGGCAGCATGTTGGTCGAGTATTCGGCGCCGCGGTAGATTTCGGTCTGGCCCTTCTGGCGGCCGAACCCCTTGACTTCGGTAACGGTCATTCCGGCCACTCCGATGCCGCCGAGCGCTTCACGCACTTCGTCGAGCTTGAATGGCTTGATGACTGCGATGATGAATTTCACGCCTTCACCCCCTGTGTGATCCGCCGGCCCAAGCACCGGCGCTCGCACATGCAGCAAACTGCGTGCCAAATCGAAAATGCGGAAGATTCAGCCCATTTTTCGCCGTGATTGAGCCATTTGTTGCCCAATCGTTAAGCTCGTGCCTATTTCTTGGGCAAACGGAGTGTTGCGAAGACGGGCAAGTGGTCCGATGCAACCGCGGAGAGCCCCGTGTGGTGCACTTCTGCGCCGAGGCATTCCCAATGCCGGCTCGCCACAAGCCGGTCCAGCGTCGCCACGGGCTGCCGGCTGGGATAGCTGCGCCCGGGCGTGATCACCTGCCAGCCATCAGCAAATTCGCGCATGGCGCCTGTACGCCGGCCCCATTGGTTGAAATCACCCATGATGACAGTGGGCACATCACCCGCGCTCGCCTCGACGAACTCCAGCAGCGCGCGGATCTGGTCGCGGCGACGCAGGCCGGAGAGGTCAAGATGCGTGCCGATGACGCGCAGCCGGTGGCCCTCGACCACCAGCTCGCCAAACGCCGCTCCGCGCGGCTCGAGGGTAGGCAGGTCGAGCGCCTCGCTGGCGGCGACCTCCATGTCGCGGCGGACAAGAAGGGCATTGCCATGCCAGCCGATGGAGCGCGGTCGCCGCGCCACTTCGACCAGTCGCCAGGGTGTGTCGTCAATCTCCGCGCGCGGGATGACGCTGGCGCGCTGGCCGATCCGCCGGTCTGCTTCCTGCAACGCGATGATGTCGGCATCGATTTCGTGGAGGACGGCGAGGATGCGTTCGGGATCGCGCTTGCGATCGAGGCCAACGCCCTTGTGGATGTTGTAGCTGGCGAAAGTCAGCTGCACGTCAGGACTGGTCGCCCTCGAAATAGCGGTCGGTCGGGCGCGTCGGCAGGCCGTCGATGCTCTTCGTGCGCGTCTGCATCTTGGCAACCCATTCCTCGCCATCGGACTGGGCGTGCGCTTTCTTCAGCGTGTGCCGCTCCTCACGATAATCCATGAAGGGCACGCCCCAGCCGCAGCTGGTCTGCACGCTCTCGACCGCGATGTCGAAGATCTGGCGCGTGCCGGGCAGCAACTCGAAGTGCGCGGCGAGCTCATCCCAGCCAGCGTCCTGCGGCAACACCGCCTTGCCGCGCCCGTAGAGGCGCAGGATCAGCGCCGGACGGTCGAAATTGCAGAACATGATGGTGATGCGCCCGTCGGCGGCAAGGTGCGCGTGGGTCTCGTTGCCCGAGCCGCCAAGGTCGAGGTAGGCAACCCGCGTCGGGCTGATCACGCGGAAGGCGTCGTAGCCCTTGGGCGAGAGGTTGATGCGAGCATCTTCGGCAGCGGTGGCGACAAAGAAGACCGGCTGCTTGCCGATCATGGCGATATGCTTGTCGTCCAGCGCGTCGAAGAAGTCTGCCATCTAGAGGAAATCCCTGATCGTTTTCATGAACCGGTCGAACTGGTCGTGGTGGAGCCAGTGCCCGGCGTTTTCGAACTCGATGACCTCGGCGTTGGCGAAGTGGTCGAGCCTGCCGTCGCCCTCGGGGTTCGAGGCCCAGCTGTCGGCGCCGTAGAGCAAGAGCGTTGGCGCGGTGATCGCTGCCCAGGTCTGGTGGAGGAATTCGTCCGCAATATCCTCGGTCGGCCAGACATTGAGGTGCGGGTCGAACTTCCAGCTGTAAGTGCCATCCTCGTTGCGGTTGACCCCGTGAATGGTGAGGTGGCGCGCCTGTTCTTCGGTGAGGTAGGAGTTCTCCTCGATCATCCGCGCGAAGGCGGCCTCAATGCTTTCGTACTTGCGCGGGGACCGGCCCGATGCGGCGCGCTTCTTGCCGATCCATTCGTTGAGGCGCTCGGGGTAGGGCTTGGCGCGCATTTCCTCCTGCCGTTTGGGGCTGGGGCCGAGGCCTTCGATGGCGACGATCTTGGTCACCATTTCGGGAAAGGTGCCGGCATAGCGCAGCGAGACGTTGCCACCCATCGAGTGGCTGACGATCGTGACCGGCCCGACGCCGAGCTGGTGGACCAGCTGCGCGAGGTCGTAAACCATGTCGTTCGACGAGTAGTTACCGTCCGAAACCCAGTCGCTGTCGCCGTGGCCGCGGTGGTCCATCGCGACCACGTGGTAATCCTCGCGCAATTGCTCGGCGACCCAGTCCCAGCTGCGCGCGTGGTCGCGCCCGCCATGGACGAGCACCAGCGGCGGCTTCCCGCGATTGCCCCAGTCGAGATAGTGCAGCCGCAGGCGCTGCGAGATGAAGGTCTGCGAAGTCGGTCCGGCGTGTAGCGTCATGCGCGTGGCTTTGCGCCACTACGCCCGGCAATTCAACCTCAGCGCTCCTTCGTCGCCGAGAAGGTAAGGTCCGGGTTCTTTTCCTGCTGGTAGTTCACGTCCCACGGGCTCTTGGCCATGAAGACCAGGTCGCCGTCGCGGTCCTTGGCGAGGTTGGAGAGGTTGAACTTCTCGAACTCGTTCTTCGCCTTCTCGTCACCCTTGATCCAGCGCGCGGTGGCAAAGGGCGAGGCTTCCAGCTTGGCGTCGACCTTGTACTCGGCCGACAGGCGGCTGATCAGCACATCGAGCTGGAGCTGACCGACGACGCCGATGATCCACTGGCCGCCGATCTCGGGATAGAAGACCTGGATGACGCCCTCTTCGCTAAGGTCGTCGAGCGCCTTCCTCAGCTGCTTGGTCTTGGTCGGATCGACCAGCGCAACACGGCGCAGGATTTCCGGCGCGAAGTTCGGCAGGCCGGTGAAGCGGATCTGGTTCTTCTCGCTCAGCGTATCGCCGACGCGCAGCGTGCCGTGGTTCGGTATTCCGATGATGTCGCCCGGCTCGGCTGTGTCGGCCACCTCGCGGTCCTGCGCGAAGAACAGGATCGGCGAATGGATCGCGACCGGCTTCCCGAGGCCGGAGGGCGTCAGCTTCATGCCGCGTTTGAAGGTGCCCGAGACCTGCCGCATGAAAGCGATGCGGTCGCGGTGGTTGGGATCCATATTGGCCTGCACCTTGAAGATGAAGCCGGTGACCTCGTCATGCGTCGGATCGATCTGGTCCTCGCCGGCTGGCTGCGGGCGCGGCGGCGGGGCGTATTTGGCAATCGCCTCGATCAGTTCGGTGACGCCGAAATTCTTGAGCGCGGACCCGAAATAGACCGGGGTGAGATCGCCGCCGCGATACGCCTCAAGATCGAATTCGGGATAGCCGATCTGCGCCAGCTCAATCTCCTCGGCGAACCGTTCGGGGATCGCCGGATCGCAATCGCGTGTGCCGGTGAATTCCTTGGAAGGACCCTCGGGCCGTGCAACGCAGCCGCTCTCGAAATCAAGCACGCCTTCGAACTCGCCGCCCATGCCGACCGGATAGGCCTGCGGGCTGACATCGAGCGCCAGCATGTCGGCGATCTCGTCGAGCAATTCGAACACGGGCCGTCCCTCGCGGTCGACCTTGTTGACGAAGGTGATGATCGGCACGCTGCGCAGGCGGCAGACCTCGAACAGCTTGCGCGTCTGCGGCTCGATACCCTTGGCCGCGTCGATCACCATGATGGCGGAATCGACCGCGGTCAGCGTGCGGTAGGTGTCTTCGGAGAAATCCTCGTGCCCCGGCGTGTCGAGCAGATTGAAGGTGATGCCTTCGCGCTCGAAGGTCATGACCGAGCTGGTCACCGAGATGCCGCGCTGCTGCTCGATCTTCATCCAGTCCGAACGCGCACGGCGCGCCTGGCCGCGTGCCTTCACCTCACCGGCCAAGTGGATCGCGCCGCCGGTCAGCAGCAGCTTTTCCGTGAGCGTGGTCTTACCCGCGTCGGGGTGCGAGATGATCGCGAAGGTACGGCGGTTGGAAGTCATCGAATGTCTTTTACGAACGCGCGACGCGGAAGCCGGCGAAGTCCTGGCTGACCGGCATCAGCTCGATCCGGTTGATGTTGAGGTGCGGCGGCAGCGTTGCGATCCACAGGATCGTGTCGGCGATGTCCTGCCCGGTCATCGGGTCGGCGCCGCGATAGAGGTCGTCGCTCTTCTCCTGGCTGCCGGTGCGCACCAGCGTGAATTCGGTCTCGACCATGCCCGGCTCGATGCTGGTCACGCGCACGCCGGTGCCGTGCAGGTCGGCGCGCAAGGCGAGCGTGAAGTGGTTCGCGAAGGCCTTGGAGCCGGCATACACATTGCCGCCCGGATAGATGTAGCTGCCCGCGACCGAGCCGATCGCGATGATCGCGCCCTTGCGCTCGATCAAGGTGGGCAGCAGCTTGCGGGTAAGAACCACCATGGCCGTCACATTGGTGTCGATCATGGTCTGCCAGTCGTCGAGGTTCGACTCCTGCGCAGGCGAGAGCCCCTGCGCGAGACCGGCGTTGTTCACCAGCAGGTCGATGCCCGCGAAATCGGCAGGCAGGGCAGCAATCGCCGCATCCATCGCCTCTGTATCGCGCACGTCGAAGCAAGCGGCGTGGACCTTGTCGGAACCGAGTTCTTCGACCAGGGCATCAAGCCGTTCCCTGCGCCGTCCGGTCGCCACGCAGCGCCAGCCGTTTGCGACCAGCGTGCGCACTGTGGCCTCGCCTATGCCTGCGGTGGCTCCGGTGACGAAAGCGGTCTTCATCCGCGAAGCTCCGCACCCTTCTTGGCGGCAGCGGCGACGACCGTGTCGGAGATCGCCTTGATCTCGGCATCGGTGAAGCTCTTTTCGCCCGGCTGGAGCGTGACTTCGACGGCCACCGACTTCTTGCCCTCGGGCACGCCCTGGCCTTCGAAGACATCGAAGATGCGTGCATCGACGATCGCCTTCTTGTTCGCCCCGCGCACGGCCTTCACCAGATCACCTGCCGCAAGGTCAGCCGGGACGAGGAAGGCAAAGTCACGGGTCAGCGACTGGAGCGCAGGCGGCGCATAGTGGGCCCGGGCGAAACCGCCGCCCTTTTTGGCCGGGATCGCATCGAGGAAGATCTCGACCGCCATCACTGGGCCCTCGATATCGAAGGCCTTGAGCGTTGCCGGGTGCAGCGCGCCGAAGCGGGCGAGCACGTTCTTGGGGCCGAGACGCAGCGTGGCCGATTGGCCGGGGTGGAACTGGTCGCCCGCCTCGCCCATCACCATGAGGTTCGCGACCGGCGCACCGGCGGCTTCGAGAAGCGCCACGGCTTCGGACTTGGCGTCATAGGCGTCGAAGCCTTGCGCCTTGCCGCTGGCCCAGCCGCGCGGCGCCCTGTTGCCCGCCAGCACGACGCCGAGGGTCGGCTTTTCGTCGCTCGCCCCGTCCTTGCCGCGGAAGTAGCGGCGACCGATCTCGAACAGACGCGCGCCATCCGCGCCGCGATCGGCGTTGCGCTTGGCTGCGGCCAGCAGACCCGGGATCATCGAGGGGCGCATGGCCTTCATGTCCTCGCTGATCGGGTTCTCGAGCACCCACAGCTCGGCGCCGTCGGCAAAATGTTCGGCATCGGCGGTGGGGAGGAAGGACCAGGTCACCGCTTCGTTCAATCCGCGTGCTGCAGCGGCCCGGCGCAGCTTCCGCTCCAGCTTCTGCTGCGGGCTGGCGGTCGGCTTGGCGACGCCTTCCGCGCGCGGCAGCGCCACGCTTGCAACATGGTCGAGCCCGTGGATGCGGACCACTTCTTCGACGAGGTCGGCCGGGCCTTCGATGTCGTGACGGCGCGGCGGGCAGGTGACCTGCCAGTCGTCTTCGACACGGAAATCGAGCGCCTCGAGGATCGCGCGCTGCTCGTCCTGCCCCACATCGACACCGCCGAGGCGCGAGGTGAGACGCGGGTCGAACTTCACGACCTTCGGCTCTGCCGGCGGAGTCCCAGCGCGCACGACCTCGGTCGGCTCGCCGCCGCAGGTCTTGAGGATCAGCGAGGTGAGGATCGCAAGGCCATCGTCGAGATAGGCCGGATCGACCCCGCGCTCGAAACGGGTGCGCGCATCGGAAGCAAGGCCCAGCTTGCGGCCCGTCACGCCGATGCGCTCAGGATCGAAATAGGCGATTTCGAGGAGGACATCGGTCGTCCCCTCGGTCGCACCCGAATGCTCGCCGCCCATGATGCCGGCGATGTCGTGCACGCCGTTATCGTCGGCGATCACGGTCATCGTGTCGTCGAGCGTATAGGTCTTCTCGTTCAGCGCCTCGACCGTCTCACCATTCTTGGCGCGGCGAGCTACGACTGCGCCCGACAGCTTGGCAAGGTCATAGACATGCGCCGGGCGACCGAAGGCGAGCATGAGGTAGTTGGTCGCATCGACCAGCGCCGAGATCGGGCGCTGGCCCGCCGCAATCAGGCGACGCTGCATCCATTCGGGCGAGGGTTTGGTGTTATCGACGCTGCGAATGACACGGCCGTAGAAGGCCGGGCAGCCTTCCGGATCATCGGTGCGGATTTCTACCGGGCACTCACCCGCGGCTGCGATGTCCGAGGCCTCAACCGGCTTGAACGTGCCAAGACCCGCCGCCGCGAGATCGCGCGCGATGCCTTCGACGCCCATGCAGTCGGGGCGGTTGGGCGTGATCGCCACGTCGAAGACGGGCGAGGCGTCGTGGTATTCGGCAAAGGTCTGGCCGACCGGTGCATCCTCGGGCAGCTCGATAATGCCATCGTGCTCTTCGCCGAGTTCCAACTCGCGCACCGAACACATCATGCCGTTGGATTCGACGCCGCGGATCGCGCTCTTGCGCAGTTCCATGCCGTTTGCAGGGACGACCGCGCCGGGCAGACCGAGTACGCCCTTCATGCCGGCACGCGCATTGGGCGCACCGCAGACGACCTGCAGCGGATCGCCCTCACCCGTATCGACGGTCAGCACCTGCAGCTTGTCGGCATCGGGATGCTTGGCGGCTGTCAGGACCTTGGCAACGCGGAAGCCTTCGAGCTTCTCGGCCGGGTCCTCGATGCCTTCGACCTCGTGACCGATTGCGTTGAGCGCAGCCGCAATCTCCGCGACCGAGGCTTCGGTTTCGAGGAAGTACTTCAGCCATTCGAGCGAGAACTTCATGCGCTTGCTCCCACACCGGCGGAAAGGGTCGGCTGGTCGAAGGGCGAGAAGCCGTAGTGGTCGAGCCAGCGCTGGTCGCCATCGAAGAAGGCGCGCAGATCGTCCATCGCATATTTGAGCATGGCGAGGCGGTCGACGCCCACGCCGAAGGCAAAGCCCTGCCATTCGTCCGGGTCGAGCCCGGCGAATTCGATCACGCGGCGGTTGACCATGCCCGAGCCGAGCAGCTCCATCCAGCCATGGCCCGGCGCATCGCCGTCACCGCCGAGCACGCGGCGGCCGCCGACGTCCTGCCAGCCGACATCGACCTCGACCGAAGGCTCGGTGAACGGGAAGTAGCTGGGGCGCAGGCGCAGTACGATATCGTCGCGCTCGAAGAAGGCCTTTAGGAAGGTTTCCAGCGTCCATTTCAGATGACCGAGATGGATGTCGCGGTCGATCACGAGGCCTTCGACCTGGTGGAACATCGGCGTGTGCGTCGCATCGCTGTCACTGCGGTAGACGCGGCCCGGCGCGATGATGCGGATCGGCGCGCCCTGTTCGACCATGCTGCGGATCTGCACCGGCGAAGTGTGCGTACGCAGCAGCATGCGGCGACCTTCGCTGTCCACGTCGGGGAAATAGAACGTGTCGTGCATGGCGCGCGCGGGGTGCGTTTCGGCCATGTTGAGCGCGGTGAAGTTGTGCCAGTCGTCTTCCACCTCCGGACCAGTGGCGACGGAGAAGCCGAGATCGGCAAAGATTTCGGCGAGCTCGTCCATCACCTGGCTGACCGGGTGGACGCTGCCCTTGGGCGCCTCGGGTGCCGGGAGGGTCAGGTCGAGGCTTTCGGTGGCAAGGCGCGCTTCGAGCTCGGCTGCCTCCAGCTCGTCCTTCTTGGCTGCAATTGCATCGGTGGCAGCGGTGCGCAGGCCATTCAGTAACGGGCCCTGCACCTGGCGCTCTTCCGGCGCCATCTTGCCGAGCGTTTTCATCAACCCGGAAATCGAACCCTGCTTTCCGAGGAATTCGATGCGCAGCGCTTCGAGCGCGGCGGCGTCGGGGGCGTTTTCGATCCGCGTGAGCGCATCGGTCTTGATCTGGTCGAGGTCGTTCATCTGGTCTTGCTTGGAGCTGTCGGACAATTCTTCCCGCAGCCCCTAGCGGGAGATGCGGCAATGCTAAACCCCGCTTTCGCCGCCCCCGGGCTTTTCGGGGTCGTAGAGCGCCTGCAAGGCCACACCGGCGTTGCTGTTGCTCACCGCGACAGCGGCCGAGGAAATGGGGTGCGGCAGCGCCGCATACTCGCCCGGCGTCATGCCCATGGTCGCGCGGAATTCGCGAATGAAGTGGGCCTGGTCGAAATAGTTCGTGTCGAGCGAGCCGATCCAGCGCATCGACGGATCGAGCATGTACTTGCCAAGGCTGCGCAGGAAACGCTGGCGGCGGATGAGCGCGCGCGGCGTGAACCCGAAATGCCGTTTGCAAAACCGTTCGAAGGTCCGGGTCTTCATCCCGACCTCCTCCGCCAATTCCCCAACGCCAGGAACATCGGGCGCAAGGATCCGGCGGTGCACGTCCTTTATGGCGGTGGCCGCCGCATGTGGTTCTCCCAGAAGCGAGCGGAAGGTGTCGGTGATCAGCCTCCAGGACCTGTCCAGGTCGTCGCCATCCTCGCGCAGGGTGTCGAGCATCCCGGCAAGCGAAGGATGCGCGACCGATCCGCGAATATCGCGAAAGGTGTTTGCCAGATCGCTTGCGGGCGCGCGGATCAGACTCGCCCAGCCGGCCGGTGTCAGCCCCACGCCCCAGAACTTTCCGCCACCGATTCTCAGCCGGGTCACGCGGTCCGTGGGCCCGGAGATGACCGCAGCGGGAACCGCACCAAGCTCACCGGTCCCGATCACGGCCTGGTACACTTCGGCCGTGCCCGTTCGCAGGTTCGCTTCCTCGGGCGGCAGCCAGTCTTCCACCACCTCGCCTTCGTCGATCTCGGTGCGGTAGTAGGCCGAGAGATACGGCGCGAGGTCGGATGGCGGCCCCATCAAGCGAAGCCGCACCGCACCGGCGCGCAGCTCTGTCGGCTGGGGATACGGCGTAGCCATCGGTCCTCTTATGCGACCTCGAGAAGGCCGGGCGCACCGCTGCTGGCATGCGCCATGGCGGCGGCATCCCTGCTCAAAACGGGTGCGCAAAGGCTCACCATCGTCAGGACGGGTCCGCCTTGGAAGGCGCGGTGGGCTTGTGCAGCACCTGCATGGCTTCGCCCGCAATGGCCGCGCGCGCATGGGCGGCGGCCATCAGGACCGGATGGGGCAGGCGGGCGTATTCGCTCGGCGACATGGTCATGAAGCGTTTGAAATCCCGCACGAAATGCGCCTGGTCGTGATAGTGGCTGTCGAGCGTATCGATCCACTTGAGCGAGGGGTCGAGCATGAACTTGGCCAAGCTGCGCACGAAACGCTGGCGCCGCAGCAGCAATTGCGGGCTGAAACCGAATGCCCGGCTGCAGAAGCGCTCCATCGTGCGAGCGCTCATGCCCAGCGACGAGGCGAGTTCGGCAACGCTGTGGAAGCGCGGATCGGTCAAGGCTTCTTCGACCTTGAGCACCTCGGCCTCGCGCGGCGACGGTTTGGCAAGAAGGGCGCCAAGCTCGCGCAGCATGGCATCGCGTTCGGCAAGCAGGTCTCCCTCGGTGTCGGGCACACACGCGCACAGGGCGCGAAGGTGCTCGAAGGCCGGGTCCATGTCGACGTCGGCGTGCCGGTCGGCGTATTCATTGGCGGGAGCGCCCGTGAGGCGCGCCCAGCCGAGCGGAAGCAGGCCGATACCCCAAGACCGCCCCTCACGCGCCCGGAAGCGCGTTGCCACGCTGGTCGGCCCGGCAATGACCGCGCGCGGCATGGGCTCGAGCGGCTTGCCGCCCATCCCCGCCTCCACCGTCAGGCCGGGAATGATACGCAGGTTCGCCCATTCGGGATGCAGCCAGTCGTCGACCGGCTGCCCGTCGTGGCCCGAAATTTCCATGTGGTAGAGGGTGGTGATGAAGGGGCGCAGCTCTTCAGGAGGCAGGAAGAAGCGCAAGGCAACAGCCGCGGTGGTGTCCCCGGTGCTCACCGCCGTACCGCCTCCCGGCTGGCCGGCCCTTCGTATCGTGGGAAGATCATTGGAATCACGCCCTCGAGAGAATGGGTAGCAAAAGGCACACGGATTTCAAAAGCTATTTGGGCTTGTCCAGCGTCTGCGCCGGCGATCCCCAGACCCGGGCGCGCTCGGCCATGAAGGCGCTGAGGACCGGGTGCGGCTTGGCCGCGTATTCCGAAGGCGTGCAGCCCATGAAGGCATGGAACTCGTGCACGAAGTGGGACTGGTCGTGATAATGCCGATCGATAACCTGCGACCAGCTGGCCTCGGGCGCCAGCATGAAGGCGCCCAGCGTGCGCATCAGGCGCTGGCGGCGCAGCAGGAGACGCGGCGAGAACCCGAAGTGCTTGGCGCAGACCCGTTCCAGAGTGCGCTTGGACAGCCCGCAGCGGCGCGCGAAATCATCGACCTGGAGCAGCAACGGGTCAACCATGACCTCGTGGATGGTCTGGATGCGCTCGTCATCGCGCGCCGGCAAGACGTTGCTGCGGAAGAAATCGGCGAGCGCCGCGAACTGCTTCTCATCCGTCCCGTCGGGATCGCACAGCGTGTGACACAAGGGGGCAAAGCGGTCGAAAACCGGGCTCGCTTCCCCATCGACGATGATGTTGGTGTTTTGCGCGGCGTCCACCCCGACGTAGCGCGCCCAGCCGAGCGGGAAGAGCCCCACCCCCCACATCCGCGTACGACCAAGCAGGAAGTGGGTCGGGCACGATGTCGGGCCGGTTGCCTGAAAGCGGACCCCTTCGACGCGCGGACCGTCGCGAAACTCGGCTGTCGGGGGATTGTGGGCGAAGAAGCGCAGGTTCGCCCATTCTGGCTGCAGCCAGTCTTCCAGGATCTCGCCTTCGGGCAAGTCCACTTCGAGGCGATAGAAAGTCGTAAAGCACGGGCCGAGGTCCGCCGGCGGCGCAAAGAAGCGCACATGTATGCTCTCGTGACCTACCAAGCGTCCCTCCGGCTGCCTGCGCCCGAAGCATAGCGGTTTGTAGGTTTGCGACAAGTTACCGGCGCACGAAAAAGGGCGCCCCCGACAGGGAGCGCCCTCTTAATCTCAATAAAGCAGAAGCTTAGGCCGGAAGGGCCTTCTTCGCCTGCTCGATAATCGCCTTGAAAGCAGCGCTTTCGTTCATGGCGAGGTCCGCCATGACCTTGCGGTCGAGCTCGATGCCGGCAAGCTTCGTGCCGTGCATGAACTGCGAGTAGGTCAGGCCTTCAGCGCGGACAGCCGCGTTGATGCGCTGGATCCAGAGAGCGCGGAAGTTGCGCTTCTTGATCTTGCGGTCGCGGTAGGCGTACTGGCCGGCCTTCTCGACAGCCTGACGGGCGATACGGATCGTGTTCTTGCGACGGCCGCGATAGCCCTTCGCCTGATCCAAAAGACGCTTGTGCTTTTGGCGCGTGGTGACGCCGCGTTTGATGCGAGGCATTTCGTATTCTCCTTAGTTCGCGCTCAGTCGAGGCCGTAGGGCGCCCACTTCTTCACCGTCTTGCTGTCGGCTTCCGACAGGACGGTGGTACCGCGGTTCTGGCGAATGTACTTCGCATTGTGGCTGATCAGGCGGTGGCGCTTGCCGGCGACACCATGCTTGACCTTGCCGGTTGCGGTGATCTTGAAGCGCTTCTTCACACCGCTCTTGGTCTTCAGCTTGGGCATTTTCATCTCCTTTACAGAGACACGTCGCGCCAGCCCTGGCAGCCCTTACGGCCAGACCGGCGGTGAATCACGTGTCGGTGAAGGCGCGCGGAATAGCGATTTGGGGGACGATTGCAAGCGAAAGCTGGCTTGGTAGCTGACTTGCGGTTATTCGCTGGCCTTGAGGGAGGGGTCGATGGAATTTGAGCCAAAACACAAGAAGATTATTGCTTGGGGCATCTTCCTTATCCTTCTGGCTATCGCAATTGCGGTCCTTTTTCGGCCTTGCGACTTGAGCCTGAGCTTTAAAGACGGGATCCGTTACAATTGTTCGGGCGATATGCCGACGCCGCCGCGCCCCACCCCGACCGAAACGCAGAGCCCACGTCCCGGACCGCGCGAGACCGTCGCTCCCACTCCAAACCCCGTGCCTAGCGAAACTCCCGAACCCGAGGAAACGCCCGAGCCAGGCGATCCCGAACCCGATGGCGGTGACGGTTCAGGAAACGCTTCAGGGGACCTCCCGCCTGCCAACTTCGCCTGGCAGATAAACGAGTTCACCCGGCTCGATCCGCCGCGCGGCTACACCTGGTACGATGTCCGCGACACGGTCGCGACGCCGCAGACTTCGCTTGTGCGCATACCCGAAGAGGACTGGCCCCGGCTGGAAGAGCTGATGGTCGGCCATGTCCTGGCGGCGACCGGATACAAGAACATCCGTCGACGTCCGGTGGAGGCGAGCCGCCTGACTACGCTGGATCCTGAGAGCTGTGTTCGCGTGATCGAGGGCCGGCGCTACTATTTCGATCGCCAGACATCGCGGCGCTCGTCCGGCTGGCTCCCGGTGGAAGTGGTCGACTGCCCTCAGTGAATACGGGCAGGCCGGTCAGAAATGGGTGAGGTAACCGCCATCGACGGCAATCGTATGGCCGGTGATGTAGCTCGCTTCGCCTGAGGCAAGGAAGGCAACCGCGCCGGCGATTTCTCCCGGCTTGCCCCAGCGGCCAAGCGAAGTGCGCCGCGCCAGATGTTCGGCAATCGCGGGGTCTGCGACCATCTCGGTATTGGCTTCGGTTGCGAAATAGCCCGGAGCGACGGCGTTCACCGTAATTCCCGATCCGCCGAGTTCGGCAGCTAGCGCTCGCGTAAGGGCAGCGAGCCCGCCTTTGCTCGCTGTGTAGAGTACATCGCCGCGGGCGATCTCGGCCGCGATCGACGTGATGTTGATGATGCGCCCGCTGTCTCGCATTTGCATCAACGCCGCCGCCCTTCGCGCCAGGTCGAAAGGCGCGACGAGGTTGGTCGCGAGCATGGATGCCATGTCCTCCCGCCGCAGCTCGGAGAGCGGACGGCGGTCGCGCTGACCGACATTGTTCACGAGGATGTCCAGCCCGTTCTCGGCCAGCAGAGCGAAGGCATCGCGCGTCGCCGCATCATCGGCAATGTCGAAAGCAAGCGGGCGCGCACCCTGGCCGATGCGCCGGGCCGCTTCCTCCAGCGCCGCGCTGTCGCGCCCGTTGAGCCACACGCTGGCGCCGTGTTCTGCAAACCGGGAGGCGATCTCGAATCCGAGGCCCCGCGCCGCGCCTGTTACCAGCGCAATCTTGCCGGCCAGCGATCCGCTCACCCCATCGCTTCCAGCACGTCGTCGAGCCGCGCGGCATCGCCAAGGGCAATCACGCGCCCGTCGCTACCCGCATCGAGCGGGTTGCCCTGCCAGTCGCTCATCACGCCGCCAGCCCCTTCGACGACCGGCACCAGGGCCGCGAAATCGTGGAGCTTCAACCCGGCCTCGATCACGAGGTCGACATGGCCAGAGGCGACGAGGCCGTAATTGTAGCAATCGCCGCCGTAGATGATCTTGCGTTCGGCAACCGATTTGGCGACGCCCATGAAGGCATCGACATCGCCTCCTTCGAACTGGTGCGGGGTGGTGGTGCCAAGCACCGCGTCGGACAGGTCCTTGCACGCCGCCACGCGGGCAGGCGCGCCGTTGAAGGTTGTGCCTTCGCCGATCTGGCCGACCCAGCGCTCGCGCGCGATGGGCTGGTCGATGACACCCAGCACCGGCCAGCCGTCCTGCATCAGGGCGATCAGCGTCCCGAAGATCGGGCGGCCGGCGATGAAGCTGGTGGTGCCGTCGATCGGATCGAGCACCCACTGGCGGCCCGCGCCTTCGTTGCGGGTGCCGTATTCCTCCCCGATGATCCCGTCGTCGGCGCGTTCGGCTTCGAGGATCGCGCGCATGGCGGCTTCGGCGGCCTGGTCGGCCTCGGTCACGAAGCTGCGGTCGGATTTCTGTTCCTGCGACCATTCGCCGCGAAACAGGGGACGGATGGCTTCACCCGCCGCTTCGGCGAGACGATTAGCAAGGGCGAGATCGGAACTGCTGGACATGACCGCGCATTTCCCTTCTTAACCATGCGCGGTCAAGGCAATTGACCGCCGAACTCCATCCCTTCGGGTCGCGCTGAAGGGAGATGTAGCGCCATAGGCAGAGAGCCAGGCAACCAGGACGGGCGAAACGAAGGATTCGCGCCGGGCGCAAACGCCGAACCGCCGATCCGGTCGCTCACCGGATCGACGCGGGAGGGCGCGCCCTTGTCCTTGTCGCGCACGCCGGCTGACGACGTTGCCCCGTGGTTCTACTGGATCAGCATCGCCGAGGGCGAGTTGCCGCCCGACCTGACGGTGCGCTGCGGCATGTTGGGCGACCAGGCCTGCATGCGGCTGCTCTGGGGCGGCAAGTGGACGGCCGAAACGCTGGATGGCTATCAGGAGTACGACCCGGGCGAGGACGGCATCACGCTCTATTTCGGGCCCCAGACGCGTTTCATGCCGATCAGCGTCACCGGCTCCTACCGCGTCATAACGATCCACCTGATCACCGGAGCGCCGCCGGTCCTGGGCGGGCCGTCGCAAGGCGACCTGCGCGACCGCATCGTGATCCACGACGATCTCGTGGGCCACGGCAAGCTGACGCGCAAGGTCCCGCTGGAGCTGGGCTATGACGCGTGGCTGTCGGCCGTAGAGGAGCAATTGCGCATCTTCCTCGATAAAACCGACAGGCCCGATCCCGATCCGCTCACCGCAGCGTTCGAACGTGAGTGCCTCGTGTCTCCCGATTTCGCCATCGCCGACTTCGCCGAATCCGCCGGCGTTTCCACCCGTACGCTGGAACGCGCGGTGCAGCGCGATTTCGGGATCAGCCCCAAGCTGGTGCAGCGCCGGGCCCGCGCGCTCGACATGGCCGCGACGCTGCTGGGCGTTGCGCGGCCTGAAGAAGAGCCGGACATGCGGCTGCGCTATTTCGACCAGTCCCACCTCATTCGCGAGATGCGGCACTTTTTCGGCATGCGCCCGACCGAGCTGACCAGTGGCCCGCATCCCTTCCTGCGCCTCAATATGGAATCGCGGCAGCGCCGCCGCCTGAAAGCGCTTGAGGAGCTGGAAGCGCTCGAGGCACAGGGCGCGGCCCCATGGCGCGATCCGGTAGCGGAACCCGGCTGGAAGGGTCGGCCCTAGTGACGCCGCCGCCTAACGGGGTCCGTCCGGGCGCGCGGGCCCACCAGCCGCTGTCGGGCGCGACGCGCGATGGCAATCCGCTCTCGTTCAACCGCGCTCCGGCGCGCGATCTCGAACCGTGGGTCGGCCGGGTGATGGTGGCCTTGACGGACGCGCCCAGCGACGCGCGCGCATGGGGTCTCCTGTGCAACGACGCCGCCTATGTCCGCGCCGCGATGGACGGGCACTGGGATGTCGCGACGGATGACGGCGTAAAGCATGTGCACGACGATTGCTTCCTCACCGGCCAGCACAAGCACTGCATGCGGCTCGACTATCGCGGACCGATCCGCGTGGCCGGGATGATGCTGCGCCCGGGTGCAGTCCAGGCGATCTGGGGCTTGCCCGATGCAGACCTGGTCCAGCGGCTTCGCGTCCTCGAACCCGACCGGTCGCCGGCACCTGCGCCCCACCTTGTCTACAACGCGGAGATCGAAGGGGAGGATTGGCTGCGCGCGATGGAGGACTGGCTGCGGCACGTGATCGCCGGGCGGGATGCCCCGCAGCCGAGCGCCGTATCCCACGGGTTCGAGCTTCAGGCCTTTGCCGATCCGAACCGCCCGCTGACCGAAGTCTGCGATGAGCTTGGCGTGACGATGCGTTCGCTCCAGCGCACGGTCGGCCGCGATTTCGGCCTGACGCCCAAGCAGGTCATGCGGCGCGCACGCGTTCTCGACCTCGCCTCGCGGCTATGCGGCGTTGCCGACGAAGAGGAAGAGGACATCCTGCTGCGCTTCTTCGACCAGTCGCACCTGATCCGCGAATTCCAGGCCTTCTTCGGCATGACCCCGACCGCGTTTCGCGCCCAGCGCAACGCGCTGCTCACTCTCAGCCTCGAAATACGGCAGGCGCGGCGTCTGGAATTGCTCGATCGGCTTGCACCCGGAGCGGTGAGGCCCTGGATGCGCGCGCCGTTCCAGGCGATGGGCGCTGCCCGGACGGCTGCCGGTCAGGCCGCTGCGGTCAGTCGAACAGCGAGCTGACCGAGCTTTCGTCCGCGATGCGGCGGACAGCCTCGCCGATCAGCGGCGCAATGGTCAGGATGCGGATGCGTTCGGAATCCTGCGCTGCGTCGGTCGGGCGGATCGAATCGGTGATCACCAGTTCCTTCAGCGCCGAACCATCGACGCGGGCGACCGCACCGCCCGACAGGACGCCGTGGGTGATGTAGGCCGCGACAGAGGCAGCGCCCTGATCGAGCAGGGCCTGCGCCGCGTTGCACAGCGTGCCGCCCGAATCGACGATATCGTCGATCAGGATGCAGTGGCGCCCCGAGACATCACCGATGATGTTCATCACTTCGCTTTCGCCAGGGCGGTCGCGGCGCTTGTCGACGATAGCCAGCGGCGCGTTGTCGAGCCGCTTGGCCAGCGCGCGGGCGCGAACCACACCGCCAACGTCGGGCGAGACGACCATCAGGTCCTGATCGCCGTAACGGGC
The DNA here is from genome assembly GCF_019448255.1 of Qipengyuania flava. Classification (NCBI taxonomy): domain Bacteria; kingdom Pseudomonadati; phylum Pseudomonadota; class Alphaproteobacteria; order Sphingomonadales; family Erythrobacteraceae; genus Qipengyuania; species Qipengyuania flava. The sequence goes on from NZ_CP080410.1 coordinate 41,363, forward strand.
CTGGATATCGGCCGCCATCACGGGCGCAGCGAAGAGGTTGTCGGTCGGGATGTCGAAGAAGCCCTGGATCTGGCCGGCGTGGAGATCCACCGCGAGCACGCGGTCGGCGCCCGCTTCGGTGATCAGGTTCGCGACCAGCTTGGCCGAGATCGGCGTGCGCGGGCCGGGCTTGCGGTCCTGGCGGGCATAGCCGAAGTAGGGAACGACAGCGGTGATGCGGCGGGCCGAGGCGCGCTTCAGCGCATCGATGCCGATCAGCAGCTCCATCAGGTTGTCGTTGGCCGGATAGCTGGTCGACTGGACGACGAACACGTCCTCGCCGCGCACGTTCTCGTGAATCTCGACGAAGATCTCTTCGTCGGCGAAGCGGCGCACCTGCGCGTCCACCAGCGGCATTTCGAGGTAAGCTGCGATCGCACGCGCGAGCGGCAGGTTCGAGTTGGCGGCCATGATCTTCATGCGGCGAATCCCTGTCAGCGGCTATGGCCCCCGCCTAGACGAGCGTCATGGAATTGCAACGCAGGGAGGCCGCGAAAATGGCGTCTATCCGCGACGGACTTCATCCCGCCGCGATCGACGAGACTATTTCGTGCTGTGCTCGCCCTTGATCCAGCGGACGGTGCCGGAGCTGGCGCGCATGACCACGCTCTCGGTCGTCATGGTACCGCCGCGGCGGTATTTCACGCCTTCGAGCAGCGAGCCGCTGGTCACGCCGGTCGCCGCGAAGATGCAGTCGCCCTTCACCAGGTCGTCGCGCGTGTAGATGCGGTCGAGGTCCTCGATCCCCCACTTCGCCGCGCGCGCCTTCTCATCGTCGTTGCGGAACACGAGGCGCCCGTTGAACTGGCCGCCCACACAGCGCAGCGCGGCCGCCGCCAGCACGCCTTCCGGCGCGCCGCCCTGGCCCATGTACATGTCGATCGTGGTGTCCTCGTCAGTCACCGCGATCACACCGGCCACATCGCCGTCGCCGATCAGCACGACGCCGCAGCCGATCGAACGCAGCTCGGCGATGAGATCGGCATGACGCGGGCGGTCGAGCACGCACACGATGATGTCGGACGGCTTCACGCCTTTGGCCTGGGCCACGGCAGTCACGTTCTCGGTCGGGGTCTTGGCAAGATCGATGATGCCTTCGGGATAGCCCGGGCCGACCGCCAGCTTGTCCATGTAGACATCGGGCGCGTTCAGGAGGCAGCCTTCGGCCGCCGCCGCCAGCACGGCGAGCGAGTTGGGCCCGGCCTTGGCGGTAATCGTGGTGCCTTCCAGTGGATCGAGGGCGATGTCGATCTTCGGACCCTTGCCCGGCGCGCCGCCGACCTTCTCGCCAATGAAGAGCATCGGTGCCTCGTCGCGCTCGCCTTCGCCGATCACGACGGTGCCATCCATGTAGAGCGTGTCGAAGGCCTTGCGCATCGCCTCAACCGCCGCGGCATCGGCCGCCTTCTCGTCCCCGCGGCCGATCAGCTTCGACGCCGCAACCGCCGCCGCTTCGGTCACACGGACCATTTCAAGCACAAGGACACGATCAAGCGGGTTGTCGGCGGGCGAGTTCATAGTGGGTTCAGTCCTTCGCGTGAGGTTGCGCCCGGCAGGACACCGGTGCGTGAATTCGTATGCGCGTGGCGGATAGACAGGGAGCCTTGCATTGTCGAGACACTGGTTGGCGGCGCTGGGCGCTCTGTGCGCATTTCTTGGCGGCCGTCCCGCCTTCGCACAGGACGAAGAGCCGGTGACCGGCCCGATCGACATCCTAATTACCCAGGATCTTGGCGAGGACGAGTACGAGGATTGCAGCGCCGAACAGGAGGCCGCGATCATCTCGGGCGAAATCATCGTGTGCCGCCGTCGGCGAGACAACCGTGAGTTCGGCTATGACGAAGACCGCGCGCTGCAGCGCTACGCCGAAGAGACGATGAACCGCGGCGATCCTCGCGCGCCGGATTTTGCAGAATCGTGCAAGAAGAATCCCGAGAAAGGGCCCTGCATCGGCTTCGGCCGCGTGCCCCCTCCAGCCTATATCGTGGACTTCTCCGAGCTTCCCGACACACCGCCCGGCTCCGATGCCGACCGTATCGGGCAGGGCCTGGCGCCGCGCGGCAACACTGCCGAGGCGCCTGTCCCTCCCCGCCAGATTGAGCTGGGCCTGCCGCCATTGCCGGGCGTTGAGGCCTCCGAAGAGGTCAGTCCTTTAGAAGAGGCATCACCAGAGGAGGAGCCGTCAGGCTAGGCGAGCCCTCAAGCAGCTCGAGCGCCTTCGTCACGCAGCGCTCGGGCCCTTCGTGCGTTACCATGGCCACCAGAACTTCGCCGCCTTCGTGGTCGCGCCCGCGCTGGATCAGGCTTTCGATAGAGACTTCGGCATCGCGCATTGCGGCGGTGATCTCGGCCAGCACGCCGGGGCGGTCGTTGACGGTGAAGCGGATGTAATCGCGCCCGGTGCGGTTGCCCGGATCGGCCGGAGCGAACTGATCCAGTTCCTCCACCGGCACCGAGAAAGGCGCGCCGGTATCGCCGCGGGCGATGTCGATGATGTCGGCCACGACAGCGCTGGCCGTGGGGCCGGCGCCAGCACCGGCGCCCTGGAACAGCAGGCGGCCCGAGAAATTGCCCTCCGCAACCACGGCGTTGGTCGGGCCGGTAACGGCGGCCAGCGGATGGCCGCGCCCGACAAGGCAGGGGCGCACGCGCTGGAGCAGCTTTGCCTCGCTGCCGCTCTCGTCCAGCGAGGCGATCCCGACGAGGCGGATGACATAGCCGAGCGCACCCGCCTGGGTGATATCGGCGGCGCGCACTTCGGTGATGCCCGTGGCCGCGACATTGTCGAAATCCACCTTCGCGCCGAAACCGATCCCGGCAAGGATGGCAAGCTTGTGGGCGGCGTCCACCCCTTCGATATCGAAGGTCGGATCGGCTTCGGCGTAGCCTTTCTCCTGCGCGGCGGCGAGCATGTCGCCGAAGTCCGCGCCGGTGCGCTCCATTTCAGAAAGGATGTAATTGCAGGTGCCGTTGAGGATGCCGTAAATCCGCTCGATCCGGTTGGCCGCCGCGCCTTCGCGGAGGCCCTTTACAACGGGAATGCCGCCAGCGACTGCGGCCTCGAATTTGAGCGGCGCGTTTGTCAGCGCGGCCTGTTCCGCCAGCGCAAGACCATGATGCGCGATCATCGCCTTGTTTGCGGTCACGAAGCCCTTGCCCGCGTCGAGCGCCGCGCGCGCCAGCGTGAGCGCAGGACCATCCGATCCGCCGACCAGCTCGACCACCACATCGACATCGCTGCGCTCGGCCATCGCTTGCATGTCATCCACCCAGGCATAGGGCGACAGGTCGACGCCGCGATCGCGCGAACGGTCGCGCGCGTTGACGGCCGTGATTTCGATCGGGCGCCCGGCGCGGCGTTCAATGGTCGCGCGGTTTGCGTCGAGCAACTGGATGACGCCGGTACCGACGGTGCCAAGCCCGGCAAGGGCAATACGAAGGGGTTCAGACATGAGCGCCCGCCTAGCGCAGCGACGGGCCAGGTTGGAACCAGTTTGTCTTGAGACGGGTGAAGCGTGGGCTTTTAGTCGCGCGTCCGGATGCAGGGGCCCAACCCTTCTCGCACGAGCGCGTAATCGGCCTCGGCAAGGGCGCGCGCACGCGGATTGCGCGAAAGGTTCGCGCTGCCGGGCAGCCGGTCGGGCAGCGTGCAGGCGAGGCGGTACCATTCGAGCGTTCCGCGCTGCGGGGCCCGCGCGGACTGGTCGACGATCTCGGTCCACGAAACGCCCCAACGCGGCGCCTGGCCGGGACGGCGCACGATGGTGACCGAAACCGGCCCGTCGTTTTCCGTATCGAGAAACAGCTGGGTCTCCGATTCGCCAACGAGCGTCCCTTCAACGGCCAAAGCGTCACGAATTCCCGTCACACGCGGCGGAGCGTCGGGCGCAAGGAGGTCGGAGAGGATCGGGCGCAGGCGCGCCTCGAGGGCCGGGTCGTAGGCGAACTGCGCCTGGGGATCGACAAGCTGGATCTGCTCGGGCCGGCCGGGCACGGGACGGGCAAACAGGATCACCTCCTGGCGGCGCAGCTTGGGCGGCTTGCCCTTCTCGTCCAGCGGGACGTCGACAAGGTAGCGCAGCGCTTCGCCAACCGGGACCGATCCGGCGATCAGCGCGGAGGTGCGCGCTTCGATGTAGAGCCGCACGAATCCGGGCTCCAGGCCGGGCGAACGCTCCGGTTCAACCGTCGCCTGGCTGCGAATCTGCGCCTTGAGGACCAGCGGGGTGCCGTCGGAAAGATCCACCAGATCGGGGTAGGTCAGACCCTCATCGAAAGACGGGTCTCCTGTCTGGGCATGCCCCGCCCCGGCAATGGCCAGGGCGCTCGCCAAAGCAACGGTACGCAGATTTGTGAGCAGCTTGGCCATGGCAGGTGATTCTTTTCCTTCGGTGTTTCGCGCCAGCGATTCGGGCAACTCTTGGGAGCTTTGTCCGGTTCCTTTCGCCAAGCCACTGAATCGGCGGTTAACCGATAAAGCGTTTGCGGTCGCCCTGCATCATAGCTAAAGGGTCGGGCCGGACCTAAGGCAATGATACTTTGTTGCTTGGGGAGAGGTGTCCGGGTTCTAATCGGGAACTTTGGTATGCCTTCGCCGCTTGGTTTTCAGGAACCGGGTGGTGCGACTGCGTTAACGACGCCCCTAATTGTCACGCCAGTCGGGCGGGTCGCGCAAGGGTGTCAAGAATTGCCCCGGAAGACCGGGGTGCCGATGGAGTGATGCAACCGAATGGCTTATGCTGACCAAGAGATGAGCGGCAATCGCATCGTTGCGATCATCATTGTTGCCCTCATCCATGTCGCTCTCGGTTACGCTCTCGTTACCGGCCTCGCATACAATGCGGTGCAGCAGGTGGTTGAGCGCGTGACGACGATCGATATCGAAGAACCGCCGCCGCCGGAGGAAGAACCGCCGCCGCCGCCGCCCGAGCCGGACAATGTCCCGCCGCCGCCGGTTGCGCCGCCGCCGCCGATCAACATCGCGCCGGCTCCGCCTCCGATCCGGACACAGACGACGATCCCGCCGCCGGCACCGCCGCAGCTGGTGATCCCGCCGCCCGCGCCCCCCGCGCCGCCCCCGCCGCCGTCGAAGGCCCAGAACGCGTCTCCGCGTGGCCAGAACGGCTGGGCACGCCGCATCCAGAGCAACTACCCCCGCCGCGCTGAGCGCGAGGGTATCGAGGGTGCAGTTGGCGTGACCGTCACGGTCGGTGCCAATGGCCGCGTGGCCGCCTGCAGCGTGACCCGTTCGAGCGGGTCGAGCGACCTCGACTCGGCCGCATGCGATGGCATGACCCGCTACGCGCGGTTCAACCCGGCGCTCGATGCCGCAGGCAATGCGATCCAGGATTCCTGGTCGACCACCATCGTCTACCAGCTGAACTAAACTTCCCGGGCCTGCTGCGGCAGGCGGACAACGGAATACTCAAAAGGACCACTCGTTATGACCTTCGAACTTCTTGCAGCTGCCGCTGACGCAGCCCCGCAGAACTCCTTCGGCTTCATGGAAGCCATGGAACAGGGCGGCTTCGTCGCCTGGTTCATCCTCGGCGTGATGGTGATCATGTCGGTCGGCTCGTTCTACATCCTGTTCACCAAGCTCTTCGAACAGCGCAAGGTGCTGGCCCAGTACAAGGCCGTTCGCACCCAGTTCTGGAAGGCCGGTTCGCTCAAGGACGGCGCCACCAAGCTCGAAAAGAACAGCGCATGGCGCCAGCTCGTCGACGACGCGATCCTCGCTGAAGACCAGCACTCGAAGATGACCGACAAGCTGGAAGCGCACGACTGGATGCACGGTTCGCTGCAGCGCTCGGAAGACACGATCAACTCGAAGCTCGCAGGCGGCCTGCCGTTCCTCGCAACGGTCGGTGCAACCGCACCGTTCGTCGGCCTGCTCGGCACCGTGATCGGTATCTACCGCGCCCTGATCAACATCGGCATCGCCGGCTCGGCTTCGATCGACAAGGTCGCAGGCCCGGTTGGTGAAGCACTGATCATGACCGCCATCGGTCTGCTCGTGGCCGTTCCGGCCGTGTTCGCCTACAACTGGCTGCAGAGCCGCAACAAGCGCATCGCTGAACTGATGCACGCGTTCTCGACCGACCTGCTGGCGAACATCAACTCGAACGGCACCGTCAAGCCGACCTACCTGACGGCCGCTGCTGCCAAGCCTGCTGCAAAGCCGGCCGCTGCACCCGCAGCCAAGAAGTAATCGATACGGTATCGGGGGCGGCCCAGCGCCGTCCCCGCCACCCCGCATCGAGCCCAAGAATTTCGAACGTTAGGAACTGAACCATGGCGATTTCGACAGGAGGTGGCGGCGAGACGCCCATGTCGGACATCAACACCACTCCCCTCGTGGACGTGATGCTGGTGCTTCTGATCATCTTCCTTATCGCGGTTCCGGTCGCGATCCAGACTATCGAGAAGCTCGAGGTCCCCGTCTTCGAATCGGTTGAATCGAAGGACAAGGTCGAAAACCTCCTGCTGACCGTCAGCACCACGGACGACAACGGCGTCAGCGCCGGTGAGCCCGGCTTTGCCGGCGCCTCGCGCAACGGCGAATGCCGCGTCTACTTCAACAACATCGCGCCGGTGACTTCCGAAGAACTGTACGACCAGGCCTTCGAACGCCTCGACGCGATCGTGCAACGTGCCGGTGGCCCCGAAGCCATCATGGACGATCCGGAAAAGATCCCGCAGGTCCACATTCGCGGTGACGTGAACGCACCGTGGTCGTGTGTCGCAGGCGCGATCTACAACGTCCAGGCGGCCGGCTATCCGACCGTCGGCTTCATCTCGAACCCCGTCGACCCCAACGGTTGATCGGGCGGTTCGCGCAAAGAAGATTAGGGAGTAACCCACTATGGCAATGTCAGGCGGCAAGGATGATGGCGCGCCGATGATGGAAATGAACATGACGCCGCTTATCGACGTCCTGCTCGTTCTCCTCATCATGTTCATCATCACCATCCCGGTCGCGACGCACTCGGTCGATATCGACCTGCCGCAGCCGAACCCGACTCCGCCCGACGTCTTCGTCGAGCCGGAAAAGAACAAGCTCGTCCTCACGGTCGACAATCAGATCCTCTGGAATGGCAACGCCATCGATATGGGCCAGCTGCGCACGCTGCTGACTGAATCGACCCAGATGGCAGTCGAGCCCGAGCTGCAGTTCGAGCCCGAAGCGCAGGCCAGCTACGATCTCTCGGCCAAGGTGCTGCAGCTGATCAAGGCAAGCGGCGTGACGAAGTTCGGCTTCGTCGGCAACGAGCGCTACCGCACCTTCGGCAAGGCCGGCTAAGCCCGACCTCACCGAAACGGAACACCCGGAAAGGGGCGGAGCGATCCGCCCCTTTTCTTTTGCCCGGAATCCTCAGGCAAACTCCGTGATTTGCCAAACCTCCTCCAATGTGATGTAATCTTATCTCATTGCTTTGGGAGAGAAGCTATGCCCTACGGTTATCGCACCCGCGCCCCGCTTGCGCAGCCGATGTCCGACATGAACATCACGCCCCTCATCGATGTGCTGCTGGTGCTGCTGATCATGTTCATCATGGTCATTCCGATCGCGACCCATACCCTGCTGATCCCCGTCCCCAACGGGGCGGGCCGGTTCGAAGTCCAGGCGGTCAACACGGTTCATATCGACCAGGCCGACCGGCTCTACTGGAACGGCAGGGAGCTGGACCGGCAGGCGCTGCTCAACCAGCTGGCAACCACGGCAAGCACCGCGCCCGAGGCGCTCCTGCGCTTCGAACCCGATGCGCGCGCCAGCTACGATGCCTCGGCCAAGACGATCGCGCTCATCAAGGATTCGGGTATCGAGCGCTTCGCCTTCGTCGGCAATGAGAAATACCGAGCTTTCCCGGCGGACTAGTCGCCTTCCATAACAGGTGGCTCGGCCCGCATGGCGGCGCCTGCGAGGGTCTCGGCTTCGAGCAGCAGTTCGTCATCGACCGAACCTTGCGGGGTCGCCTCGCGCCCGATCATGACCATGACGGGCACCGCGAGCGGGCTGACACGGTCGAGCTCGACATGCACCAGTTGCTCGGCTGATCGGTCGAGCAAATCGCCGAGCCGCCCGACATCGGTCAGCCGCGTGCGCGCATCAGCCCAAGCCGCTTCGAGGAGTACGTGGTCGGGCTCGTACTTGCGCAGAACGTCGTAGATGAGGTCGGTCGAGAAGGTGACCTGCTTGCCGGTCTTGCGCTTGCCGGGATGCTGGCGCTCCACCAGCCCGCCAATCACAGCCACCTCGCGAAACGCGCGGCGGAGAAGGTGCGAGTTCTGCACCCATTCGATGAATTCATCCTGCAGGATATCGGGCGAGAGGAGGGGCGCAGGGTCATCCACCGGTTTGAGGCCCCAGACGGCCAGCGAATAGTCGTTGGCGACGAACCCGCCCGGCATCAGGCCCCGATCCTCCATCCGGCGCGTGATCAGCATCCCCAAGCTCTGGTTCGCGTTCCAGCCTTCGAAGGTGTAGTAGACGCTGTAGTGTCGCTTGGCGTGAGGGAAGCTTTCCACCAGCAGTTGGCCCGGCCCCGGCATCTGGCTGCGCCAGTCCTGCACTTCCAGCCACTCGCGCACATCGTCCGGAAAGCGCGCCCATCCTGCCCGGTCGACCAGCATCGCGCGTACCCTGTCGGCGAGATGGGTCGTGAGCGGCATGCGCGCCCCGCCATAACTGGGGATCATGGCGTTGGACTTGGCCGCCTTCACCAGCACCTCCATGTCCTGCACCTTGACCACTTCGAGGCTCATGCCGGCAAAGGCGAAGGTGTCGCCCGCGCTCAATGAAGCGGCGAAACGCTCCTCGACCTTGCCCAGCGATCGCCCACCGCGTCCGCGCCCGGAATTGATTCGGACCTCCAGCATTTCGGAATCGATGATGATCCCTGCGTTCATGCGGTGGCGCTGCGCCTGCTCGGGGTGGCTCAGCCGCCAGACGCCGTCCCCGTCGCGCACGATGCGTTTGAACTTGTCGTACGCCTTGAGCGCGTAGCCTCCGGTCTCCACGAATGAGAGCACGCGCTGCCATGCGTCCTTGTCGACCCAGGAATAGGACAGGCTGCTGCGGATTTCCGCCAACAACGCTTCTTCCTGGAACGGCGCCGCGCAGGCGCAGGCCATGACATGCTGGGCGAGGACATCGAGCCCGCCGGGGCGGAACTCCTCCCCATCGCGCTGCCCTTCATCGACCGCGTCCTTGGCCGCCGTCGCCTCCAGGAACTCGAACCGGTTTCCGGGCACCAGCAGGGCGCGGCTCGGCTGGTCGAGGCGGTGGTTGGCGCGTCCCACACGCTGCAACAGTCGCGAAGAGCCCTTCGGCGCGCCCATCTGCACCACGAGATCGATATCGCCCCAGTCGACGCCCAGATCGAGGCTGGCGGTCGCCACCAGCGCCCTCAGCTCGCCGCGAGCCATGGCCCCCTCGACCTTGCGCCGCGCCTCGCGGCTCAGCGATCCGTGATGGATCCCGATCGGCAGCTTGTCCTCGTTCACGTCCCACAGGTTCTGGAAGATGAATTCGGCCAGGAACCGGGTGTTGGTGAAGATCAGGGTGGTGCGGTTGTCGCGGATCTGCTCGTAAAGCTGCGGCACCGCCCAGGTTGCCGCATGCCCGCCCCAGGGCACACGCTCTTCATCGGGCAGAAGGATCTCAACTTCGGCGGGCGCGCCCTCTTCACCCTCTACCAGCGCAACGCTGTCAATCTCGCCCCATGGCGCAAGCCATTCGCGAAAGCCCTCGGGATTCGCCAAGGTCGCGGACAAGGCCGCGCGCTGCATCTCCGGAGCGATCGCCTGAAGCCGGGTGAGGGCCAGCGCAAGCAGGTCGCCGCGCTTGCCGGTCGCAAAGGCATGGACCTCGTCGATGACGATCCGCTTGAGGCCGCGAAACAGCTCGAAGCTGTCGGGATAGGAGAGCAGCAGCGACAGGCTCTCCGGCGTCGTCAGCAGCACATGCGGTGGCCGCGTGCGCTGGCGCTTCTTGCGGTCGGACGGCGTATCGCCGCTGCGCGTCTCCACCCGGATGGGCAAGCCCATCTCCTCGATCGGGGTCAGGAGGTTGCGCTGCACATCGTGCGCCAGCGCCTTCAATGGCGAGACATAGAGCGTGTGCAATCCATCCGCCGGCTCCCCATCGCCGAGGCGCGTGGGGGTGAAGTCAGCCAGGGTGGGCAGGAACCCTGCGAGCGTCTTGCCCGCACCTGTATCGGCAACAAGCAGCGCGTGCTGGCCCGCATCGCTGGCGGCAAGCATCTCGGCCTGGTGGCGCCGCACGCGCCAGCCACGACCGGTGAACCAGTCGTCGATCTCGGGAGGAACGGATGCGCTCACACGAAGAAAGCGCTGGGCACCGCGAGGCGTTCCTGCCCCTTGGTCATGACCACGGTGACGGCCGCCGGGGGAAGGCGCAGGAACCAGCCCGCACCCCTCGTCCCCGGCGCTGCCGGTGTCAGTGCCCGACGCTTTCGCCGCGCTCGAGGCCGGAGGCCGCGAGCTGCTCGTCGATCTGGGCGACAAGGCGGTCGAGGCCTTCCTGACTGTCGCTTTCGGCGCGGGCCACGAGGACATCCTGCGTGTTCGAGGCGCGCAGCAGCCACCAGCCATCCGCCGTGTTCACGCGCACCCCATCGGTGCCATTCACATCGGCGTCGGTTCCGCTGAGGCGCTCCTTCACCTCTTCGATCGCAGCGAACTTGCGGCTCTCGTCGACCTGGAAGCGCATTTCGGGCGTGTTGACCATGGCCGGCATGGCGCTGCGCAGGTCGGTGACCGACTTGCCGAGGCGCGCGGTCGCCGCGATCAGGCGGATGCCGGCGTACAGCGCGTCGTCGAAGCCATAGTATTCGTCGGCGAAGAAGACATGGCCGCTCATCTCGCCGGCGAGCGGCGAACCCGTTTCCTTCATTTTGGACTTAATCAGCGAGTGGCCGGTCTTCCACATCAGCGGCTTCCCGCCATGGGCCGACACGTGGTCGAACAGCGCGCGGCTGGCCTTCACATCGGCGATAATCGTGGCGCCCTCAGCGCGGCTCAGCAGGTCTTCGGCGTAGACCATCAGCAGCTGGTCGCCCCAGATGACCCGGCCTTCGCCGTCGATCGCACCGATGCGGTCGCCATCGCCGTCGAAGGCCACACCGAAGTCGAGCGACTTCTCCGCGACGAGCGCTCGCAAATCCTCGAGATTCGCCTCGACCGTAGGATCGGGATGATGATTGGGAAAATTGCCGTCGACTTCAGTGAACAGCAGGTGGTGCTCGCCCGGCAGGCGCGCTGCGAGCTTCTCGAGCGCGGGGCCGGCGGCGCCGTTGCCAGCATCCCAGCCGACCTTGAGGCCTTCGAGCGCACCGGTGTCGATGCCGTCAAGCGCGGTCAGCATACGATCGATATAGGCATCGAGGACCTCGCGGTCCTCGACTTCGCCCGCTCCGTCGGTCCACTCGCCCGCAACGCTGCGACGGCCAAGCTCCTGGATGTCGGCTCCGAAGAACGGACGGCCCTGAAACACCATCTTGAAGCCGTTGTAATTGGCGGGGTTGTGGCTGCCGGTTATCTGGATGCCGCCGTCCACGTCTTCGGCTGAGGCTTCCGCGTAATAGAGCATCGGCGTCGCACCCATGCCGATGCGAACGACGTTCATGCCGGCCGCAGTGAGGCCTTCGATCAGGGCGTGTTCGAGCATGGGCGAGCTGACGCGGCCATCGTAGCCAACGGCAACCGTCTTGCCGCCCGCTTCCGACAGCATCGAACCGAAGGTCCGCCCGATTGCGCGGGCATCCTCGGCACCAAGCGTTTCGCCGATGATACCGCGAATATCGTATTCGCGCAGGACAGTGGAATGGAATTCGTGGCTCATTCGGAACGCTCCGTTCGGGTGCGGGAAATATGGTCGAGCAGGAGATCGCGCGCGGCGTTGGCCTCCTGCAGCGCGTCTGCGCTACCGCCTTTATCGGGGTGGTTTATTGTAACTATGCGACGATGCGCGGCGCGAATGTCCTCCGCGCTCGCCCCACGCTTGACCGCAAGGATTGCACGGGCCCGATCGAGCGACCGTTCGGCCGGGGTCGGACCTTTCATATACTCCCAGGGCCACTTGCCGAAGATCCAGCGGCACGCGACTGCAAGAAGGATGGCAAGCGCGAGCAGGCGGATCATTGCGCCGCCTCCTGCGCAGGCTCGGACGCCCCGCCAGGCAGCCGCAGGCTCGCCACAAGGCCGCGCAATTCCTGGCGCGCCACGAGGTGGCTGGTGCCAAGATCGCCCAGGTGCCCCTTGTCGAGCAGGGTGAGGCCAGAGGGGAAGAGCTCGCGATAGATCACGCGTTCGGACAGTCCCTTCGCCACGCGAAAGCCGACCCGCTTCGACATTTCCGTCAGCGCCTGCTCGATACGCGCCATGTTGCGCGCTTCGGTGTAGCCGGTGCGGTTGCGCACCACGACCCAATCCATCTGCGCGCGCTTCTCGTTGATCGAGGCGCGGCTTCGCTTTAGGCGCGCTTCCCAGATCAGCTCGGCGTAGAAAGAGAGCTTCTTCACCTTGAAGCTCTCGCCTTCGACCTGGCCGATGAGGTCGAAGTCGACGAAGCTGTCGTTCATTGGCGTGACCAGCGTGTCGGCCGTGGTGGCGGAATGGCGCGCAAGCGGGTCGTCGCGCCCGGGCGTGTCGATCACGACGAAATCGGCGCCTGCGGCCTTCTCGGCCACCAGGGCCTCCATCTCGTCAGGACTGAGACCCTCGACCACGTGGCACTGCGCCGTGGGCAGGTCGACACCCCTGCGACGCATCGTTTCCGCCCGGTTCTCGAAATAGCGGCACATGGTGCGCTGGCGGTGATCGAGGTCGAAGGCGACGACCTTTGCGCCGCGAAACGCCAGCGCGACCGCTACGTGCACAGCGGTGGTCGACTTGCCGGTGCCGCCTTTCTCATTGGCGAAAACAATACGGTGGGGGTGCGAGACCATCAGGAATGAGCTGCCGAAATCATTGTTTCCGGTCCCTATCCAACCCTTGGCCCGGCGGCAACGAATGGCCGGCGCGGCGCAGTGCATTTTTCCAAGAATGGCGGATGCATACTAGCCTGAAGCAAGTGAATTGGTATTCTGCCTTCCGTCTGGGTCGCATGCGACGCGCGAGAACCGGGGAAAAATCCGGCCGCTGCGTATGGTTCTTTGAGGGGGATCCCAGATATGAAGAAGGCACTATTCACGGCGCTGGCCGTGCTTTCCATGACCGGAATGGCAGCAGAGCCCATTGTGGCACAGGGGCGTTCGTCCGGTCGCAAAGCGCAAGACCGGGCCACGATGGAAATTCCGCGCTGCACGCAGAATCTCGGCACCATCGCGGTGGTCGAACCCGACGACAAGTGGTGGCGCGAGCTCAATCTCGGCAGTCCGGAACAGATCATCCGTGTCTTCGTCCAGCGGTCAGGCTGCTTCACCATGGTCAACCGTGGCCGCGCCATGCGCAGCCGGGCGATGGAGCGCGCGCTGCAGGAGCAGGGCGAGATGCAGGACGGCCAGAACGTCGGCCTCGGCCAGGTGCGGGCGGCCGATTACTTCCTCCAGCCCGATATCGTAAGCGCAAACAGCAATTCGGGCGGCGGCGGCGGTATCCTCGGCGGCGTGGTCGGCGGCCTCTTCGGTCGGACGGCAGGCGCCCTTGCCGGCGGGATCCGCGTGAAAAAGGGCGAAGCCAATGTCGTGCTCTCGCTCGTCAACGCGCGCACCACGGTCGAGGAAGCGCTGGTCGAAGGCTACTTCCGCAAGAAGGACCTCGGCTGGGCAGCCGGTGGCGGCCTGTTCGGCGGCGGCGGCGGTGCTGCCGGCGGTTTCGGTAGCTACGAGAACACGGCGATCGGCCAGATCATCGTGCTCGCCTACCTCAACGCCTACACCGACATGGTCACCCAGCTCGGCGGCTTGCCGCTCGACGCGGCGGCGGCAGCGCCCGAAGCGCGCTAGGACGCCAGCACCTTGCAACAAAGGGGGCGGGGCGGCACAGGTCGTCCCGCCCCTTTTCGTAGTCGGAGTGACCGCGCTGGAAACCGTTACCACCCTCGCCCGCTTGCGCCCGGCCACCGACGCGCTGCGCACCAGTGGCTCGCTCGCGCTGGTTCCGACCATGGGAGCCCTGCACGAAGGCCACCTTACGCTGGTGCGAGAGGCGCGCGAGAAGGCCGATCATGTCGCCGTCTCGATCTTCGTGAACCCGCGGCAGTTCGGCCCGAACGAGGATCTCGACGCCTATCCGCGCCAAATGGCCCGCGACAGCGCGCTGCTCGAAGCCGAAGGGGTCGCGCTGCTTTGGGCCCCGCCTCCCGATGAGGTCTATCCGAAAGGCTACGCCACCAACATCTCTGTCGAGGGTGTCAGCTCGGGCCTTTGCGGCGGCGACCGGCCGGGCCATTTCGACGGCGTGGCGACGGTCGTGTGCAAGCTGTTCAACCAGGTCCGGCCCGATCTTGCCTTCTTCGGCGAGAAAGACTGGCAGCAGCTGGCTGTCATTCGGCGAATGGCGCGCGATCTCGACCTCACGCGGCCGCATGTGGACGCCATCCACGGCGTGCCGATCGTGCGCGAAGCCGATGGCCTCGCCATGTCCAGCCGCAACGCCTACCTCTCTGCCGAGCAGCGCGCGATTGCTGCGGCGCTGCCTCGCGCAATGTCCGGGGCAATCGCCGAAATGCGCGGAGGTATGGCGGTCAAAACGGCGCTGAGAGAACTGTCGGCAACCCTGCTGGCCGCGGGATTCGACAGCGTGGATTACGCCGAAGTCCGGACCGGCGCTGACCTGATCCCGAGCGTCGAGGCAGACCCGGAAAACCGGCTGTTCGTTGCGGCGCGCATCGGCGGTACACGCCTGATCGACAACCGCGCGCTGGGCTAGGTTTTCCGCGGGTCCCCCATAAGGGGGACTGTAACAAAACGTTCACATCGGCTATGGGAACCGTCCGTCGAGAAGGATGCTACGCAGCATCTGCCCTTCGGTTCGCAAGGGTCGGGTGCGCTGCGGTAAGATCGCATCGCACCCGACTTACCCAAACCCCTGAAAACACAGCTTCTATCGCCGCCCTGGCCAGGCGGGCGTATGCCGGTGCGTGTTGGGAAAGTCTGGAGCGGGTAAGGGGAATCGAACCCCTCTAGCCAGCTTGGAAGGCTGGAGCATTACCACTATGCTATACCCGCCCGGTCGAAGGCGCCAATGCCACCGAAATCATCGGGCCGTCAACACGCTATTGCGCGGCGGCCTCGCTATCTGGCGTATCGTCCTCTTCGGCCTGCGCAGCCAGCGTCTCGGCAAGAGTGGGTTCGCGCTCCTCTTGTGCAGGCGCATCGCTCCCCACGGTAATCTCGACCCGGCGATTGGCCGCCCGCCCCTCCTCGTTCGGAGTGCCATCGGGCAATGCGTTGGGGGCGGCGGGGTTCTGCTCGCCGAAGGCAATCAGCGTGATACGCTCCTCGCCCACGCCGTTTGCGATCATCCAGTCGCGCACGGCTTCCGCGCGTTCGAGCGAGGCGCGCATATTCACCTCGTCGCTGCCGCCGGAATCGCTGTGGCCGGCTAGCGTGATCGGTCCACCGGCGCGCGCCTGCGGCGAGGCGACGACCGTGGCGAGCTCGGCAAGCGCCTGCTCGGTAAGCTCCGATCCTTCGGGAAAGAGGATGCGGGTCTCCAGCGAGGCCGTCGATTGCAAGGCCTCGATCGGCTCGACTTGGAATTCCGGCCGGAAGATCGAACGCGTTTCGCCTTCTTCACCGGAAGGCGGCGGCGCGGCGGTTTCCCGGTCGCATGCGGCAAGGGCCAGCGGGAGTGCGAGGGTTGCTAGCGTCTTGGCGAATGGGCCCTTCATGCGGCGCTCCCCTGTTCCTGCGTCTTGCCGCGCTTGCGTTCGCGCTTGGCAGCGGCGTCCTGCGCGGTGCGCTCCTGGCGCGGCGCAAAGCTTACGATGATGTCGCCGGCGCGCGGTTCGGGGCGCGCGGCATGGGTGAAGAAGCGCAAGGTGCCACTCTCGCGGATGAGCAGCAGCATGTTCGCTGCCTCAGGCAGGCGTTCCTGGGCCGCTTCGAAATCGAACTCTTCCGACAGCTTGGTCTTGCGGAAGACCCAGCCCTGCGCGAGGCGCTCGTTCACATCCTCCACCCCGAAACCGGAATCGAACAGCGCACGGCCGCGAATGCTGCTGGGCAGCGCGTGGCGATCGTCGTCATCAACGGCATCGCCCAGCTGGTAAACCGTGTCACGGCCGATTTCATAGGCGAATTCGTTGCACACTAGGGCGTTGTAGGCCTCGTTCTCCGTTGCTGCGACAAGGACCTGGTAGGGCGCGAGATCAAGATTGTGCTCGGTAGCCTCGTTCAGGATTTCGCCGTGATAGAACGGCAGGCCCTTCTGCCGTGCAAGGGCGAGGCGCTGCCAACTGGAATCGACAATCATCACCGGGGATTTGAGCTCCTGCATCATGAGCGCGAGCTGGATCGTCCACGGAGTGCTGCCGATGATGAGGATGCCCGGCCGGTTGCTGCCCTTGAGGTTGAGCAGGCGCGCGACGAGGTCGATCGTGAAGCCGTGCGCCACGATCGTGGCCACGACCACGGCAAAACTGAGGCCAATGAGTGCGGTGCCGTCATAGCCGATGTCTTCGAGCCGCAGGGCGAACAGGCCGGAGATGGCGACGAGCACGATACCACGCGGCGCGATCCAGGCGAGGAACAGGCGCTCGTTCCACGGCACCGAGCTGCCCAGCAGGCTGAGCAGGATGGTGGCCGGCCTGACCAGGAACAGGATCGCGAGGAGGAACAGGGCGAAGTTCCAGTTGAGATAGGAGAGCTCCTCGAACTCGAGACTCGCCGAAAGCAGGATGAAGATGCCGGAAATAAGGATCACGGCGATGTTCTGCTTGAACGGGTGGATGCTGCGCAGCGACGAGATGTTCATGTTGGCGAGCGCAATGCCCATCACGGTCACGGCAACCAGACCCGCCTCGTGCTCGATCTGGTTCGACAGCACGAAGACCACGATGACCGAGGTCAGCAGCACGGGGACCTTGAGGAATTCCGGAATGGCGCCGCGCGGGAAGGCCCAGGCAATGGCCGCAGCGGCGATATAGCCGATCAGGCCTGCGAGAATGGCCGCGAAGATCAGCGGCGGCACCACCTCGAACACGCCCGCACCCGGCGATTCGGCCACCGCGCGGAAGTATTCGTAGGCGACCACGGCAAACAGCGCGCCGATGGGATCGTTGACGATGGCTTCCCATTTGAGGATCGCTGCGGGCCTCGCCTTGACCGAGGATTGTCTGAGCAGTGGCATGACCACGGTTGGGCCGGTGACAACGAGGATGCCGGCAAATAGGATCGCCACGGGCCATTCGAGGCCGCCGATCGAATGCGCGGCAAAGGCGCCCAGCACCCAGGCGATCGGGCCGCCAAGCAAGACGAGACGCCAGACCCCGTCGCCTGCGTGGCGCAGCTCACGGAAATCGAGGCTCAGTCCGCCTTCGAACAGGATCAGCGCCACGCCGATGGCAATCATCGGGTCGAGCAGGTCGCCAAAGGCGCGTTCGGGATCGAACAGGCCGAGGATAGGGCCGGCGAGAAAGCCCGCCGCCAGCATCAGGACAATGGCCGGCCAGCCAGTGCGCCAGGCCAGCCACTGGGCACCAATGCCCAGCATTCCGACCATAGCGATAACCAATGTCTGTTCCATCCGCCCCTCTGGTTGCGCGTGAACCCCCGCATGCACGGCGCATGGCGGGAGTTGCAATGGCTATAAATGCCCGAAGGCCGGTTTCTTTCCAGCCCGGGACGACACGTCAGTCGCCCTCGAACTCCATCAACCGGTGGACGGCAACCGCTTCGGCGGCAAGCTTCCGGCTGCCGCCGAGATCGGGCAGGTCGATGACGAAGGCCGCGCGCTCGACCGTAGCGCCGGCCTTGCGCAAGAGGGTGGTCGCCGCAATCGCGGTGCCGCCCGTTGCCAGCAGGTCGTCGACAATGGCGACGGTCTGGCCATCCGCGACCGCGCTCGGATCCATCTCCAGCCGGTCGAGGCCGTACTCGAGTTCGTAGTCTACCCCGATCACCTCGCAGGGCAGCTTGCCCGGCTTGCGGATGGGCAGGAAGGGAAGGCCGAGGCGCGCCGATACCGCCGCGCCGAAGATGAAACCGCGCGCTTCCATTCCGGCAATGGCCTCTGCCCCTTCGACTTCCCCGGCCAGCCATTCGACGGTCGCGGCAAAGCCCGGGCCATGGCCGAGCAGGGTCGTGATGTCGCGAAACTGGATTCCGGACTTGGGAAAATCCGGAATGGTGCGGACGAGCGCCTTGAGCTCTTCCGGTGTCATGGTCTCTCTCCCGAAATGGAAAACGCCCCTCGCGTCGGGGTGACGCAAGGGGCGTTCGTTATCCGTTGGCAAGCGACGTTCAGTCGCCCTTGCGCTTCTTCGCGGCGGCCCAGATCTGCTGCTTCGACAGATAGGCGAGGACGGTGGCGAAGAGCAGGAAGATCAGCACCGGCCAGCCCGTCTGCTTGCGCTGAACCATGGTCGGCTCGGCGGTCCAGGCGAGGAAGGCGGCGACGTCTTCCGACATCTGCTGCACGGTGGCTTCGGTGCCGTCGTCATAGGTGACCTGACCGGAGGTGGTCAGCGGCGGAGCCATCGCGAGGTTGAGGTTGGGGAAGTACGGGTTGTGATAGAGGCCCGGACCCGGAGCGACTTCCGGATATTCCGCCAGCAGCTCTTCGCTCGGCTCGGCATAGCCGGACAGCAGCGAGGCCACGTAGTTCACACCGTCGCCGCGTGCTTTCGTCATCAGCGAAAGATCGGGCGGAATGGCGTTGTTGTTGGCAGCCGCGGCAGCGACGTTGTTCGGGTAGGGCGACGGGAAGTAATCCGTCGGCAGGCCCGGACGCGTGGTCGCTTCGCCGGTGTTCGGATCGATGCCCGGCACCTGCTTCGAGGCGGCGAATGCCTTCACCTGGCCTTCGTCGTAACCGATCTGCTCGAGATCGCGGAACGCAACGTACTTGAGGCTGTGGCAGGCGGCGCAGACTTCGTCATACACCTTGAAGCCGCGCTGCAGCTGCTGGATGTCCCACTTGCCGAAGGGGCCTTCGAACGAGAAGTCGTGGCTTTCGGGCTTGCTGTAGGGCGCGTGGCCGGCCGGCTCTTCCGTCATCGCGGCGTAGGCACCGAGGACGAAGGAATAGAGCGCGATCACGGCAAAGCCGAGGCCGACGAGGATGGCAACGAGGCGGACGCTGAGAAGTTTGGTCATGTTCTTTCTCGTTCTCGCTTAGGCGGCCGGCTGGGCGTTTGCGCCGACGGTCGCCTGCTTGTCTTCGCCAAGCACGGCTTCGGTGATCGAATAGGGCAGCGGCTCGGGCTTCTCGATCTGGCTGACGATCGGCAGGATCACCAGGAAGTGCAGGAAGTAATAAGCCGTCGCGATCTGGCTGAGCATCACATAGGGCTCTTCAGCAGGCGCGCCGCCGCAGATGAACAGGACGATCATCGCGGGGATCAGGCCGAACCAGAAGAACTTGCGGAACAGCGGGCGGTAGTGACCGCTGCGCACCGGCGACTTGTCGAGCCAGGGCAGGAAGAACCAGATCAGGATCGAGCCGAACATCGCGATCACGCCCAGCAGCTTGGCGGGGACGAACAGGAAGTCGACCGTGAAGGCGCGCAGGATCGCGTAGAACGGCCAGAAGTACCATTCGGGAACGATGTGCGCCGGGGTCGAGAGCGGGTTCGCTTCGATATAGTTGTCCGGGTGGCCCAGGGCGTTGGGCAGGAAGAACACCATCGCGAAGAAGAACAGCAGCGCGACGCCGAGGCCGAAGCCGTCCTTTGCCGTGTAGTACGGGTGGAAGGGCAGCGTGTCGCTTTCGCTCTTCACTTCGACACCGGTCGGGTTCGACGAACCCGGGATGTGGAGCGCCCAGATGTGGAGGATGACCACACCGGCGATCACGAAGGGCAGCAGGAAGTGCAGGCTGAAGAAGCGGTTCAGCGCGGCGTTATCGGGAGCGAAACCGCCGAGCAGCCAGATCTGGATCGGTTCGCCGACCACGGGGATCGCGCCGAACAGGCCGGTGATGACCTTGGCACCCCAGAAGCTCATCTGGCCCCAGGGCAGGACGTAACCCATGAAGGCGGTGGCCATCATGAGCAGGAAGATGACGACGCCGAGCAGCCAGATCATCTCGCGCGGGGCCTTGTACGAGCTGTAGAAGAGGCCGCGGAAGATGTGCAGGTAGACGACGATGAAGAAGAAGCTGGCGCCGTTGGCGTGCGCGTAGCGCATCAGCCAGCCCCAGTTGACGTCGCGCATGATGTGTTCGGTGGTGGCGAAGGCCACCTGCGCGTTCGCTGCGTAGTGCATGGCCAGCACGACGCCGGTGACGATCTGCACGACGAGGAAGAAGCCGGCGAGGACGCCGAAGTTCCAGAAGTAGGACAGGTTGCGCGGAACCGGGTAGCCGGCGCCGACGGCGTTGTAGACGAGGCGCGGCAGGGGCAGCTTCTCGTCGAGGAACTTCATGACCGGGTTGGTCGGGGTGTATTCCTTGGCCCAGGGAAAGCTCATGATCTCTTCTCTTCTCTAGACGCTTAGCCGACGCGGATGACGGTTTCCGAGGTGAACTCGTACTCCGGCACTTCCAGATTGGTCGGGGCCGGGCCCTTGATGATGCGGCCGGCCGTGTCGTAGTGCGAACCGTGACAGGGGCAGAAATACCCGCCGAATTCGCCCTTCACTTCGCCTTCGGCCGCGCCCAGCGGAACACAGCCGAGGTGGGTGCAGACACCCATCGTCACCAGCATGTCCTCGCGGCCTTCCTTGGTACGGTCGGCCAGGGTTTCCGGGTCGCGCAGCGTGCCCACGGGGCGCGCGTTGGCTTCGGCGATCTCTTCTGCGGTAAGGCGGCGGATGAACAGCGGCTGCTTGCGGAACACCGCCTTGATCGCCTGGCCCGGCTCGACCGACGAAACGTCGACTTCGGTCGTGCTGGCGGCGAGCACGTCCTTCGACGGCGCCATCTGGGTGACCAGCGGATAAACGACCGCGAGGCCGCCGATGCCGGCTGCGCTGACCGCAGCGATATCGAGGAAGTCGCGGCGGCGGATACCGTCGTCGGTCTCGCCTGCCGTTTCGGGAGTTGCGGTTGCAGCGGTGTCTGCCATCAGCGCTATGCCTTGCCTGCCTTGTGTCTGCGCCGCCTACCCATGGGGCAATCCGGCGCTTTCTGCGAATCCTTGAACCGGGTTTTGAGGAAGGCGGAAGCGTGCCCCTGTATGGCGCGTGCGCGAAAGCCCCCGGCAAGCCCGGTTTGGACGCGCCTCTAGCCGCTCAGCGGCGGGTTGCCAACCGCCATTTTGGCAAGGACCGTGCAGTCTGGCGCAAGACTTTGCGCCTTACCCCTACGGCACCGGGTCATGCGGCTCAGGCAGGCAGAGCGATCACGCTGAGCTGGCGGCCGCCGCTTGGCTCTTCGCGATGGGTGGCCCGGCGGTAGGAAAAGAAGCGCCCGGGCTGGCTGTAGGTGTCTTCGCGAAGGTCCTCGACCGCGCCTACGCCGACCGCTTTCAGGCGGTGTGTGACATAGGCGGGTAGGTCGAACTGGCGATGCCCCTCGCGCCCGAAATCGAAGAACCGCGCGTCGCGGTCCTCGAAGCGTTCGCGGAAGGCCTCGTCGACCTCGTAGCTCTTCTGGGCGATGGTCGGCCCGATTGCGGCCACGATATCGGAGGGGCGGGCCCCCAGCGACCCCATCGCGGCAACGGTGTTTTCGAGCACCCCGCCCAGCGCTCCGCGCCATCCGGCGTGGGCGGCGCCGATCACACCGGCGACCGGGTCGGCCAGCAGCACGGGCGCGCAATCGGCCGTGACAATGCCTAGAGCAAGCCCCGTGCGATTGGTGACCATGGCGTCGCCTTCGGGCGCGTCGTCCCAGGGGTGGGTCACAACGAACACTTCGTCAGAATGCACTTGCTCGGGGCGGACCAGCGCCGTTCCTGGAGCGATTTCTGCGAGATTGAGACCTTCAGCGGTTGAAAACCCGTGCGGAAAAGCGTCCAGCAATTCCGAGCGAAGCGCACCACCCATTCACGAAACTCCTAGCCGAGCGAACGCGACACCTGTTCGTAGGTATCACGCGAAAGCGATTTTGTCGCCGCAATCCGCTCCAGCGCCTCGCGCATCAGCGTGGCGCGACCTTCCTCGATGCGGCGCCAGCGCCCAAGCGGCGAAACAAAGCGCGCGGCGGTCTGGGCGTTGATCGGGTCGAGTTCGAGAATCAGGTCGGCGATCATCGCGTACCCTTCCCCGCTCGCCGCATGGAACGCCGCCGGATTCGCGGCGAACGCCATGTAGAGAGAGCGCACGCGGTTCGGGTTCTTCAAGGTGAAGTCGGGATGCTCGCGCAGCGCCTTCACATGCTCGATCGCCTTGGGGTGGAGCGAGCTTGCCTGGAGCGCAAACCACTTGTCGATGACCAGCGCGTTGCCCTGGTAGCGGTTGTAGAAGTCGAGCAGCGCGCCGGTCCGCTCCGCTCCCTCAAGGCCAGCCAGCACCATCAGCGCCCCCTGGCGGTCGGTCATGTTGTCGGCCCGGTCGTACTGGTGCTTGGCCAGCTCGGCCGCCTTGGCCGGATCGCTCGCCGCGGCATAGGAGAGGACCAGCGTCTTCACCTTGCGCGCGCCTTTCGCCTCGGCGTCGAGCGAGAAGGGAATTGTCTCGGCGCGGTCGTAGAGCGCATGGAAGGACTCGGCGAGGCGTGTGCCGAGTTCGGCCTTCAGCGCCTCGCGTTCCTCGTGGATGCGGCCCGGATCGGCGACCAGCATCTGCTCGGCAACATAGGTCTGGCTCGGCATGAGCAGCAATTCGCCGCGCATCAGGTCATCGAGCGCCTCGTCCTCGATGATCGCCTGCATGGCCTGCGCGATATCGCTGCGCGCGGCTTCGCGTTCGGCAGACGCGAGGTCGCCGGATACGGCCGCAACCAGGTGGCCCGTCATCAGTTCCTGCATCGCCTCGTAGCGGGCAAAGGGATCGTCATCTTTCGCAGCCAGGAAGACGAGATCTTCGCGCGCGACATCGCGCTCGATCGAAACGGGGGCCGAGAAGGTGCGGTTAATCGACAGCACCGGTTTCTTGGCAAAGCCGTCGAAGCGGAATTCGGCGCTTTCCTTGTCTAGGACCACGAGCTCCTCACCGGAATGCCTTCCACTTTTCCGGTCGAACAGCGCAAGCTTGAGCGGGATCGGCATGGGCTGCTTGTCCGGCTGGCCGGGCGTTGCGGGCACCGTTTGCTTGAGGCTGAGCACTGCGCTCTCGCCTTCATGGGCCAGCGCCACCTCGACCTTCGGCGTGCCGGCCTGCGAGTACCAGCGGCGGAATTGCGTGAGGTCGAGACCGGTCCCGTCCTCGATGGATTTCACGAAGTCCTCGCAGGTCGCCGCCTCGCCGTCGTGGCGGTCGAAATAGGTGTCGGTGCCTTTCCTGAAGGCCTCCTCGCCTGCCATCGTGCGCATCATGCGGATGACTTCGGCGCCCTTGTTGTAGACGGTCGCGGTGTAGAAATTGCTGATCTCGCGGTAGCTGTCCGGGCGGATCGGATGGGCGAGCGGGCCGGAGTCTTCCGGGAATTGCACCCCGCGCAGAATGCGCACATCCTCGATCCGCTTGACCGGCTCGCTGCCCATGTCGGCGCTGAACAGCTGGTCGCGCAGCACGGTGAAGCCTTCCTTCAGCGAGAGCTGGAACCAGTCGCGGCAGGTGATGCGGTTGCCCGACCAGTTATGGAAGTATTCGTGCCCGATCACGCCTTCGACGCCGTCATAGTCGCCGTCGGTCGCGGTTTCCGGGTCGGCCAGCACGTATTTCGTGTTGAAGACGTTGAGCCCCTTGTTCTCCATCGCCCCCATGTTGAAATCGCTGACGGCGACGATGTTGAACAGGTCGAGGTCGTATTCGCGCCCGAAAACCTCCTCGTCCCACTTCATGGACCGCTTGAGGCTTTCCATAGCGTGTTCGGTCCGCTCGAGATCGCCCTCGCGCACCCATACGTTCAGCTCGACCTTGCGGCCGTTCATGGTGGTGAAGGTGTCGGTCCGGGCCACGAGATCGCCCGCGACGAGGGCAAAGAGGTAGGAGGGCTTGGGCCAGGGATCGTGCCATTCGGCCCAGTGCGTGTCGCCTTCTTCGCCCTCTGCGGTCTTGTTGCCATTGCACAGCAGGATCGGGAACTGCGCCTTCGGGCCGCGCATCCGCACCGTGTAGACGCTCAGCACGTCGGGCCGGTCGGGGAAGAAGGTGATGCGGCGGAAGCCTTCCGCCTCGCACTGGGTGCACAGCATGCCGCTGGAGGCGTAGAGGCCCATGAGCTGCGAATTGGCGCTCGGGTCGATCTCGGTAACGATCGTGACCTCATGCGCTTCGCCCGGCAGCGTCAGCACCAGGTCGTCGCCATCCATCACCCAGCCCTGCGCGGGCTGACCGTCAACGGACACATCGCTGGCGACCAGCCCGTCACCGTTGAGACGCAGGGTCGGCGAGGCGTCGGCCTCCGGATTGCGCGAAAGGGTCAGTGTCGCGCGGACCGTGGTGCTCTCGATACCGAGATCGAAATCAAGATGCGTTTCGGCGACCAGCCAGGGATAGGGCGTGTAGTCCTCGCGCCGGATTTCCGGCGGCGCCTTCGGCTCAACGGCCGCATCGGCCATTTCCGGGTTGCCGTCGGGGGTCGAGGGGGTGCGCGCGATATCCATGAAAGTCCTGTCTGAAATGGGTGTCACAATGCTCTGTCATTCAATCCAACGCCCGTCGAGGGATTGCGTTCACTCATCGGGCCGGACGTGCAGGGCGATTGACAGCAAGGGGGTGGCTGCCCCAGCGACACTGCCGACGGGAGAACACAGATGCTGGACCTGCTTGCCGCCGCCTCGGGCGGCTTCGACGTTGAGGCCGCGACGCGCGCCTATCTGGATACGCTCCAGGGGCCGGCGCGCGCGCAATCGGATGCCTACTTCGAAGGGGGCTACTGGATCCCCGTGTGGGGCACCCTCATCGCGGTTCTTGCCGACTGGCTGCTGCTGCGGTTTCGCCTTGCGCACGCCTTCCGCAACCTCGGCGAGCGGGTCAGCAAGCGCTTCCCGGTGGTCGCCGCGATCACCGCGTTCTTCTATCTCCTGTTCGGCTGGGTGGTGACCCTGCCCTGGGAAATCTACACCGGCTACTGGCGCGAGAAGCAGTATGACCTGCTCGACCAGAGCTTCTCCGCCTGGTTCACCGAGGAAACGATCGGCCTCCTGATCGCGCTCGTGATGGCACCGCTGGTGGTCATGGCGATTTACGCGCTGATCCGCCGCGCTCCGCGCAGCTGGTGGCTGTGGGGCACGGGCGTGCTGGGCCTCTTCATGCTCGTCGGCATGGTCCTCGGCCCGGTGTTCATCGCCCCCATGTTCAACGAATACACCGAGCTGGAGGAGGGGCCGCTGCGCGACAGGATCGAAGCGGTCGCAGCCCAATACGATATCCCGGCCGAGAACATCTACGTCTTCGACCAGTCCAAGCAGCACAAGCGCATCTCGGCCAATGTCTCGGGGCTCGGCCCGACGATCCGCATCTCGCTCAACGACAACCTGCTCGAACGCACCAGCGAGGAGGAGATCATCGCGGTGATGGGCCACGAGATGGGGCACTACAAGCTGAGCCACACCTGGTGGATCCTCGGCATCTTCCTGTTCCTGCTCGGCCTTGGCCTGTTCGTCACCAGCCGCGTGGCGCCGGCCCTGATCCGCCGCTTTGGCGAACGCTGGGGCGTGCGCGAGATTGGCGACCCTGCATCACTCCCGGTGCTGTCTATTTGCCTCAGCGTATGGATGCTCCTGATGACGCCGGCCACCAATTCGCTGATCCGCTGGGCCGAAAGCGAAGCGGACGCATTCGGTCTCGACGCCGCGCGTGAACCCGATGGTTTCGCCAAGGTCGCCATGCGGCTGTCCGAGTACCGCAAGATCGAACCCGGCGCGCTTGAAGAGATGGTCTTCTTCGACCACCCCAGCGGCGCGACGCGCGTGCGCATGGCGATGCAGTGGAAAGCCGATAATGTGGAGGACCCCCAGATGGTCGTTCCCGAAGAGGGCTATCTGGAGAGCGAATGAGCCGCCTGCTGATCTTTGGCCTCGGCTACACCGCCTCGCGCCTCGCCGACGCGATGGCCAAGCGCGGCTGGCACGTCGATTCCACCGGCAGCGCGGGCACGATGGCGTTCGACGACACGCAAGCCGTCCATGAAGCGATTGCCGCCGCGACCCATATCGTCAGCTCCGTTCCACCGGCAGATGGCAGCGACCCCGTCCTGGGCCGCTATGGCGAAGCGCTGGGCGGGGCATGGCTCGGCTACCTGTCCTCCACCGGCGTCTATGGCGATGCCGCGGGCGCCTGGGTGGACGAAAGCGCGCCCACCGGGACCGGCCGCCGAACGGCGCGCAGCGAAAGCGACGCGCGCTGGCTGGCGCTGGGCGCACGGGCCTTTCGCCTGCCCGGCATCTATGGCCCCGGACGCAGCGCTCTGGACCGTGTGGAAACGGGCAAGGCGCGCCGGATCGACCTGCCGGGTCAGGTCTTCAGCCGGGTGCATGTGGAGGACATCGTCGCAGGCGTCGTCGCCGCGATCGAGACGGACGCACCGGCGGGTGCCTACAACCTCGCCGACGACCTACCGAGCAGCCAGAATTCGGTGATCGAGGAAGCCTGCCGCCTGCTCGGCGTCGCACCCCCACCCTTGCAGACGCTGGAGGAAGCCGACCTGTCACCCATGGCGCGCGGCTTCTACGCGGAGAACCGCCGCGTCGCGAACGGCAAGGCTAAGCGCGTGCTGGGCTGGGAGCCGCAATATCCGACCTATCGCGAAGGGCTCGCCAACCTGCTTGGGGCTAGCGCGGCGGCCTAGGGCTCCGGAGTTGCACGCCGTGGCGGCGCGCTTGCCCGCCCGCGCATGGCAACGACCATCCCGAACAGCGTGATGACCGCGCCCGCCGCCGGCAGCGGCCCCCAGGTAAAGCCTTCGAACAGGGTCGAGAGAATCATGGCCACGACCGGCACGATGACCGAGCTGTAGGCCGCCTGCCCCGCCCCGACCTTGCGCACCAGGCCATAGTAGAGCGGGAAGGTAATCACCGATCCGGCTAGGCCGAGGAACAGGATGCCGAGCGCGTAGGATGGTCGCGGATCGAAGGTCGGCGGGCCTTCCACGACCAGTGCATAAGCGGTGTTGATCAGCACACCGACCGTCATCGACCACGCCAGAAGCGCAAGGAATGGCTGCTTCTTCGCGCCCTCCATCGCCTGCGTTATGTTGGCAGCGCTGGCCGAAAGGATACCTCCCACGGTCAGCGAGGCGCCGAGCAGCACTTCCTCCAGCGTTGCGGGTGAGGAGCGGTATTCGTGCGCGAACAGCAGCGCGACACCCACTGCGGCGATGGCCGAGCCGAGCACGAAGGGGCCGGTTATCGGCTGCTTGAGCAAGAAGCGCCCGAAAATCGCGTTGGGCACCACCAGCAGGGCAAACATCACCGCGACGAGGCCCGAGGTGATGAAGCGCTCGGCGTTGTAGACGAAGCCGAAATTGAGCGTGAACTGGAACAGGCCCAGCAGCAGCGCCCAGCGCACCCCGCCCGAAACCAGCGTCAGCGGCTCTCGGCGCAGCGCGGCGAGCGCGAACATGCCGAGCGCGGCGACGATGAAGCGGTAGGTGATCGACCAGCTGGGCGGCACGGACGAAATCTGGTCGCGGATGACCAGCCAGGTCCCGCCCCAGATCAGGCTGACCAGCAGGAAAGCGGCGAAATTGCGCGGGGTGAAGAGGCTTTCCGCCTCGCTGGCGCTGCTCATAGGGCGGCAATCGCCTTGGCAAGGGCCCGCGCGTCTTCGT
Source organism: Qipengyuania flava (assembly GCF_019448255.1). Taxonomy (NCBI): domain Bacteria; kingdom Pseudomonadati; phylum Pseudomonadota; class Alphaproteobacteria; order Sphingomonadales; family Erythrobacteraceae; genus Qipengyuania; species Qipengyuania flava. The sequence goes on from NZ_CP080410.1 coordinate 69,350, forward strand.
CACGCGTGTTCCAGGCGGTGACGAAGCGCGCCGCGTCCTCGCCCCAGTCGTAGAAGGCAAAGCCCTGGCCTCGCAGGGCCTCGCGCTCGGCGGGGGTGCAGCGCACGAACAGCTCGTTCGCCTCGACCGGGTGCATCAGCCTTTCGCTCGCCGCATCGGCGATCTCCTGTGCAGCGCCATTGGCGTGCCGCGCGTTCGCCAGCCAGACATCGCCATCGAGCATGGCGTGGAGCTGGGCCGCCATGAAACGGCCCTTCGATTGGAGGTGCCCTGCGCGCTTGCGGCGATAGCGCGCGACATCGGCAAGCCCGGTGTCGAAGAACACGATCGCTTCCGCGCCGAGCCCCCCGTTCTTGATAAAGCCGAAGCTTAGCGCATCGACGTCGCCGGTCGCCTCGCTCGGTGAACACCCAAGGAAGGCCACCGCGTTGGCAAACCGCGCGCCGTCCATATGCAGGCCCAGGCCGCGCTCGCGGGCGAGGTCGCTGATGGCGGCAATTTCGGAAGGCAGGTAGCTGCGCCCGTACTCGCTCGCCTGTGTGATCGAGATGGCATGCGGCTGAACCTGGTGCACATCGTCGCGGATCGGATCGATGACCGCGCGGATAGCGTCCGGGGTGAGCTTCGCCCCCTCGCCCGAGGCCAGCATGAGCTTTGCGCCGTGGAGATAGAAGCCGGGGGCCCCGCCTTCGTCGACCTCGATATGCGCTTCCTCGTGGCATACGACGCCCCCGTGCGGCGGCACCATGCTGGCGAGCGCCAGGCAGTTGGCCGCCGTTCCGGTGGCGACCCACAGCACCGCGCAGGGTCGGCCGAACAGCTCGGCAAAGCGTTCGTCGAGCCCCGCGCTCAGCGCATCGCCGTCATAGGGCGAATCGGGCGAATCGGCGGCCCTGAGAGCCTCCCAGATCGCGGGGTGGACCGAGGCCGCATTGTCGGAAAGGAATTGCATCGGAACGCCCTTAGCCAGATGCGCGTTGCTTGCCCAGAAAGGAAACTTTCGGAAAATGAAAACCGACGACATTGAAATCATCCGGCGCGACCGCGTCACGCACGGCGAGTATATTGCCCAGACAGAGGATGGCTCCCACGCGGGCAAGCTCACCTGGACGCTGCGCGGCGAGGCCCGCGATGCCGAGCATACCATCGTTCCGCCCGAGATGCGCGGGCGCGGCATTGCCGGCAAGCTGGTCGATGCGCTGATCCGCGACGCGCGGCGCGAAGGCTTCGCCATCGTCCCGACCTGCTCCTACGTAGCCAAGCAGTTCGAGCGGCATCCCGAATGGGAGGATTTGCGCGCCTAGGCGTTTGCCGGCTCGCCCTCGACGACCTCGGAGAAGTCCTGCGCGGACATGCTCTGCGCCACGGCATCACGGATACGGCGCGCTTCGTCCAGGGGAATACCCTTCATTCGCAGGCGCCCCCCGGCCAGCCCGAAATGGATATCGGCATAGCCGCGCAGGCGCGCCAGCGGGTTGCGCACGATCTCGACCGATTGCAGCTTCTCGCGCGAACCGATCGCAAGCTGCGGGGCGAACCAGCCGTGTTTGGTATAGAGCTGCCGTTCGCCCAGGGCGTGCCGGTCCCAGCGCCAACGCAGGTACTCATGCAGGCCAAAGACCGCCCCGCCGCCCAGCAACGGGATGAGCGCGTAGATGGCCCGGTCGGCAGCGACAAGGATTGCAGCAATCGCGATCATCAGCGCCATGGCAAACAGGAACTCATCGAAACGGTAGCGTCCCGAGGAGCGCCGCCATTCGATGGTTTGGGGCGGCAGGTGAAAGCCCGTTTCCGCAACCACCGGCGTGATCTCGTCCATCTGGGCGAAGGGCATGGCCTCGTGGTTGGACGAGCCGCTGTCGCTCGCCAGGCTGACGAGCTTCAGCGAGTGCCAGCCGAACAGGCGCCGCACGACACCTGTCCCCAGCCGCAAGGCCTGCACCCTGTGCACCGGCATCACGAGATCGGTGCGCGTCAGCAAGCCCCTGCGGCGGCGCAGGCCCTTGTCGGTGCGCTCCAGCCGGAAGTTCCATTCGCGAAGGACCGTGCGCACAACGCCGGTCACGACTCCGACCAGCAGGAGCGAGGAGACCGCAAGCACGCCGCCGATGATCTGCGCAAGGAAGCCGAGCCCCGCGAGCCACTGGCCCGGGCCGGAAAGCTGGTCGCGCCAGGATCTCCAGTCCCAGATTTCGAACGGCAGGAGGAATTCGAACTGCTGCGCGAAGCCGGCGACCACCGCCACCACGGCGAGCGAGAATTCGAACAGGCCGAAGGTGACAACACGGCGCGGCGACATGGTATGCAGGACACGCCCCTCTGGTGGCGGATCACCCTCGGCATCGCCAATCGCGCCGGCAGTACCCTCAGCGCTGTCGACCGCGCCATCGCGGCGGCTGCGCGCAAGCTCGCGCAGGCGTTCGCCTTCGGCTTCGGTGAGGTATGCAAGCGCGATATCCTCGCCCCCGCCCGAGCCGGTCTCGAATTTCACTTCGACCAGGCCGAACAGGCGCGGGATCGGTTTCTGCTCGAGGCTGACATCCTGGATCCGCTCGTAGGGTACCGATCGTGCCGAGCGGGACAGAAGGCCGCTTTCGACCCGAATGTCCGCTGCGCCGACCACATAGGTCAGGCGCGTCCAGCGCAAATAGGCGATCAGGATATTGAGCCCCACCACCACCACGACCAGCGGCAGGAAATAGACGACCATGTCGCCCAGATCGCCTTCGTCCAGAATGGTCACGCTGGCGATCGCGATCGGGAGGGCAAGCTGCCACAGCAGGCTCACCGCGCGAACGGCAAAGGTGCGCGGGTCGGTCCGGCGCGGGGTCGTGTCGATGGCGTCGCTCACCGCGTGTCGCGCCGGATGGCCGCACGGATATCCTCGCGCATAGCCGTCGCATCATCATGGGCAAGGCCGGGAAGCGCGACCGAGGCGTTGTGGCTCCCGGCGGTATGCACGGTAAGCGTGGCGAGACCGAAGGCGCGTTCGAGCGGTCCCTGCCCGACATCGATATGCTGGACGCGGCCGAAGGGCACCACCGTGTCCGAACGGAAGAACACGCCGCGCACCACGCGCAGCCGCTCTCCGGCAAGCGAATAGCCGCGCGCGTTGTAGCGGGTCAGCGGGACGCGGATCAGGGCATAGGCGACGACGAGGAGAACCGGGGTCCAGACCACGCCAGTCCAGCCGGGGATGGCAATCTCTGCAACGGTCGCCGCAACCAGCAGCACCAGGCCGACCAGCGCAAGCTGGAGCCGGAGCATCGACTTGAAGGCAGGGTCGAGCGGCGTGAGGTCCTCGGTGTCGTCCATACCGTGCTAGCTAGGCAATACAGCGCGGCGATTCAATCTGGTTTCGGCTGCCACCTGCGCTATGCCTTCGATTCGAGAGAGACAGGGGAGAGCCATGGATATTTCGAAGCTGATGTTCCGCGACGGGCTGATGGAAGGGGAGCGCATCCTCGTGACCGGCGGCGGGACCGGGCTCGGCAAGGAAATGGCCGAAGCCTTCCTCAAGCTGGGCGCCGAAGTGCACATCTGCGGGCGGCGACAGGGCAAGCTCGACGAGACGGCGAAGGAACTGGGTGACCGCCACGGCGGAAAGATTGTCGGCCACGCCTGCGACATCCGCGATCCCGAAGCGATCCACGCGATGGTCGATGCGATCTGGGAGCACGGCCCGCTGACCGGAGTCGTCAACAACGCGGCCGGCAATTTCATCAGCCGGACCGAAGACTTGTCGGTGAACGGCTTCAACGCGATCAGCGACATCGTCTTTCGCGGCAGCTTCTACGTCACGCTCGACGTGGGTAAGCGCCTGATCGAGGAAGGCCGCAAGGCGAACTTCCTGGCCATCCTCACCACTTGGGTGTGGAACGGCGGGCCCTTCGTGGTGCCCAGCGCCATGAGCAAGGCGGGCCTCAACATCATGACCCAGAGCCTGGCGGTCGAATGGGGCCGCTACGGCATGCGTTTCAACGCCATCGCGCCCGGCCTCTTCCCCACCGACGGCATGAGCGCGCGGCTGTCTCCCGGCGGGCGCGGCGGGAATTCGCACGACGACATGAACCCGATGGGCCGCCACGGCGAAATGCACGAAATCGCCAATCTGGCGGTGTTCCTGATGGGCCCGGGCGCGGAGTGGATCAACGGCGAGACGATCGCCATCGATGGCGCGGGTTTCAAGGCGCATGGCGGCAATTTCTACGCCGGCCTCAAGGACATGGGCGACGAACAATGGGAAGCCATGCGCGCCATGATCAAGGGCACGAATGCGAAGGATAAGGCGGAGCGCTCGACATAGGTTGTGCCGCGCATTCGTTTTTTGTTTGGCCTCAGGCGCCGGCGGCCGCATCCGCGGCCTTAGGCTATCCTCGCTCACGCGACCTGAAGGTCGCATCGCTGCGGGCGCGCAGTCGCGCTTGCCTTGCCTTCGGCTCGGAAATCATCGCCAAAAGCCTGCAATCGCAAGAGCACCGTCCGCGACCAGCGGACGGCAAGGGTGACCGCCCGCCCGCAGCGGGTGCAGCTTGCTGCACGCATAGCGAGGACGCGCCGACGGATGTCGGTGCGAAAAACAAGAAATCCATTTTTCTGCGAAAAATGGTGCTGCTGGGGAGGATTGAACTCCCGGCCTCACCCTTACCAAGGGTGCGCTCTACCACTGAGCTACAGCAGCACATGCCGCCCGTCGGCAATTGCCGATGGGGTGGAGGCGCGCGCTATTGGCAGAGACGGCGGATAAGTCAACCTTAGCTTGCAGGCGCAGGCCAATTTCGCAAAAGGAATGCGCCATGAGCGCCCAAAACGACAAATTGAGCCGCGAAGAGCGCCTTGCCGCGAAACTTCGCGAGAACCTGCGCCGGCGCAAGGGCCAGGCGCGAGAAATCCGCGAATCGGACGAGCAAAGCCTTCCCAAGGACGGTGCGGGCGGCTAACGCGCCTTGCTCCTAGGGGAATTACGGGAGCCTTCAGTGTCGAAACTCATCCTCGTGCGCCACGGCCAGAGCGAGTGGAACCTCGCCAACCGCTTTACCGGATGGTGGGATGTCGACCTCACCGAGAAAGGCGAAACCGAGGCCCGCGAAGCTGGCGAGCTGATGAAGGCCAAGGGCGTGCTGCCCACCGTATCCTTCACCAGCGTCCAGAAGCGCGCGATCAAGACGCTGAACCTGGCACTGGAAGCCTGCGATCGCCTGTGGATCCCGGTAACCCGCGACTGGCATTTGAACGAGCGCCACTACGGCGGCCTCACCGGCCTCAACAAGCAGGAAACCCGCGACAAGCACGGCGACGAGCAGGTCCACATCTGGCGCCGCAGCTTCGACGTGCCCCCGCCCGACCTTGAGCCGGGCAGCGAGTTCGACCTGTCGGACGACCCGCGCTACGCCGGGATCGACGTACCGCGCACCGAAAGCCTCAAGCTGACGATCAAACGCGTCCTGCCCTATTGGGAAGAGGCGATCCTGCCCGAGCTCGGCAAGGGGGAAACGGTGATCATCTCCGCCCATGGCAATTCCCTGCGCGCGCTGGTGAAGCACCTTTCGAACATCTCCGATGACGAGATCACCGGCCTCGAAATCCCGACCGGCCAGCCGATCGTCTACGAGTTCGACGGCACGCAGGTTTCGGGCGAGCGCTACTATCTGAAGGATTCGTAAGATGAGCGCGAAAGTTGCCATCGTCATGGGGAGCCAGTCCGACTGGGAGACCATGACCTGCGCGGCGGAAGTGCTCGAGGAACTGGGTGTCGAAGCCGATGTGCGCATCGTTTCCGCCCACCGCACGCCCGACCGCATGTACGATTTCGCCAAGGGCGCGGCCGAGGCTGGCTTCGAAGTCATCATCGCCGGTGCCGGCGGTGCAGCGCACCTTCCCGGCATGATCGCCGCGCTGACCCATGTGCCCGTGCTCGGCGTGCCGGTGCAGTCCAAGGCCCTGTCGGGCGAGGACAGCCTCCTCTCCATCGTCCAGATGCCCGCCGGTGTCCCGGTCGGTACGCTGGCCATTGGCACGGCGGGTGCGACCAACGCCGGCCTCTTCGCCGCAGCGATCCTCGCCAATCACGACCCGGCCCTCTCGCAGCGTCTTCAGGACTGGCGCGCAGCGCGCAGCGCGGCGGTGACCGAGCGTCCCGTCGACTGATGCTGAAGCGCGGGGGCACGATCGGGATCCTGGGTGGCGGTCAGCTCGGCCGGATGATGGCGCTGAGCGCCGCCGAACTGGGCTACCGCACCATCGCCTTCGCGCCGGAAGGCGACAATGTCGTGAGCCAGGTCTGCGACGACGTCTTCACCAACAAATGGGACGACAGCGCCGCGCTCGCCGCCTTTGCTGCGCGGTGCGATGCGGTGACCTGGGAGTTCGAGAACGTCCCCGTCGCGACCGCCTCGGCCATGCCCGAGGGACGCATCTTCCCGCACCCGCGCGCGCTCGAAACCGCGCAGGATCGCTTGAACGAAAAGCGTTTCGTCGAAGGGCTCGGCGGGCGGCCCGCAGCCTATGCGCGGATCGATTCCCCGAGCGACCTGGAAGCAGCGGTTGACCGCCTGGGCGCGCCCGGCATCCTCAAGACCCGGCGCGACGGCTATGACGGCAAGGGCCAGTGGCGGATCGGCTCGCTGCGCGATGCGCAGGCCCTGCGCCTGCCGGACGTGCCGCTGATCTACGAAGGCTTCGTCGAGTTCGACGCCGAGTTTTCGGTCATCCTCGTGCGCGGTCAGGACGGCGAAATCCGCTTCTGGGATTCCACCCGCAACGCGCATGAGGACGGCATTCTTGCAACCTCCAGCCTGCCGGCCGGCGAGCTTATCGAAAGCCAGGTGGGCGAAGCGCGCGAGCTTGCCCGCCAGGTTGCCGACGCGCTGCGCTATGTCGGCGTGCTGACGCTCGAATTCTTTGCCACGCGCGAAGGCCCGATCTTCAACGAGATGGCCCCGCGGGTGCACAATTCCGGGCACTGGAGCATAGAAGGCGCGCTCACCAGCCAGTTCGAGAACCATATGCGCGCGGTTGCCGGCCTGCCGCTGGGCGACACCGCCACCGCCGCCAGGGCCGTGACCATGACCAACATCATCGGCGCGGCGATCAAGAACGCACAAGAGTATCTCTCGCAGCCCGACACGCATCTGCACGATTACGGCAAGGCCGAAGTGCGCGAAGGACGCAAGATGGGCCATGTGACGAAGCTGGAACGATGAGCCTCTTTCTCATCTACGCCCGCGCCGCCAATGGCGCGATCGGCAAGGACGGCGCGCTTCCCTGGCACCTTCCGGCCGATCTGAAGCGCTTCAAGGCGCTGACCATGGGCAAGCCGATGATCATGGGCCGCAAGACCTTTGAGAGCCTGCCCGGCCTGCTGCCTGGCCGCCGCCACATCGTGCTGACCCGCCGCGAGCGGTGGGATTCGACCGGCGCCGAGCTCGTTGGTTCGGTCGAGGAAGCGCTCGCTGCGGCTGGAGACGGCGACGTCGCGGTCATCGGCGGCGCGGCGATCTACGATGTGTTCATGGAGCACGCCGACCGCATCGAGCTGACCGAGATCCACGAGGACTTCGAGGGCGACACCTTCATGAAGCCGCTGGGCGCGGAATGGGAGGTCGTGGGCCGCGAGGACTTTGCTGCCGAGGATGGCCGTCCCGCCTACAGCTTCGTGACGCTGGAGCGCGCGGCGTGACGCGCAAGCTCCTCTTAGGCGCGCTGGGCGTAATTGCCCTCGTGCTCGCCGCCTTCTTGACCTTCGCGCCCGGAATGGCCGAGCGGGACATGAACCGCATCGACGGCGAGCCGCTGATCGCCGTGTCCGACGAGGCGAAGGCGCTCCACGCCACGCTCGATATCGTCGACCTGCACGCCGATACGCTGCTGTGGAAGCGCGACCTGCTCGAACCGGCGAGCCGCGGCCATGTCGACCTGCCGCGCCTTCGCGAAGGCAATGTCGCGCTGCAGATCTTCTCCAGCGTGACCAAGACCCCGCGCGGGCAGAATTATGATTCCAACTCCGCCGACACGGACAACATCACGCTGCTCGCTATCGGCCAGATGCAGCCGGTGCGGACCTGGGGCAGCCTGCTGGAACGCTCGCTGTGGCATGCCGAGAAGCTGGAACGCGCGGTCGAAACCGGGCGCCAAGAGATCTACCAGGTCTGGACGCCTGTGGACCTTGCCCGCCTGCTGGAAGCCCGCAAGGACACACCAAAGCCGGTCGGCGCGCTGTTCAGCGCCGAAGGGCTGCAAAGCCTCGAAGGCGATCCCGACAACCTACAGACGCTTTACGACGCAGGGATGCGCATGGCGGGCCTCACCCACTTCTTCAACAACGAGCTCGCCGGGTCGATGCATGGCGAGGAGAAAGGCGGCCTCACGCCCATGGGGATCGAGGTCATCCGCCGGATGGAGCGTATGGGCATGATCGTCGACATCGCCCACTGCAGCCACCAATGCGTCGCCGAAGTGCTTGGCCTTGCAACGCGCCCGGTGGTCTCCAGCCATGGCGGCGTGCAGGCGACCTGCGAGGTCAACCGCAACCTTACCGATGACGAAATTCGCGGCGTTGCTGCGACCGGCGGCATCATTGGCGTCGGCTATTGGGAAGGCGCCGTGTGCGACACCTCGCCGCGCGCCGCGGCCCGCGCGATGAAGCACATACGCGACCTTGTCGGCATCGAACACGTGGCGCTCGGCAGCGATTACGATGGCGCGGTGACGGTGCGATTCGACACATCGGAACTGACGCAGGTAACGCAGGCGCTGATGGACGAAGGCTTCACCGAGGACGAGATTCGTGCGGCCATGGGCGGCAACGCCCTGCGCGTGATCAGCCAAGGGCTGGTGCCGCAATGAGGTGGCTCGATCACCGCGAGCCGCTGCCCGAAAGCCTGCGCGGCGCGATCATCGCGCTCGGCAATTTCGATGGCTTCCACCTCGGCCACCAGGCCGTGGCGGGCGAGGCGATCCGCTGGGCGCGCGAGGAAGGCCGCCCCTCGATCATCGCCACCTTCGACCCCCATCCCGTGCGCCATTTCAAGCCCGACGCGCCGCCCTTCCGCCTGACCACGCTCGAACAGCGCCAGGAACTCTATCTCGCCGCCGGCGCCACCGCGATGCTGGTGTTCCATTTCGACGCCGAGCTGGCTGGGACCACGGCGGAGGATTTCGTCCTCAAGCTGCTGGGCGAGCACATGGGCGTGGCAGGTGTCGTCACGGGCGAGGATTTCACCTTCGGCAAGATGCGCGGCGGCAATTTCGAGAAGCTGGTCGAGCTCGGCAAGTCCATCGGCATCGAGGCGCGCGCCGCGCAGCCGGTGCTGGATGGCGGCGAACCCGTTTCGTCCAGCCGCGTGCGCGAGGCGCTGCGCGAAGGCGACCCGCAGGAGGCCGCGCGGCTCCTCACCCGCCCCTTCGCCATTCGCGGCGTGGTCCAGCACGGCGACAAGCGCGGGCGCGAGATAGGCTATCCGACCGCCAATTTGCCGGTCGAGCACTACCTGCGCCCCAAATACGGCATCTACGCCGTCACGGGCCGCATCCTCTCGACGGGTCAGGAACTGAAGGGCGCCGCCAATATCGGCATCCGCCCGCAGTTCGATCCGCCCAAGGAGCTGCTCGAGCCCTATTTCTTCGATTTCTCGGGCGATCTCTACGGGCAGGAGATCGAAGTGGCCTTCCACCAATTCCTGCGCGGCGAGGCGAAGTTCGATTCGCTCGAGGCGCTGATCGCGCAGATGGAGAAGGATTGCGACGAGGCGCGGCGGCTTCTGGGCTGACCGAAACTCTTTCCACCGCGCGCCAATTCGGTTAGCGGCCAACGCCTATGTCCGAGAAGCGCGATTACAGAGACACGGTCTTCCTTCCCAAGACCGATTTCCCCATGAAAGCCGGCCTGCCTGCCAAGGAGCCGGGCATTGCCGCGCGCTGGGCGGACGAGAAGCTTTACGAGCAGCTGCGCGAGGCCCGCAAGGGACGCGAGACCTTCATCTTCCACGATGGCCCGCCGTATGCGAATGGCGACATGCACATCGGCCATGCGCTCAACCATACGCTGAAGGACATGGTCTGCCGCACGCAGAACCTGCTCGGCAAAAACGCGCCCTATGTGCCCGGCTGGGACTGCCACGGCCTGCCGATCGAATGGAAAGTCGAGGAGCAGTACCGCAAGAAGAAGAAAACCAAGCCGGTCCTCTCGGGCGCGAACCGCGACGAGGCGGAGGTGAAGGCCTTCCGCGACGAGTGCCGCGCCTACGCCCAGCACTGGGTCGATGTGCAGCGCGAGCAATTGAAGCGCCTCGGTGTGATGGCCGATTGGGACAATCCCTACCTCACCATGCAGAAAGACTCAGAGGCGATCATCGTCGCCGAGCTGATGAAGCTGGCCGAGGCGGGCAATCTCTATCGCGGCTCGAAGCCGGTGATGTGGAGCCCGGTGGAAGAAACCGCGCTCGCCGAGGCGGAGGTCGAATACGAGGACATCACCTCGACCCAGATCGACGTGGCGTTTGAGATCACGGAATCGCCGATCGAGGAATTGGTCGGCGCCCATGCGGTGATCTGGACGACGACGCCGTGGACGATCCCGGTGAACCAGGCTTTGGCTTACGGGCCGGAGGTCGCCTATATCCTTGCTGACATGCGGCCGATTCCGATGTCGGATGATGAAGAACCATTGCCCGCCAAGCGCGTGCTGGTTGCGAAAAATCTCGTTGAGGAGATCGAAAACCGGCTCCTCGTCACCCTCAATCAGGTCCGCCGGATTGTCGGCAGTGAACTCGCCGGAACCGTCGCCCGCCACCCGATGCACCACCTCGGCGGGTTCTACGCCAAGCCCCGCCCCTTCCTGCCGGGCGATTTCGTCACCACCGACAGCGGCACCGGCCTCGTCCACATGTCGCCCGACCATGGCGAGGACGATTTCGAGCTGTGCAAGGCGCATGGCATCGAGCCGGTCTTTGCCGTCACCAATGGCGGGCTTTACCGCGACGACTGGGGCTGGCTCGGCGGGGATGACGAGCGCCGCCGCAGCGTCATCAACAAGCCGTTCAATTCGCCCGAAGGCCCGATTTGCGAAGACCTGCGCGAAGCAGGCGCGCTGCTTTCGGCAAGCGCGGATTACGAGCACTCCTACCCGCACAGCTGGCGCTCGAAAGCCAAGGTGATCTTCCGCTGCACCCCGCAGTGGTTCGTGCCGATGGACAAGGACCTCGGCGACGGCGGCACCCTGCGCGAGCGCGCCACCAAGGCCATCGCCGACACGCGCTTCGTGCCCGAAAAGGGCCGCAACCGCATCGGCTCGATGGTCGAAGGCCGCCCCGACTGGGTGCTCTCCCGCCAGCGCGCCTGGGGCGTGCCGATCACGCTGTTCGTGCGCCAGGACGGCACCTATCTGCAGGACGCCGAGGTCAACGCCCGCGTCGTGGCCGCCGTGCGCGAAGAGGGCATGGACGCCTGGAACGAGGGCAACAAGAACGCCTTCCTCGGCGACGATCACGACCCGGCCGAATTCGAGATGGTCACCGACATTCTCGACGTCTGGTTCGATTCGGGCTGCACCCACGCCTTCGTGCTCGAAAGCGGGCGCTGGCCCGAACTGCACTGGCCGGCAGACCTCTACCTTGAAGGCTCCGACCAGCATCGTGGCTGGTTCCAGTCAAGCTTGCTCGAAAGCTGCGCGACGCGCGGCCGGGCGCCCTACGACCAGATCCTGACGCATGGCTTCACCATGGCGAGCGACGGGCGCAAGATGTCGAAGAGCCTCGGCAACACCATCGATCCGCTCAAGGTCATGGAGCAATACGGCGCGGACATCATCCGCCTGTGGGCGCTGAGCGTCGACTTCACCGAGGATCACCGCATCGGCGATGAGATCCTGAAGGGCGTTGCCGACCAGTATCGCAAACTGCGCAACACCTTCCGCTACCTGCTCGGCGCGCTCGACGGTTTTGTCGGCGACATGGGCGATACCGGCGAAATTCCCGAGCTGGAGGTCTATGTCCTCGCCCTGCTGGCCGACCTTGATGGCAAGCTGCGCAAGGCGGTCGAGGATTACGACTTCAACACCTACACGCGCCTGCTGGTCGATTTCTGCAACGAAGACCTCTCGGCCTTCTACTTCGATATCCGCAAGGACAGCCTCTATTGCGACGGGCCGGATTCGGTGCGCCGCAACGCCTATCGCACGGTGCTCGACATCCTGTTCCACGCGCTGGTGCGCTACGCCGCGCCGGTGCTGGTGTTCACCGCCGAAGAGGTCTGGGGCACGCGCTATCCCGATGGCGGCAGCGTCCACCTGCTCGAATGGCCGGCTGTGCCGGGCGTTGGCGCGGACGGCGAACGCTGGGGCAAGCTGCGCGCGCTGCGCGAAGACGTGATGGAAGCGATCGAGCCGCTGCGGCGCGAAAAGACCATCCGGTCCGGCCTCGAAGCCGATGTGGTCGTGCCTGCGAGCATGGTGCCCGAAGGCTTCTCCGACGAAGACCTCGCCGAGCTGTTCATCACCGCGTCAGTCACGCGCAGCGATAGCGACACGGTGACGGTCACGCGGACATCCGAAAGCAAGTGCGGGCGCTGCTGGCGCCTGCTGCCTTCCGTGGAGGAAGACGGCGATCTGTGCGATCGCTGCGAACCCGTCGTCGCGCAGCTGGATGCCGCCCAATGACCCCGGTGCTCAAAAACCGCCTGATCGGCTGCGTCGTCGCGTTGGCGATTTTCGCCGCCGACCAGTGGAGCAAGAGCTACGTCACGAAGACGCTCGGCATCGATCGCGTTGGCGATTCGATGGAGCTGCTGCCGTTCTTCGACCTGCGCTTCACCCGCAATTTCGGCGTCTCGCTCGGCATGCTTGAGGCGACCAGCCCGGAGATGCGTTGGGGGCTCGTGCTGCTGACCGCTGCCATCGCGCTGGTGGTGACCATCTGGATGCTGCGCGAGAAGCTGCTCGGCGATATCCTCGGCCTGTCGCTGATCCTCGGCGGGGCGCTGGGCAACATCAAGGACCGCTACGAGCTCGGATACGTTGTCGATTTCGCGGACCTTCATATCGGGGATTTCCGCCCCTTCCTTATTTTCAACGTCGCCGATGCGGCTATCACCATCGGCGTCGTCATCATCCTTGCGCGCGCGTTCTTCATGCGCGACAAGGACGACCAAGAGGTCGATGACCTCATGAACAGCAAGGCGGCCGACGCCGCGGAGACCAAGTGATGACCAAATTCGCCCGTATCGCCCCAAGATTCGCGATTCTTGCCGGCCTCGGCGCCATGACCGCGGCATGTGGCAGCGGCGGCCTGCTCAACCGCGACCGTCCCGACGAGTTTGCCGTGCAGCGCCAGGCGCCGCTGGTGGTCCCGCCCGACTTCAACCTCGTACCCCCGCAGCCCGGTGCCCCGCGCCCGGCCGAAGGCAGCGCCGCGCAGCAGTCACTCGAAGCGCTCTTCGGCGGCCCGCAGGCCCGCAGCACGGTGGAAACGAACGTCCTCGAACGCGCCGGCACCGCCCTTCCGGGCATCCGCAGCGCGGTGGGCGATCCTGAGACCGCCACTGTTGCCAAGGGCACGGTGACCCGCGACATCATCGCCGCTCCCGAAGGCGACGGCGCAAGCGCGGCTGCTGTTATTCCGGGTTGATTTTTTGTTTTGCGAACCGGCATCCGCCGGTTCGTCCTCGCTAGACGTGCAGCAAGCTGCACCCGCTGCGGGCGGGCGGTCGCCCTTGCCTCGGCTTCGCCTCGGTTCTCAGTCCTCTAGCTGAACCACAGCGCTTTCACTGCTCACCAGCAGCTTGTCGATCCGGCGGCCGTCCATGTCGATCACTTCGAAGCGCCAGCCCTGGTCGGTGAAGAAATCGCCTTCGCTCGGCAGGCGCTTGAGGACGTGCAGCGCGTAGCCGGCTGCGGTCCCGAATTCGCGGTCTTCGCTGTATTCGATGTCGAGCCGGTCGGCGAGCGCATCGGCTGAGAGCGATCCGGCCACCAGCAGGCTGCCGTCCTCGCGCTCGACGAGGCCAGGCGCATCGCCCGGATCCTGGTCGCTCACGAAATCGCCCACCAGCGCGGTCAGCAGGTCGACCGGCGTCACGATACCGTCGAGGTGGCCGTATTCGTCATGGACCATCGCCATGGCGACTTCGGCCTGCTGGAGCACGCGCAGCGCATCGACCGCGTCGAGCTGGTCGGGCACGACCTCGGCCTTGATCATCAATGCGGCAAGATTGATCGGCTCCTTCGCGACGAACTTGGTCAGGATCTCACGGACCTTGACCACGCCCAGCACCTTGTCGGGCGAGCCTTCGGCGACCGGCAGCAGCGAGTGCGGGCTTTCGTCCAGAACCGCCCGGATCGCGTCCTCATCCGCTTCGATATCGATCCAGTCCACCTCGGTTCGCGGCGTCATCAGCTCGCGCACGGGGCGCTGGGCCAACCGCACCACGCCCTGCAGCATCTGGTGCTGCTCGTGCTCGATCACCCCGGAACGCGTGGCTTCAGCGAAGAGCATGTGCAGCTCTTCCGCCGTGACCGCGCTTTGCCCCGCCGGTCGCACGCCGAGCAGGCGAATGAGGATGCTAGACGAAGCGTCGAGCAGCCACACCAGCGGCGCCGCGATCTTGGCCAGCAGCGCCATAGGGCGCGCCATGACCATGGCGATGGGCGCCGCGGCGCGCAGGGCAACCTGTTTCGGGACGAGTTCGCCGACCACGAGACTGAGGTAGGTCGTGAGCGCGATCACGGCGGCAAATCCCACCTGCGGGGCCCAGCTTGCCGGCACGCCCAGGGCCGCGAGGCGTTCGCCCACCGGCCCGCCCAGGCTCGCGCCCGAATAGGCGCCGGCGATGATACCGATGAGCGTGATGCCGATCTGCACGGTCGAGAGGAACTTGCCCGGTTCCGCCGCCAGCTCGAGCGCAATGCGCGCCCCGCCATTGCCGCTCTGGGCGGCGGCACGAAGCCGCGCGGTGCGGGCGGAGACGATGGCGAGCTCGCTCATGGCGAAAACGCCATTCAAGACGATCAGCCCGGCGATGATCAGCAGGTCGGTCCAGGGAAAGGGTGTCACGCCACGCTGGCTAGCACAAATGGCCGCCCCTGCCAGTGGGTAGCGCAACTTATCTGCCGAGCAGTTGGAACGGTGAGGGCGCTGGACGGTTGGTGTTTTGGAGACGCGGGTGGGCGCGTCCGGGACACTGTGCGCTGCGCCGGGGCCGCTATTGCCCCGTCGGCGCCGACAAAAGGGACATACCTATGAAAAAGTCGCGTATCCTCACCGCAAGCCTTGCATCCATCTCGCTGCTGACCGTTTCGGCCTGCGTGACCGACCCGAACACCGGTGAGCGCAAGGTTTCGCGCACCGTGCTTGGCGGCGCCGGCGGCGCCATCGTGGGCGGCCTGCTGGGCGGCGTCATCGGCGGCAAGACCGGACGCATCATCGGCGCCGTGGGCGGCGCAGCGGCCGGCGGTTACGTCGGCTACCGCATGGACCAGCAGATCAAGGAACTGAAAGAACAGACCGCCGGATCGGGCGTGGATGTGACCGAAGTCGACGGCGGGGAAGCCATTCTCGTCAACCTGCCCGACGGCGTCACCTTCTCGACCGGCAGCTACACGATCTCGCCGGGCTTCCGCGACCTGCTTGACCGCGTCGCGACGAGCCTGACGGAATATCCGAACAGCCTCGTGGACGTGTACGGCCACACCGACACCACCGGCTCGGCCGAGACCAACCAGCGCCTGTCCGAACAGCGCGCACAGGCTGTTGCGAACTACCTCATCTCGCGCGGGGTTGCTTCTTCGCGCATCCGCTGGATGGGTTTCGGCGAAACGCAGCTCAAGGTTCAGACCGCCGATGGCGTGAACGAACCGCTCAACCGCCGCGTCGAAATCAAGATCATCCCTTTCGACCAGCAAGATGTCGAAGCCGCACAGGCGCAGGGGATGTAAGGCCCCGAGCCCTTTGGCGTATCGCATCGACTGGGCCGGCCTTTGCGCCGGCCCTTTTTATGCCGGCTGCCGGTCGTCAGCCTGTGCGAAGCGCGAAAGACCGGGCAGCGCGCCCAGGATCGGCGCCTTGCGCGCATAAGCGATCACCAGCGACAGCAGGGTGACGATAATCCACCACCACAGCGCCTCGCGCAGGAGCCACAGCAGGAAGAAGGCGAGCTCCGCCTGACCCCCGGTCACCGCCTGAGCGATCTCGAGGCCATAGCCGCGCCAGGCCATCGCCCACATCACGCCCAGCGCCACATAGGGCGCGCTCGCAAAGCGCAGGCCGCCAACCTTGGCGGCCACGAACAGGCCGGGCAGCGCCAACAGCAAGTGCAGCGAGCGGTAGCCGATGTTCTGCGCGGTGAAAAAGCAGCCCAGCGTGATCAGCGCGCCGACAAGCAGGAAATCCCATTCGCGGCGCGAAAGGCGTTCGATCGCCTCGCCGGTCTTCGCCTGCAGCGCCAGCCAGGTGGCGAGCGCCAGGGCCGAGAGGCTCATACCTGCGCGGATCGCGGGCTCCGCCCAGGCGGGCCAGCCGTAGAGTTCGGTAAGGCCGCCCCCGAGCACTTCGGAGCCGTACATGTCATGCCACCAGGACCCTTCCGGGATATTGCCGAAAGCCTTCCAAAGGTCGGTCCAGACGGCAGCCACGAACAGGGCCGTGACCGCCAGCGAGGCCAGCGTGACCGCGATGAACCGGGCCGGCTTTTCGCGCAGCGCGATCGCCATCACGGCAAGCGGGTAGTATTTGAGCAGGCCGGCCAGCAACGCGGCGGAATAGCCGAGATAGCGCAGCAAGGGCCCGCGCGCGGCCAGCGCTGCGGTGATGGCCACGAGCGTGAAAAGCACCAGATCGTTGTTGCCGCGCTCGACAGCGAAGACGGCGGCGGTCGAGACCGCACCCAATGTCACCACGATGGCCATCGTCCAGCTGCGCATCGCCGGCAGCAGGAACAGGCTGGCGAGGAAGGCGAGATCGACCACCATGCCGGCCGGCGCGATCCAGCCCTTGTCGACCGGGAAGGGCATCAGCGCGCGCATCCACAGCGGCGAGTAGGTGTAGACACGGCCAAGGTCATCGCAGGGGTTAACGGCGTAGGCATCAACGCCATCGTTGAAGCAGCGCACCGCCGAGAGCACCGTGTCGGTATCGAGGAAGCGGAACCAGTAGGGTTCGACCTTCCACCAGCCGATGGCCGTATCGGCCGCACCGCGCGCGCCCGCGAGGTGGAGAATGACGAAGATGGCGAAGAGCGCCGAGGCCACTACGGCCGGCAGTTTTTCGCGCACGCGTGTCGCTATCATTGATGGTGATCCCCTGTGTCCGCACCCCTTGTGCGCTGCCACCAATGAAAAAACACGGTGAAAATTGCGTTAACCAATCAACAAGACCTCCGTTTTACCACGGTCTGCGAAGGTGGCCTGGGGGCCATCCCCTAAGATCCTGGAGGATTCATGATTGACGGACGCAAGGTGGCGGTTGTTCTGCCGGCCTACAACGCAGCGAAGACTTTGCAGCAGACCTACGAAGAGCTGCCGCACGATATCGTCGACGACGTCATCCTCACCGACGACAAGAGCAGCGACGAAACCATCGCGCTGGCCAAGAAGCTCGGCATCCACACGCTCGCCCACACCCGCAACAAGGGATACGGCGGCAACCAGAAGTCCTGCTACGCCGCCGCCCTGGCGCGCGGTGCGGACATCGTGGTCATGGTCCACCCGGACTATCAGTACAGCCCGCGCCTCGTGAGCGCGATGGCGAGCATGATCGCCTCGGACCACTACGACGCCGTGTTCGCCTCGCGCATCCTCGGAAATGGTGCGCTCAAGGGCGGCATGCCGGTCTACAAGTACATTGCGAACCGCTTCCTCACCGCGACGCAGAACCTGCTGATGGGCCAGAAGCTGTCGGAATATCACACCGGCTACCGCGCCTGGAGCCGCGAGGCGCTTGAAAAGCTGCCGCTGATGAATTGCTCGGACGATTTCGTGTTCGACAACCAGATGATCACGCAGGCCGCATGGTTCGGCCTGCGGATGGGCGAAATCAGCTGCCCGACCCGCTATTTCGAAGAAGCCTCGAGCATCAATTTCTGGCGCTCGTCGGTCTATGGCATCGGCTGCCTCCAGTCGGCTGCGCAGTACCGGCTTGCCAAGCTCGGTCTCATGAAGGCCGCCATCTTCGAGACGGGCGCCGAGCGCACGCTCGACGAGCCGACCCGCCAGGCGGTTCTCGCAAGCCTGTGATCCCTTCCCGCCTCCTCCAGGTCGGCGCGGGCCTTGCCGTGGGCGGCGCGATAGCCGGCGCCTTCGTGTTGAGCCGTGTGCCGCGTGCCCGCGAATGGCTCGAGCAGGCCTTCCTCGTGATCGAGACCAACGCCGCGAGCAATCTCGTGTGGTTCGCACTCGGCCAGGTCCTTGTCGCGGCCTGCGGCATCCTGCCCGCCGCGATCATGGCGGTCATGGCCGGCGCGATCTACGGCGTGTGGAAGGGCATGGCGATCTCGATCGTGTGCACCATGCTCGGCGGATGGCTTGCCTTTCTCCTCAGCCGCAGCTTCCTGCGTCCGGTCGTCGCCCGCATGATGAACCGGCACGCAGCTTCCGCGCGGTTCGACCGCTCGGTCGGCCAGGAAGGCTGGCGCTTCGTGTGCCTGCTGCGCGTGTCCCCGATCATGCCCTTTGCCGCGACCAGCTATGGCCTGGGCCTGACCGATATCAGCCAGCGCGATTTCCTGCTCGGCACGACGGCCTCGCTGCCCTCGCTGCTTGGTTATGTTGCGCTCGGCGCTTTCGGCATGGAGGGGCTCGTGATGGGCACGAGTGGCGCAGGGCCGCTGCAATGGGGCCTGCTGGCTGCTGGCATCCTGACCGTGATCTGGGCGATCCTGCGCGTCGGCCGGCTGATGAAGACCTCGCTCGCGGCCGAACCGGCCTGAGGCTCAGGCCTTCCCCATCCCGGCTATCCGGCTTGCCAGCCGATCAACCGCCGCACCGTGGATGTCGGGCGCGCTGACCAGCACGCCGAAGGCTCGCGGATCGCGTTTGTTGTAGTCGAGCTTGTTGCCATAGGCGTCGCTCACCGCCGCGCCTGCTTCGCGCGCGATCAGGCCGGCGGCGGCCACATCCCATTCGAATCCCCAGCGGACCGTGGCCACAAGGTCGGCTTCGTCCGCCGCCACCATCGCGATGCGCAGGGCGATCGAGTTGGGCTGGTCGACCGCCACAAGGTCACTTTCGTTCTTCGGCAACTCGTGCGCGGGGATTCGCGAACCGGTAAACTCCGCGCGGGTGCTCGCGCTCAGCTTGGTGGAGTTGCGATAGGCGCCCTGCCCCGCAACCGCCTGCCAGGTCTCGCCCCGGGCCGGCGCGCACAGCGACCCGATCAGCGGCCGTCCATTGCTGATCAGCGCGACCGAGACCGCCCAGCCCGTGCGCCCGCGAATGAAATCGCGCGTGCCGTCCACCGGATCGACCAGCCAGATGAGGTCGTGACCGAGGCGCGAGGGGTCATCGGCGGTTTCTTCCGACAGCCAGCCGGCCGAGGGCAGCAGCGCGCCCAGCTCGCGCTTCAGGAAAGCGTCGACGGCAAGGTCCGCTTCGCACACCGGGTCGCCGGGCTTTTTCTCCCATGCGTTGAGGTCGTTACCCGTGCCCGGCCACAGGTCATAGGCAATCCGCCCCGCTTCGGAGACGATGGATTCAAGGCGTGCGCTGTCGATCATGGGTGCTGGCATCGCAGATGCAGCGGAAAGTCGGTCTTTTCAAGCGGCCCCAGACATGCTTATGGCCCCTGCGACTCTCTTTCCCCCAACGCGCACAGTGCGAAGGACGAAGCTTCCCATGAACATTCACGAATATCAGGCCAAGGAACTGCTCGCGAAATACGGTATCGGCATCCCTGCCGGACACGCGGCCCTCACCGTCGAAGAAGCGGTCGAAGGCGCCAAGCAGCTTCCCGGTCCCCTTTACGTCGTGAAGGCGCAGATCCACGCCGGCGGCCGCGGCAAGGGCAAGTTCAAGGAACTCGGCCCCGATGCGAAGGGCGGCGTGCGCCTCTCGAAGAGCATCGAAGAGGTCGAAGCCAACGCCAAGGAAATGCTCGGCAACACGCTGGTCACCGTGCAGACCGGTGACGCGGGCAAGCAGGTCAACCGCCTCTACGTGACCGACGGCGTCGACATCGCCGAAGAATACTACCTTTCGATGCTGGTCGACCGCGCCACCGGCCGTGTCGCCATGATCGTCTCGACCGAAGGCGGCATGGACATCGAGGAAGTCGCGCATTCGACTCCGGAAAAGATCACCACCATCACCATCGACCCGGCGCAGGGCTTCATGCCCCACCATGGCCGTGCGGTGGCCTTCGCGCTCAAGCTGACGGGCGATCTCAACAAGCAGGCGCAGAAGCTGGCCCGCCAGCTCTACACCGCCTTCATGGACCTCGATTGCGAAATGCTCGAGATCAACCCGCTGGTCGAAACCGAAGACGGCAACCTGCTCGTCCTCGACACCAAGATGAGCTTCGACGGCAACGCCCTGTTCCGCCACAAGGACGTGGAAGCGCTTCGCGACGAGACCGAGGAAGACCCGGCCGAAGTCGAAGCCAGCGAATACGACCTCGCCTACATCAAGCTCGACGGCAACATCGGCTGCATGGTCAACGGCGCGGGCCTCGCCATGGCGACGATGGACATTATCAAGCTGAATGGCGCCTTCCCGGCAAACTTCCTCGACGTAGGCGGTGGCGCCACCACCGAGAAGGTGACGGCCGCGTTCAAGATCATCCTCAAGGACCCGGCGGTCGAGGGTATCCTCGTCAACATCTTCGGCGGCATCATGAAGTGCGACGTCATCGCCAATGGCATCGTCCAGGCGGCCAAGGACGTGAACCTTTCGGTTCCGCTGGTCGTGCGCCTTGAAGGCACCAATGTCGAAGAGGGCAAGGCCATCCTCGACAACTCGGGCCTGGCCATTGTCAGCGCCGACGACCTTGGCGACGCCGCCAAGAAGATCGTCGCCGAGGTGAAGCAGGCCGCCTGACGCCCCTTTTCACTATTTGCGATTCCAGAGCGGACGAGGGGGCAACCCTTCGTCCGCTTTTTCGTGAGCGTTGCTCAGCCTGGATCGCCCAGCCGCGCAAAGCGGAAGAACAATTCTCCGCCCGACTGCATGCGCACCGCCGCAACCAGTCCATCGGCGCCGTCCTCGCGCTCATCGCAGCGCAGCGTCAGCGCGTGAAAGTAGGCGGCACAGGGCTCCACGGCGACGAGGCGGAAGGTCAGCATGCCGTCCTTCTCCTCCCAGCCGGTCAGGTCCGCGTTGAAATGCTTGAGGCGCAGGACCAGCGTGCCCTCTTCCTCCATCAGGTAGAGGTGTTCGGTGAACTGGATGGTCTCGGCATCCGCCATCTGGACGAAGGTCCCGACCATGGTGTTGCCGGTAGGCGGTAGCCAGCTTTCCATCGCCGGCTTGCCGCCAATACCCTCGCCCGCCCACTGCCCGACAAGCCAGTCGATCTGGTCGAGCGTGGCCGCAGGCGGCGCATGGTCTTCGGGAGCGAGGCGGGTCTCCCCGGCGGCGAGCGGTGCCGCAATTGTGGCTGCAACAGCAGCAAAAAGGGGCCAGACGCGCATGCGAAACCTCCTGTCTACGAGGGGGAAACTATGCCCGCCGCGGTGCATAGTAAAGCTGGACGAAGCGCCCGCTTGACCTGGCCCCCGCCGCGCGCGAGGGATCGGTCCGGACGTCGCAGCCAACGGGCCCTGCCGAACTTGACGTTTACGTAAACGCGAGCTAGGCGGTCCGCACAGATTCTATCGAGAGGAAGGTATTCGCATGAAAATCCTCGTCCCCGTGAAGCGGGTGATCGACTACAACGTCAAGCCGCGGGTCAAGGCCGACGGTTCGGGCGTCGATCTTGCCAACGTCAAGATGAGCATGAACCCCTTCGACGAGATCGCCGTCGAAGAAGCCATTCGCATCAAGGAAGCCGGCAAGGCGGAAGAGATCATCGCAGTCAGCGTTGGTCCGGCCAAGGCCCAGGAAACGCTGCGCACCGCGCTCGCCATGGGTGCCGACCGCGCGATCCTCGTCGAAACCGATGACGAAGTGGAACCGCTGGCCGTTGCCAAGATCCTCAAGGCCATCGCCGACGAGGAAACCCCGGGCATCGTGATGCTGGGCAAGCAGGCGATCGACGACGATTCGAACCAGACCGGCCAGATGCTCGCCGCCCTCATGGGCCGTCCGCAGGGCACCTTCGCCAACACCGTCGAAGTCGAAGGCGACAGCGTCACCGTGAAGCGTGAAGTCGATGGCGGCCTGCAGACCGTCAAGCTGACGCTGCCGGCGATCGTCACCACCGACCTGCGCCTGAACGAGCCGCGCTACGCATCGCTGCCGAACATCATGAAGGCGAAGAAGAAGCCGCTCGATACCAAGAGCCCGGCCGATTACGGCGTCGACACCGCGCCGCGCCTCAAGACGACCAATGTCTCCGAACCGCCGGTCCGCCAGGCGGGCGAGAAGGTCGAAGACGTCGACGCTCTGGTCGCCAAGATCAAAGCCCTCGGCATCGCCTAAGCCAATCCAGCGAGAAGGAAGACAGACATGAAAACCCTCGTTTGGGTCGAACACGACAACTCCAGCGTCGCCGACGCGACCCTGGCCGCCGTCACCGCCGCTTCGAAGCTCGGTGAGGTTCACCTGCTCGTCGCCGGTTCGGGCTGCCGCTCGGTCGCCGACGAAGCCGCGAAGATCGCCGGCGTCGGCAAGGTCCACCTCGCCGATGACGCCGCCTACGCCAACGCGCTGGCCGAAAACGTCGCGCCGCTGGTGGCCGACCTGATGGGCCACCACGACGCGTTCGTGGCGCCTGCCACCACCACCGGCAAGAACATCGCGCCGCGCGTCGCAGCCCTGCTCGACGTGATGCAGATTTCGGACATCCTCTCGGTCGAAGGCGACAAGACCTTCACCCGTCCGATCTACGCCGGCAACGCCATCGCCACGGTCGAATCGAGCGATGCGAAGCTCGTCATCACCGTGCGCGGCACCGCCTTTGAAAAGGCCGCTGCCGAAGGCGGTTCGGCTTCGGTGGAAGAGGTTTCGGGTCCTGGCGATGCCGGCCTCTCGGCCTTCGTCAGCGAAGAGATCGCCGAAAGCGACCGTCCGGAACTCACCAGCGCCAAGGTCATCGTTTCGGGCGGCCGCGCGCTGAAGGATTCGGAAACCTTCGAGCAGGTCATCACCCCGCTCGCCGACAAGCTCGGCGCCGGCATCGGCGCCAGCCGCGCTGCGGTCGATGCAGGCTACGTGCCCAACGATTACCAGGTCGGCCAGACCGGCAAGATCGTGGCACCGGAAGTCTACATCGCCATCGGCATCTCGGGTGCGATCCAGCACCTTGCCGGCATGAAGGATTCCAAGACCATCATCGCCATCAACAAGGACGAAGACGCCCCGATCTTCCAGGTCGCGGACATCGGCCTTGTTGCCGACCTGTTCAAGGCAGTGCCGGAACTTACCGAAAAACTCTGATTGATTATCAGAGCGAGGTCGATAACCCTCCCGGTCACCAGATCGGGAGGGTTTTTCTTTGTTGGGTCGCACCATCTACTTTTTGGCAGCAGGTAGTCTGCTGGTCGCCGCGCCTGCTTATGCTCAGGATGAGCCGCCTGTTGTCGTCGCCCCATCGGCGCCCTGGGAAGTGGACTTTGCGGCCAACCGCTGCCGGGCCGCGCGGACGTTCGGCACCGGCGAAGAGCGTACGCTCTTGCTTCTCGAACAGATCACGCCCTCAAGGTCTCCGAGATGGGTCATGGCCGGCGCGGTTGCCGAGGACATGAAGTCAGGTGGCCCTGTCTCGGTGCAGTTCGGACCTGGCCTCGACGCCTGGGAGATGGAGGGCAAGAAGAGGACGACCCTCGGGAGCTTTGGCGCTGCTTATCGTTCGGCGTCGATGCGCAAGCCGGACCTGGATTGGAGACGCCTTTCCAAGAAGGCTCGCGAGCACACACCCGAGGAGAGCGAGGAGCTGGAGGAGCCGGTCGGGCTCGGCCTTCTCGATGTAGAGGAAGGCCGGTCGATCGACTGGGTTTCCTTCCAGCGCGGCAAGCGTCCTGCGCAGCGCCTGGACACGGGAAATCTAGGCCAGCTCTTCGAACTGCTCAACACGTGCATGAGCGACCTGGTGCGCACCTGGGGTGTCGACGTGGAAGCCCATGCGAGGCGCGCAAAAGCTCCTGAGCCGCTCAATATCGAAGAAATTGCGCGGCGCATCCAGCAATACTACCCGGGCAGAGCCGAACGATGGGGCAGGCAGGCCGATCTTAGCCTTCGTGTGCTGATCGACGAGGAAGGCGCACCCACCAAGTGCCAGATCGTGAACGTATCGGTCGCGGAGAATTTCGATGACCGGGCCTGCGAGGAATTCATGAAGGTCGGGAAGTTCAAGCCTGCCCTCGATATCGACGGGGCTCCGATGGCGTCCTTCTACGCCACGACGATAGCTTACAGGCTGCGCTGATCCTTCGGGATCAGATCACATAGACATCCAGCGTGTGGATGGTCATGCCGACCAGCCCGCCGACCAGCGTGCCGTTGATGCGGATGAACTGGAGGTCGCGGCCCACCGCGCTTTCGACGCGGTCGGTGATGGTCTGGGCGTCCCAGCGCTTCACCGTTTCGGATACGAGTCGCACGATCTGGTCGCCGTAGCGCGTGGCAACGCCCACGGCGGTGCGGCGGGCGAAGCGGTTGACCTGGCGTTGCAGGCGCTCGTCGTCGCGCAGCGCAGCGCCCAGTTCGCCCAGCGTCTCGCCGATGTAGCCGTGGCCCGTCCCGCCCGAGGTGCGGATTGTGTTGATGAGATTGGCGCGCAGCCGCTCCCACACGCCCTGCCACCAGTCGCCGATCGCGGGGTTTTCGAGCAGTTCGCGCTTCATGCGCTCGACCCGCTCCTGCATCTCGGGATCTTCGCGCAGGCCCTTGGCAAGCTCCTGCAGGCCTTCCTCGATCTTGTCGCGCAGGGGGTGCTCGGGATCGACGAGGACTTCGGCGAGCAGCTTGTAGAGCCCGTCGAGCACCGAATTGGCGAGGCGTTCGTCAAGGCCGGTGAAGCGCAGCACGCTGTTGGCGCGCTTGTGCACCATGTCGCGCACCAGCGTCTCGTTGTCTTCCAGCACGAGGCCGGCCCAGCGGATGATCTTGTCGATCAGCGGCTTGTGCCGGCCGTCGGCGATCATGGCGTCGAGCATTCCGCCGAGCAGCGGCGCGATGTCGAGCTTGCCGAGCTGGCTCTTGATGCCGGAGCGCACCTGCCCGCCGAGCCGGTCGGGATCGAGCGATTCCAGCACTTCGATGGCCAGCTCGCCCGCGCCTGCCCGGATCCGCGAATCCTTGGCGGACTTGGGATCCGCCAGGTAGCTGCCGACCGCATGGGCGAGGTTCATCGAACCCATGCGCCGTCCGACGACAGCGGGGGTGAGGAAGTTCTCGCGCAGGAAGCCCGCCATCGTGTCGGCGATGCGGTCCTTGTTTTCCGGGATGATCGCGGTGTGCGGGATCGGCAGGCCGAGTGGGTGGCGGAACAGCGCGGTGACCGCGAACCAGTCGGCAAGGCCGCCTACCATGGCAGCTTCGGCAAAGGCGTGGAGGTAGCCCCAGGCCGGATGCACATCGAGATAGCGGCCCGACCACAGGAACAGCGCGGCCATGAGGACGATGAGCCCCGTGGCCGTGCGCCGCATCATGCGCGCACGGTCAGGGGGTATCGGGGGACCGGCTAGTCGCAGGCCCGCAGGCGCGCCATCGCTCACTCCGCGGGTTCGGCCCCGGGCTGGGAACCGGGATAGGGCCGCGTATCGTCACCATCCTTGTAGGTCAGCAGGCGATTGCGCAGCCAGGGGCCGGCACGCTTTTCGAAGCCATCCGCCAGGCTGAAGCCGGCCGGTACGATCAGCAGGGTGAGCAGCGTCGAGAGGATGAGGCCCCCGATCACCACCGTGCCCATCGGCGCGCGCCAGGCGCCGTCGCCCGAGCCGAGGACGCCCGACATCGCGGTCGGCACCATGCCCGCAGTCATGGCGACCGTGGTCATGACGATCGGCTGCGCGCGCTTGTGGCCAGCATCGATAATCGCGGTCAGCTTGCGCGTGCCCTTGTCCATTTCCTCGATGGCGAAGTCGATCAGCAGGATCGAGTTCTTCGAGACGATGCCCAGCAGCAGCAGGATACCGATATAGACCGGCATCGACTGCGGCTGGCCGAAGAGCCAGACGAGCAGGATACCGCCCAGCGGCGCGAGCGCGAGGCTGGTCATGTTGACCAGCGGGCTCATCAGGCGCTTGTAGAGCAGCACCAGCACCGCGAACACCAGCAGCACGCCCGAGACGATGGCGATCAGCAAGCTGGTCATCAGCTCCTGCTGCCATTCGTCTTCGCCGACCACGTCGCGGAT
The DNA here is from genome assembly GCF_019448255.1 of Qipengyuania flava. Classification (NCBI taxonomy): domain Bacteria; kingdom Pseudomonadati; phylum Pseudomonadota; class Alphaproteobacteria; order Sphingomonadales; family Erythrobacteraceae; genus Qipengyuania; species Qipengyuania flava. The sequence continues at coordinate 95,785 of NZ_CP080410.1, forward strand.
CACGCCCTGCGGCAGGTCCTGCAGGATCGGCAGCGCATCGATCTCGGCCTGCGCCTCACCCTTGACCACGCCCTGGGCGAGGTCGGCGCCCACCAGAACGCGGCGGTTCTGGTTGTAGCGCTGGATGGTCGTCGGACCGGAACCGAAGGTCACCTCGGCCACGCGCGAGAGCGGGACAGAGCCGCCGTTCGACGTCTGCACCGGCAGGTTCTTGATCGTCTCGAGATCCTCGCGCGACTGTTCGGGCAGCTTGACGCGGATCGGGATCTGGCGGTCGGACAGCGAGAATTTCGCCGCGTTCTGCTCGATCTCGCCCATGGTCGCGATACGGATCGTCTGGCTCAGCGCGACGGTGGTCACGCCGAGTTCGGCGGCGAGGTCTTCGCGCGGCTTGATGATCAGCTCGGGCCTGTTGATGTCGGCGCTGATGCGCGGGGCGACGAGCGAATCGATGCCCTTCATCTGCTCCACCAGCGTCGCCGCGGTTTCGTTGAGCAGTTCGGGATTGGAGCCGGCGAGCATGATGGTCATGTCACGGCCCGATCCGAAACCGCCCGACTGCGAGGCAAAGCGCACGCGGGCGTCGGCGATCTGGGCGAAGGTCGGCGCCAGCGAACGTTCGAAATCGATCGAGGTACGCTCGCGGTCCTCGCGCAGCGTGATGTAGATCGTCGCGCGATCCTGGCGGACACGTTCGAGCGCGAGTTCGACTTCCTGCTGCGCGTAGAGGATGTCCACGACCTGGTCGGTGACGCGTTCGGTTGTCTCGAGCGTGGTGCCCGGCACCATTTCGATCTCGATGCGGCTGTTCTCGTCGTCGATCACCGGCTGGAACTGGGCCGGGACGATGCCGAAGAGGAGAATGGTCAGCAGCAGCGAGAAATAGCCGACGCCCAGCATCCACACGCGGTGGTCGAGGAACCGCGCGTAGAGATACTGCCATGCCTGCGCCAGATGGCTGCCAAGACGGCGCATGATGAACCCGGTGACGCGGAAGAACAGCAGCGTCGCGAGGAAGCCTGCACCCAGGGCCAAGGCCAGCTGGGTGATCCCGACCAGTTTGGCAATGAAGCCTTCGAATGCGTTCGCATCGGGGCCGGCAATCATGTCGGGAATGCCGAACTGCTGGATCATGCCAGAGACCGTAAAGGTCACCATGGCCGAGATGACCAGCGCGGCGATCACCACCAGGAGCAGCGAGAGCACATAGAGCCAGCGACGGCGGGGGCCTTCCACGCCTTCGCGCATGGCATACATCTTGCCGCGGTCGAGCGACCAGGCGAGGATGTTCATGTAACGGTCCATCATCGGGCCTTCGCCGTGCGCCGCCTGCCCCTTCGCCTTGAGGAAGTAGGCCGCCAGCATCGGTGTGATCATGCGGGCCACGGCCAGCGACATCAGCACCGCGACAACCACCGTGAAGCCGAAGTTCTTGAAGAACTGACCCGAAATGCCCGGCATGGCGCCGACAGGGAAGAACACCGCGACGATACAGAAACTGGTCGCCACAACCGGCAGGCCGATTTCGTCGGCCGCGTCGATTGATGCCTGGTAGGCGGTCTTGCCCATGCGCATGTGTCTGACGATGTTCTCGATCTCCACGATCGCGTCATCGACGAGCACGCCGGCCACCAGCGCCAGCGCCAGCAGGGACAATTGGTTCAGGTTGAACCCCAGGAGGTCCATGAACCAGAAGGTCGGGATGGCGGAAAGCGGGATCGCGACCGCCGAAATGGCGGTGGCGCGCCAGTCGCGCAGGAAGAAGAACACCACGACCACGGCGAGGATCGCGCCCTCGATCATCGCGGCCATGGCGCTTTCGTACTGGTCCTTCGTGTACTTGACCGTGTTGAAGAGCGGGATGAACTTCACGCCTGGGTTGGCGGCTTCGATCTGTTCGATCTTCTGGAGCGCTTCTTCGTAAACGGTCACGTCCGAGGCGCCCTTGGCGCGGCTCATCGCGAAGTTCACGACCTCCTTGTCGCGCACCTTACTGATCGATGTGCGTTCGGAGAAGCCGTCGCGCACGGTGGCGACATCGGCGAGCTTCACGGTGCGGCCGCCGCCGATCTGGATCTGGCGCTGGCTCAGCTCATAGGCGTCGGCGCTGTTGCCGAGGACGCGGACCGACTGGCGGGTGCCGCCGACTTCGGCCATGCCGCCCGCCGCGTCGATGTTGCTCTGGCGCAGCACGCCGTTGATCTGGCTGGCAGTCACGCCAAGCGCCTGCATGCGCGGCAGGTCGAGGATGACCTCGATCTCGCGGTCGACCCCGCCGAAGCGGTTGACTTCGGCCATGCCCTCGATGCTCAGGAGCTGCTTGGCGACGGTGTCGTCGATGAACCAGCTCAGGCCCTCGATGGTCATGTCGTCGGCTTCAACGGCGTAAATCGCCAGGAAGCCGCCGGAGATTTCCTCTTTTGTCACACGCGGCTCGAGGATCCCGTCGGGCAGCGAGCCGCGGATCGTGTCGACCGCGTTCTTGACCTCGGCAACGGCGTCGTTGGGATCGGTGCCGATCTCGAATTCGATGAACGTGCTCGAATTGCCTTCGCGCGCGGTCGAGTTGATCGAATTCACCCCGTTGATCGAGCGCACGGCGGACTCGACCCGCTGGGTGATCTGGTTCTCGATTTCGGTCGGCGCGGCGCCGGGCTGCGAGATCGAGACGTTGACCGCCGGGAACTCGATGTCCGGGTTGTTGACCACGTCCATCCGGGCGAAGCTGATGAGCCCCGCAATCAGCAGCGCGGTGAAGGCGACCAGCGGAATAACCGGGTTGCGGATCGACCAGGCAGAGATGTTGCGAAAGTTCATGGGTCAGCCTCGTCCTTAGTCGAGCTTGGCAAGCTGGGTGTTGACCGTTTCGCCTTCGGTGAGGAAGCCGCCGGCGCGCAGCACGACACGCTCGGAGCCGGTCAGGCCTTCGGTGATCACGATGCCCTTGGAGGTGACCGTGCCAGTGGTGACGGCCCGGCGTTCGGCCTTGTCCTCGCCGTTGACAATGAGGACGAAGGGTCCTTCATCATCCGACAGCACGGCGCTTTCGGGAAGGATCGGCGCCACGACGGTGCCGCTCGCAATGGTGGCCGTCGCAAAGCCGCCCGGACGCAGGCCGGGGGCGTAGGGAAGCGCGATGCGCGCCACACCTTGGCGGTCCTGCTGGCTGATGGTCGGCGAGACCTGCCAGACCGAGCCGGTAAAGGTGCTGTCGGTGCCGATCGGGCGAATGCTCGCGGTCGTGCCGACCTTGATCGAGGACAGCGCGTCTTCCGAGAGGCGAGCCTGCAGTTCCATTTCGCCGCCGCGCGCGATGCGGAACAGCGGCGGCGAGCCGGCGCCGACCGTCTGGCCGGTTTCGACATTGCGTTCGAGCACGAGGCCCGAAGCCGGGGCGACGATGTTGAGGCGCGCGTTACGGGCGCGCAGCTCGCGCAGCTGGGCCTGCGACACGCGGACGCGGGCAACCGCGGCATCGCGAGTGGCGGTCAGGCGGTCGACGTCGGCGGTCGAGACAAAGCCGCGTTCAACCAGCTGGAGCGCGCGGTCGAGGTTGGCCTGGGCTAGGTTGGCGTCGGCCTGGGCGACCTGCACCGAGGCAGCCGCGCTCTGGGCCTGCTGCGACTGGACGGAGCGGTCGATGCTGGCAAGGATCTGGCCCTGGCGGACCCAGTCGCCCGCGTCGACGGGTACGGAAACCACACGGCCGCCTTCGCCAACCACGCCGACCGGCATCTCGCGGCGCGCCGAGAAGGTACCGGTTGCGGTAATCTCGCCATCGACCGTCGTCTGGCCCGGCGTGACGACCGTCACGGTCGGGGCCTGCGCGTTTTCATCGCCTGCGGGAGTGGTGGTGCCGCCGCCGCGCATCACGAAATAGGCCGCGATGGCAAGGGCGAGCACGACAAGGCCGCCGATGATCATGAGGCGCCGCTTGCTGCTGCGCTGCGAATCCTCGAACTCCAGGGGCTCGTCTTCGATGCCGACCGTAATCGGCTCACCCTTTTCGGCTATGACTCCGGATTCGTAATTCATGTCGTACCTTGCCCCAGAAGCGCTGCGGATATGCAGTGTGTTACATTGCTATATCACTTAGCGCAAGAATTTCGCAATCGGGCGTTAGACCTAGGTGTATCATAGGGCAATCGAACCTTCGACCGGGGACATGCACGGCTGGACGAATGGCGCAGCCCGTCCCATCTCTGGCGTCCGCCAACGACAAAGGGCGAGGCGCCCCATGGCACCCCGCCCCTTTCTGTCTCGGTCGAGGCCGTCGCGTTAGCGAACGCGACCGCGCTGAACCAGGTTGGCGATGCCGAGCAGCACGATCGCGCCGACCACGGCGACGGCGAGGCCGGTCAGCGAGAATTCCTGCACGCTGCCGGTGATGCCGAGAAGCGGCCCGGCAATCCAGTTGCCGACGATCGAGCCGACGCAGCCGACCACGATATTCCAGAAGATACCCATGGAAGCGTCACGGTTCATGACCAGGCTCGCAAGCCAGCCGGCAACACCACCAACGATGAGAGCGATAATCCAACCCATTGTCTTTCCTCCTGTTTTCCCGTCGACCCCGTGCCCCCTCTTCGGGCAGGCGGGACGGAGATGCCCGTCCGGCATTGCGCCGGGGACACAAGAGGAGCGAGTGGATGGAGGTTTGGTTCCCGCCGCTTGCACGCGGCGCGGGAGGCGCGTCAGTACTTGAGCTGGCGCTCGTACAGGTCGCGGTAGTGCTGGATGCGGGTAACCCGCAGGCCCTGCATGCCCGAACGATCGACCGCGCGCTGCCACGAAGCAAATTCCTCGAGGCTGAGCGAATAGCGCTCGAGCACTTCATCGATGGTCAGAAGGCCGCCGTTGACCGCAGCCACGACTTCAGCCTTGCGACGAACAACCCAGCGCTTCGTTTCGGGCGAAGGCAGGTCGTCAATCGTCAGCGGCTCCCCGAGGGGGCCGATAACCTGTGCAGGGCGGATGTCCTGGTTTTCGATCATTCTTTCTCTCTATCGCCTTGCACCGCATCGCTTGCGGCTGACCCAAGGCTTAGACCCGTCGTTTTGCCATGGGCTAAAGCATCATGGTTAACAGCCGGTTTACCTTCCTCGAAGCTCTCACGGCGTGCATCGCCAAACGCGTTGAAGCCCCCGTCGACCTTGGCGAGTTCATCACGAAGATCCCGAGTCGCAGCGAGTCGCGCCACCAGGTCTGTCCAGCGAAACTGGCGCAAAACCGTGCTTTCGCGCGGATCCTGGCGGGTTGCCCTGTTGAATTGCCCCTCAAACATGAGAGCTGTGGATAAGGCCTCATGGTAAATACTCCGTGAAACATCGCATGCGGCACTTACGCACGCCCTCTGGTGGCAAGCCCCCAAGGCGTGTAAGGAGCGCTCCATGCCCAAAACCGAAACCCTTTCGCCGGACCAGGCAGCCGCGCTGTTCGACCTGCCCCGGCCGGCCAGCGAATGCCGCATTGTCGTTGCCATGTCCGGCGGGGTCGACAGCTCGGTCGTCGCCGCGCTGGCCGCGCGCACGGGCGCCGAGGTCATCGGGATCACGCTCCAGCTTTACGATTACGGCGCAGCGACCGGCCGCAAGGGCGCCTGCTGCGCGGGTGACGATATTCGCGATGCGCGCGCGGTCGCCGAACGGCTGGGCATTGCGCATTACGTGCACGATCACGAAAGCGCGTTTCGCGAAGAGGTCGTCGAGACCTTTGCCGACGATTACCTCGCCGGGCGCACACCGGTACCCTGCATCCGCTGCAACATGGGGCCCAAGTTTACGGACCTTCTGGCGATGGCGCGCGAACTGGGGGCGGACTGCCTGGCCACCGGCCACTACGTCCAGCGAGTCGTAGGCCCGGCGGGACCCGAACTGCACCGCGCGGCCGACCCGGCGCGCGACCAGTCCTATTTCCTTTACGCGACCACCGACGAGCAGCTCGATTTCCTGCGCTTCCCGCTGGGCGGCATGCCCAAGACGGACGTGCGCGCGTTGGCCGAGGAGGCTGGCCTGCGCAACGCCGACAAGCCCGACAGCCAGGACATCTGCTTCGTCCCCGATGGCGACTACGCCAAGATCGTCAAGAAGATGCGCCCGGAAGGCGGTCAGCCGGGCGCCATCGTCCACGCGGCGAGCGGCGAGACACTGGGCGAGCACAAGGGCGTGATCCACTACACGGTCGGCCAGCGCCGCGGTCTCGAAATCGGCGGCCAGCCCGAACCGCTCTACGTCGTCGGCATCGATGCGCCCAAGGCGCAGGTACTGGTCGGCCCGAAACGCATGCTCGCGGTGGCTTCGGCCACGATCGTGGAGACCAACCGCATCGGCCCGCTTCCCGACGTGCCGCTGACCGCCAAGGTCCGCAGCCTTGCCAAGCCGGTCCCGGTCGTTCTCGAAGGGTCGCTCGGGTCCGGCAGCACTGCCGTCCTGCGCTTTGAAACCCCCGAATTCGGCGTCGCGCCCGGTCAAGCGGCTGTCATATACGCCGGCGAACGGGTCGTCGGAGGCGGTTGGATCGCAGAAACTGAACGGATTGGCCTCGAATCAGGGTAAATTGCCCTTTTACAAGCTTGCGCTGGGCGACCGGTTTTCCGAAGGCAGCACTCCAAGGAGATACGCTGTGTCTGCCAAGCGCGCATTGATTACCGGGGTGACCGGGCAGGACGGGTCCTATCTCGCCCGGCTGCTGCTCGCAAAGGGCTACGAGGTCCACGGTGTCAAACGCCGTTCGTCCTCGTTCAACACGGGCCGGATCGAGGACATTTACGAAGATCCTCACGTTCCCGATCCGCACATGCGCCTGCATTTCGGCGATGTGACCGATTCGACCAACATCATCCGGGTCGTGCAGGAAGTGCAGCCGCACGAGATCTACAATCTCGCTGCGCAAAGCCATGTGCTCGTCAGCTTCGAAACGCCCGAATACACCGCCAACGCCGACGCGCTGGGCACGCTGCGCCTGCTCGAGGCGATCCGTATCCTGGGCCTTGAAGAGCACACCCGCTTCTTCCAGGCATCGACCAGCGAGATGTACGGGCTCGCCCAGGCCGTGCCGCAGAACGAAACGACGCCGTTCTATCCGCGCAGCCCCTATGCCGTGGCCAAGCTCTACGCCCACTGGATCACGGTCAATTACCGCGAGGCCTACAATCTGCACGCCAGCTGTGGGATCATGTTCAACCACGAAAGCGGGGTGCGCGGCGAAACCTTCGTGACGCGCAAGATCTCGCGCGCCGCCGCAATGATCGCGTTGGAGCTGCAGGAGAAGCTCTACATGGGCAATCTCGATGCCCAGCGCGACTGGGGCCACGCCCGCGAGTATGCAGAAGGCATGTGGACCATCGTCCAGCAGGTCACGCCGGACGATTACGTGCTTGCCACCGGGGTCACCACCACTGTCCGCGCCTTCACCGAATGGGCCTTCGAGGACGCCGGCATCCCGATCGAGTTCCGCGGCGAAGGGGTCGACGAGAAGGGCTATTGCCAGGCGACCGGCAAGGTCCTTGTCGAAATCGATCCGCGCTATTTCCGTCCGACCGAAGTCGACCTGCTGCTCGGCGATGCGACCAAGGCGCGCGAGAAGCTCGGCTGGGAGCCCAAGGTCCCGGTCCGCGAACTCGCGCGTGAGATGGTTGCGGCCGATTTCGAGAAACTGCGCGGGTACTAGGGATGAGCGCGTTCCCGCTTGCCGGAAAACGCATCTATGTCGCGGGCCATGGCGGCATGGTCGGCCAAGCGCTGGTCCGGCGGCTGGAGCGCGAGGATTGCACGGTCCTGACCGCGCCGCGCTCTGTCGACCTGCGCGATCCGCAGGCGGTGGACAGCTGGTTTGCCGGCAACGCGCCCGACGCGGTGATCCTTGCCGCGGCGCGGGTTGGCGGGATCATGGCCAACGCGACCCGTCCGGCGGACTTTCTCTACGACAACCTCGCGATCGCGACGAGCGTGATCGAGGTCGCGCACCGGCACGGCACGGGCAAGCTGCTGTTCCTCGGCTCGTCCTGCATCTACCCCAAGTTCGCCGAGCAGCCGATCCGCGAGGAGGCGCTGCTGACCGGCGCGCTCGAGCCGACCAACGAGGCCTATGCGATTGCCAAGATCGCCGGCATCAAGCTTGCCGCTGCCTATCGCCGGCAGCACGGCTGCGATTTCATCTCGGCCATGCCGACGAACCTTTACGGGCCGGGCGACAGTTACGACCTTGAAAGCGGGCACGTGATCCCCGCGCTCATCCGCAAGGCGCATGAGGCAAAGCGCGATGGCGCCGACAGCCTCACCATCTGGGGCAGCGGCACGCCGCGGCGCGAATTCCTGCATGTCGACGATCTTGTGGACGCCTGCGTCTTCCTGCTCGGCCATTATTCGGACGAACTGCACATTAACGTCGGCTCGGGCGAGGACCATGCGATCGGCGACCTTGCCGAGACCATCGCGCAGGTGGTTGGCTTCGAGGGCCGTATCGAGCGCGACCGGACCAAACCCGATGGCACGCCGCGCAAGCTGATGGATTCCTCGCGCCTTGAAGCGATGGGGTGGAGGCCTTCCATCTCGCTCGAAGACGGCTTGCGCGATGCCTACGCCGCCTTCCTGCGCGACGAAGCCTAGCCCTGCCACTCCTTGAGCACGCAGCCATAGCCTTCGCGCAAAGTGGCCGTGTCGGCGGCGACGAAGGGGATTGAAGCGGTCACGCTCTTGGCTTCGACATTCTCGCTGAGCGAGATCAGCTCCATGCCTTCCAGCTTGTCCTTGGCGCAATCGTCGAGGCTGCGGCCGGCAACGAAACGGCACGAGCACGCAACGCGCGCGGCATAGGCCGAACCCACCCCGCCCGTCTTGCGCAGCCCTTCACCCAGCGCGAACCAGGCGGCGGCGAGCAGGGCGATGACGATGAGCAGGAGCCACAGCCACAGGCGGGTCTTGCGAGAGCGGGATTTGGCCGTTGCCAAGCGGGATTCCTTCGTGCGAGTGACACCGCATGTCCATGCGGCCCCTTCCCCTTATCGCGCTTGCGCTTGCAACCTCAACCCTTGCGTCCTGCGGGTCCTCCGGCCCCGCCGAAGAGCCTCCGCTGAGCGAAGAGGCGCTGGCCGCCGTGACCAGCGAACCGGGCGCGCCAACGAAGGCGCTGGCGCGCGCAGCGGACGAGGTGTTCACGCTCGATGGCCTCGGCGAAACCCGCGCGCTGGTGGTCTATCACGACGGCAAGCTGGCGGTGGAGCGCTACGCGCCGGGCTATGACGAAACGACGCGTTTCGTGAGCTGGTCGATGGCGAAGACGGTCACCGCGGTGCTGATCGGCATGCTGGTGGCCGACGGACAGCTGCGGCTCGACGCCCCGGCCCCGGTTGCCCGCTGGCAGCGCACCGGCGATCCGCGCGCCGAAATCACGCTGCGCCACCTCCTCCAGATGCGCTCGGGGCTCGAGCACACCGAAGCGGGTGACCCGCCCTATGAAAGTGGGGAAGTGCGCATGCTTTTCCTCGATGGGCGCGATGACATGGCCGATTACGCCACCGCCCAGCCGCTCGAAGCCGAGCCGGGCGAGAAGTTCGAATATTCCTCGAACACCACGGTGATCCTCGCCGATATCGCGGCCCGCGCGTTGACCGATAGCGAGGACCCGGATGCACGCCGCAAGGCGGTGGCCGACTATCTCGACGCCCGCCTTTTCGCGCCGCTCGGCATGACCAGCGTCGTGCCCGAATTCGACCGTTCAGGCACGCTCATCGGCGGTTCGCTGATCCACGCCACGGCGCGCGATTGGGCGAAGCTGGGCGAGCTGCTGCGCAACAAGGGCGCGCACCGCGGCGAACAGTTGGTGCCGCGCGCCTGGGTCGAGGAAATGATCGAGCCCAGCCCGGTGAGCCCACATTACGGCCTCCAGACCTGGCTCAATCGCCCGCTGCCCGAAGGCGAGGAGCACCCGCTGTTCCCGGACCGCGCCCCGCACAGCGCCTTTTCGCTGATCGGGCACATGGGCCAGTATGTCTTCGTCTCGCCGACGCAGAAGCTGACCGTGGTGCGTCTCGGCCATTCGAACCGCGAGGAACGCATCGCCATGCTTCAGCAGCTCGCCGATGTGGTCGAGCTCTATCCCGAAACCTAGGGCAGCAGGAACGCGCCTTCGACCACGGTCACGCAGGCACCGGTAAGCACGGCGCGCTCGCCATCGCGGAGGCATTCGGCGTGGCCGCCGCGCTGCGAAGCCTGGAAGGCGGAAAAGCTCTCGCGACCCAGCCGCTCGGTCCAGAAATAGGTGAGCGCGGCGTGCGCCGACCCCGTAAAGCTGTCCTCGTCCACCCCGCCCCCGGGCACGAACACACGGCTGACGACGTCTGTCTCTTTGCCCGGCGCAGTGCAGATGAACTGGTCGTTCCCCAGCGCGCCGAGCCCGCGCAGGTCCGGATCGAGCGCGCGTACCTGCTCCTCGGTTTCGAACAGGTAGACACCGTAGCGATCGGGGTTCAGCCAGACCTCTTGCGGCGCATCACCCAGCAGCGCGACCGCTTCGGCCCATTCGCCCGGCTCGGTCCGGATCAGCGGAAGGGCGAGTTCGTAGCCGCCAGCCGCTTTCGCCACTTCGAGCACGCCCGCCTTGCGCGTGCGGAAGGTCACCCGTTCGCCGCCGTCGCGCGATAGAAGTACATGCCCGCTGGCAAGCGTCGCATGGCCGCACAAACGCACTTCCTCGGTCGGCGTGAACCAGCGGAGCTCGTAATCCGCTTCACCGCTGGCATCGGGCACCACGTAGGCTGTTTCCGCGAAGTTATTCTCCTCCGCGATGGCCAGCAGGGTCGCATCGTCGAGCCAGGCATCCAGCGGCATCACGGCCGCCTGGTTTCCCGCGAAGGGCCGGTCGGCGAAGGCGTCGACATGCCAGTAGGGCAGGATGCGGCTCATGTGTCTTTCTCCAGCTTGGCGAACTCGTCGTCCTCGACCAGCGGGTTGTCCGGCTCGTCGATATGGCCTTCGGGGTCGATGTGGATGAACAGCTCCATGTCGGGGAAGCGCGCCATGAGGTCGGCTTCGACCCGCTCGATGATGTCGTGCGCCTGCTCGACGGTCATGGCCGGGTCGAGATCGACGTGGAACTGCACGAAATCGCGGTTGCCGCTGGTACGGGTGCGCAGGTCGTGGAGGTTGGAAAGCTCCGGATGGCGCGCGGCGGCCTCGACGAAGGCAAGCCGCTTTTCCTCGGGCCACTCGCGGTCCATCAGATCATCGACCGCCTCGCTCGCCCCGTTCCACGCGCCGAAGGCCAGCCATGCGGCAATGGCGAGTCCGAAAAGCGGATCGGCAATCCCGAAACCGGCAAACTGGTCGAGCGCCAGCGCGGCAATGACCGCAAGGTTCAGCATCAGGTCCGACTTGTAGTGCAGGTGATCGGTCTGGATCGCGAGGCTGCGGGTCCGGTTCATGACGTAGCGCTGCCAGCCGAGCAGCGCGAAGGTCAGCGCGATGGCGATGAGCGAAACGGCAATGCCTTCTTCTGCCGCCGCGGTTTCGCCCTGCCCGGCAAGCTGCATGACAGCCCGCGCCGCAATGCCGAAGGCCGAAAGGGCGATCAGCATGACCTGGAAGATTGCCGCGAGCGCTTCTGCCTTGCCGTGCCCGAAGCGGTGGTTGTGATCGGCCGGTTGCGAGGCGATCCATACGCCGGTCAGCGTTGCGAGGCTGGCAATGAGGTCGAGCGCGGAATCGGCGAGGCTGCCGAGCATCGCGGTCGAGCCGGTGCGCCAGGTCGCCCAGGTCTTGAGCGCGACCAGCACCACCGCGACCGAGATCGATGCCAGCGCTGCCGATCGGGCAAGCAGGGCGCGTTTGTCGCTCACGGATAGAGCAGCGTGTTGGTCCACGCCGCGTCCGCATCCTCGCGGGTGAACAGGCGGCGATCGTGGAGACGGTACTGCCGGTCGTGCCAGAATTCGATCCGGCGCGGGCTCAGGCGAAAGCCGGTCCAGTGCGGCGGGCGCGGGATATCGCCTTCCGGATAGCGTTCCTCCAGAGCGGCCACCCGGTCGAGATAGACCTCGCGGCCGGGCAAGGGGCGCGACTGGTCGCTGGCGGCGGACCCGATCTGCGAGGCGCGCGGGCGCGAGTGGAAGTAGGCGTCGGCCTCCGCCTCGCTCACTTCGGCGAGCGGGCCTTCGATGCGGATCTGGCGGCGCAGGCTCTTCCAGTGGAAAAGCAAGGCGGCGCGCATGTTTGCGCGGATCTGTTCACCCTTGCGGCTTTCGGCGTTGGTGTAGAACACGAAGCCGTCGCTGCCGTGGCCCTTCAGCAGAACCATCCGCACCGAGGGAAAGCCATCGGCCGAGGCCGTTGCCAGCGCCATCGCGTTGGGATCGTTGGGCTCGCTTTCCTTCGCCTGCGCAAACCACACTTCGAACAGGGCGAAGGGGTCGGTGGCGGGAATGGCGCTTTCGTCGGGCTGCATCGGGGCTTTCCTACAGGGTGGAACGCTTGGAACACGGTTCAGGAGCAAAACCGCCTACCGCCCGTTTGTGCCGGGAAACCGGTGCAAAGCAGAAAGGCTTGTCCTCCATGCGGCATCCCCTATCGCCATAACGCACTGTAGGAAACCGCATCCGCTTGCATGAAAAAGGCGTAGCAACTAGCTAACACACCATGGCCGACCCCTATTCCACCCTTGGCGTAACCCGCAGCGCGTCCGAAAAGGACATCAAAAGCGCCTATCGCAAGCTCGCCAAGGAGCTGCATCCGGACCGCAACAAGGACAATCCGAAAGCGGCGGAGAAGTTCTCCGACGTGACCAAGGCCTACGACCTGCTGAGCGACAAGGATAAGCGCGCGCAGTTCGACCGCGGCGAGATCGACGCCGAGGGCAATCCCGCCAATCCCTTTGCCGGCATGGGCGGAGGCGGCGGCTTCCGGCCGAACGGCGGCCAGGGCGGCTTCCGGGCGGAGGATTTCCAGGGCTTCGGCACGGATGATGTCGATCTCGGCGACATTTTCGAAGGCCTGTTCGGCGGCGGTTCGCGCCGCGGCGGCAGCCCCTTCGGCGGCGGCCAGCGCCGCCGTCCGCCCCCGCAGAAGGGCGCGGATATCAGCTACCGCCTGCGCGTTCCCTTTACCGAAGCGGCAACGCTGGCGGACCAGCGCATTACGCTCGCTGATGGCAAGACGATCGACCTCAAGCTTCCCAAGGGTGTCGAGGACGGCACGCAGATGCGCCTCAAGGGCAAGGGCGAACCGGGTCCGGGCGGCGCAGGCGACGGTTTGGTCATCATCGCGATCGACAAGCACAAACTGTTCAAGCGCGAAGGCGACGACGTACGTTTCGACCTGCCGATCACGCTCGACGAGGCGGTGAACGGCGGCAAGGTGCGCGTGCCCACGGTCGATGGCCCGGTAATGATGACGATCAAAGCCGGCACCCACGGCGGGACGGTCCTGCGCCTCAAGGGCAAGGGCTTCACGCGCAAGAACGGCACGCGCGGCGATCAACTCGTCACGCTCGAAATTCAGCTCCCCGACAACCTCGAAGAGCTTGCCAAGCGGCTCGACGGATGGAAGGACGAAGGCGATCCGCGGAGCAAGCTGGGGGTTTAGAGCTTGGCGCCACCATCCTTTCCGGAAACGCAGGAGCGCGAGGTCCACTCGCTGTCTCCCGAACAGCGCCGGAAGGAAGCCCGCAATCTGCGCGGCCGCATCGAAGAGCGCGTCGGCCCGGGCACCCGCGCCTGGGAAGTGACCCAGCGCACGCTGGTCGGCACCTATAACGACGGCTTCATCCACGCCGGCAACCTCGCCTATCTCTCGATGCTGGCGATCTTCCCCTTCTTCATCCTCGGTGCTGCAATCTTCAGCGCCTTTGGCGAAGAGGCCGAGCGCGCCGCGACGATCAACGCCGTGCTAACCGCCCTGCCGCCGGTGGTCGCCAATGTGATCGAGCCGGTTGCGCGCGACGCGGTCGAGGCGCGCAGCGGCTGGCTGCTGTGGGTCGGCGCAGCGGTTGGCCTGTGGACGGTGGGGAGCCTGATCGAGACCATCCGCGACATCCTGCGCCGTGCCTATGGCACCGAGGCGACCCACGCCTTCTGGAAATACCGGCTGTTCTCCTCCGGCATGATCCTGGGCGCGGTGTTCCTGCTCTTGCTAAGCCTCATCGCCCAGTTCCTGATCGGCACTGCGCAGCAGGTTATCGAGGCCTATTTCCCCGAGCTGGTCGACCGGGTAATGGACTTGCGGCTTTCGCGCATCGTGCCGACCATCGGCCTGTTCGGCTCGCTTTACCTGATCTTCTATTCGCTCACCCCGTCGAAATACCGCCGCAAGCGCTATCCCAAATGGCCCGGCGCTGTGCTGACGACGCTGTGGTGGATCGCCGTGACCACCCTAATGCCGCTCGTGCTGCGCAATTTCTTCACCTACGACCTCACCTATGGTGGCCTCGCCGGAGTGATGATCGCGCTGTTCTTTTTCTGGCTTGTCGGGCTTGGGGTGGTTATCGGCGCGGAACTGAACGCAGCGCTTGCGGAAACGCCGGAAGAAGAGCTGGCCGAGGAAACCGACGAGGGTCGCCGCGCCGCGCTGGCGCAGGAAATGGAAGAAGAGGAGCACGCCTTATGAGCGGGTTGATGGCAGGAAAACGCGGGCTGATCATGGGCCTTGCGAACGACAAGTCGCTGGCCTGGGGCATTGCCAAGCAGTTGCACGAACAGGGCGCCGAGCTCGCCTTCTCCTATCAAGGCGAAGCGCTGAAGAAGCGCGTCGGCCCGCTGGCGGAGAAACTCGGCAGCGATTTCCTGATTGAATGCGATGTGTCGGACATGGGCGCGCTCGACGCCGCGTTCGACAGCCTGAAGGCGCGCTGGGACAGCATCGATTTCGTCGTCCACGCGATCGGCTTTTCCGACAAGAACGAGCTGCGCGGGAAATATGTCGACACCAGCCTCGACAACTTCCTGATGACGATGAACATTTCCGCCTACTCGCTCGTCGCCGTCGCCAAGCGCGCCGCCGAGATGATGCCCGAAGGCGGGTCGATCCTCACGCTGACCTATTACGGCGCGGAAAAGGTCATCCCGCATTACAACGTCATGGGTGTGGCCAAGGCTGCGCTGGAAACCAGCGTGCAGTACCTCGCCAACGACCTCGGCCCGCAGAACATCCGCGTAAACGCGATTAGCGCAGGTCCCATCAAGACGCTGGCCGCAAGCGGGATCGGCGATTTCCGCTACATCCTCAAGTGGAACGAGCTGAACTCACCGCTGCGCCGCAATGTGACGATCGACGACGTCGGCGGCTCGGGCCTCTATTTCCTGTCGGACCTCTCCTCCGGCGTGACCGGAGAGACGCACCATGTCGACGCGGGCTACCACGTGGTCGGCATGAAGCAGGAAGACGCGCCCGATATCGGACTTGTCTAGCGCCTTCGTTCTCTATACGTTCCCTTCGAGTCAGGGAGAGAGCGATGCTTGAAGGTGGATGTCAGTGCGGCGCCGTGCGCTACGCGGTCGAAGGCGAAGCGGCGCATCATGCGCTGTGTCATTGTGCGGATTGCCGCGCTTCGTCCGGCGCTCCGGCGACTGCGTGGATGGCCTACGCGTCGGAGAGTTTCCGTATCACCAAGGGCGAGGCTGTTGCCTACAATTCCTCGGGAGACTCATGGCGCCATTTCTGTGGCACCTGCGGCACCGGTCTCTACTTCATCAATGAAACCGCATTGCCCGGACTTGTCGACATCCAGTCTGCAACGCTTGACGACGCGGCAGGACACACCCCCGGCGCACAAATCCAGACGGCGGAGCGGTTGCCCTATATGAGCAATCTGGCGGACCTGCCGGAGTTCGGACGCTACCCGGGAATGTAGCGGAGTTCAGGCCACGTCTGGCCAGATGCCGCGGGTGTCGTAGACCGCCTTGCCGGCACGCTCTTCGGGCGGGATCACCTTGAAGACATCGTGATCGACCAGCGTGATGAGGACATCCGATTCCTCGAGCGCGGTGTCGATATCGACCAGTTCGGCCGCAGTGCCGTCGAATTCCTTGGGCAGCTCGCCGGCATAGGGTTCGACCACCTGGATCCGGTCGCCGTATTCGCGCGCGAGGCTGGCGGCGACATAGCGCGCGGGGCTTTCGCGGAAATCGTCGATATTGGCTTTGAAGGCGAGGCCGAGGCAGGCGACCTTCGCATCCGGATGCGCGTCGATCAGCACCTTTGCGCGTGTGAGCACGTGGTGCATCTTGGCATCGTTGGTGTCGCGCGCCTGGCGGATGATCTTTGCCTCATCCGGCGCGCCGTGGACGATGAACCACGGATCGACCGCGATGCAGTGGCCGCCGACACCCGGGCCCGGCGTGAGGATGTTCACACGCGGGTGGCGGTTGGCGAGGCGGATGACTTCCCACACGTCGAGCCCCTGCTTGTCGGCGATCATCGACAGCTCGTTGGCAAAGGCGATGTTCACGTCGCGGAAGGCGTTTTCAACGAGCTTGGTCATCTCTGCGCTGCGCGCATCGGTGGTGACGCATTCGCCCTTCACGAAACGCTTGTAGAAGGCGAGCGCCTTGCGAGCACAGCGCGGGGTGATGCCGCCGATCGAGCGGTCGTTATGCGTGAGTTCCTCGAGGATCTTCCCTGGCAGCACGCGTTCCGGACAATAGGCGAGGCTCACGTCGGGCTGGCCATCGGTAAGGCCCGGCATGGCGAGATCGGGGCGCTTTGCGGCGATCGCATCGCGCATTGCCTCGGTTGTGCCGACGGGCGAGGTCGATTCGAGGATGACCGTGTCGCCTTTTTTCAGCACCTCAGCGACCTTTTCCGCCGCGCTCATTACATAAGAAGTGTCGGGCGTGTGCTTGCCGTCCTTGGCAAAGGGCGTCGGCACCGCGATCACGAAGACGTCGGCCGGTGCCACCTCCGTAGAGGCTTTCAGCAACCCGCGCTGGACCACCGCCTGGACGAGGCCGTCGAGATCGACTTCCTCGATGTGGATTTCGCCGCGGTTGATCGTGTCGACCACGCTTTGCGTCACATCGACGCCGTGCACAGGGCAGCCCGCGCGCGCGATGATCGCGGCGGTGGGCAGGCCGATATAGCCGAGGCCGATGACGCAGACGTCGGGCTTGGTGTCACCACGCATGAAATGTGTTTCCTTCGAACCTTCGGAAGCGCGTTCTAACGCCTGTCGGTAAATTTTACAGTAACGCCGTTCTTTTGGCCTTAAGCGCCGGCGGCTGCATCCGCAGCCTTGGCTATCCTCCGGGGGCCCGACCCCTTCGGGGCCACCCCTGCGGGCGGGCGATTGCCCTTGCCGCCCCGCGATGCGGGCCGGATCACGCCGTCGCGAGAAGGTCCGCGATGCGCTGGGCGGATTGGCCGTCGCCGAAAGGATTGTGCGCCTTCGCCATGGCCGAATAGGCCGCTTCGTCGTCGAGCAGGCGGTTGGTCTCGCGCACGATCGTATCGGCGTCAGTGCCGACCAGCTTGGCGGTGCCCGCCGCGACACCCTCGGGCCGTTCGGTCGTCTCGCGCATGACGAGAACCGGTTTGCCCAGCGCCGGCGCTTCCTCCTGCACGCCGCCGCTGTCGGTCAGCATGATGTGGCTGATGTCGAGCAGGCGCGCAAAGTGCGGGTAATCCAGCGGATCGATCAGCGCGACATTGTCGAGCCCGGCAAGCTGCTCGTTCATGACGGCGCGCACATTGGGGTTGAGATGGACGGGGAAGATAACTGCAACGTCATCGCGTGAGGCAATTTCCTTAACCGCATTGGCGATATTTTGCATGCCCTCGCCGAAGTTTTCGCGGCGGTGGCTGGTCATGCCGATGATCCGCTTGCCCGCGAACCGCTGCTCCAGTTCGGCGAGGCCCGAAGCGAGCGACGGCTCCTCTGCCACCCGCTTCGTCACCCAGTGCAGCGCATCGATCACCGTGTTGCCGGTGACGTGCACGCTTTCGGGATCGGTGTTTTCCTTGAGCAAGGCATCCCGGGCAGTTTCGGTCGGCGCACAATGCAGCGCGGCAAAGCTGCCCACCACCCGGCGGTTCACCTCTTCGGGCCAGGGATGGTAGATATCGCCGCTGCGTAGGCCGGCTTCCACATGGCAGACCGGGATCTTGCGGTAATAGGCGGCAATGGCGCCCGCCATCACGGTCGTCGTATCGCCCTGCACCACCACCCAGTCGGGCTGTTCTTTGTCGAGCACCTTGCCGATTTCGACCAGCGCGCGCGCCGTGAGCGCATCGAGCGTCTGGCCCGGGGTCATCAGGTCGAGATCATGGTCGGGTTCGACCCCCGCAATCGCCAGCACCTGGTCGAGCATCTCGCGATGCTGCGCGGAGATGCACACGCGGCTCTCGAAGCGCGGATCGGCGCCCAGCGCGTGGACGAGCGGGAAGAGCTTGATCGCTTCGGGACGGGTGCCGAAGACGGTGAGGATTTTGCGGGTTGCGGCCATGCCCGCGGGCTTAGCCGAAAAGGGTTAAGCGGCGATATACTATCCCGGACCGTTGCCGCTGTCGGGCTGCGGCAGGGCCTCTTCGCCCGGCGTTTCAGCCGCGCGCTCGCGTTCGAGGCGCTCCATGTATTCGCGCTCGATCATCTCCACGCGCTCCTGCTCGGCGGCGGCTTCCTCGTCGATCGTCGAGAGGCGCTTGGCGCGTTCTGCAGCGATGATCTCGGCAAAGCGGACCCCGGCGTTGTTTTCCTTATCGGCGTAGGCGTCGTTGATCATCTGCTGCGTGCAGCCGGTCACTCCGCCCGAGCCGACAGGCGAGCAGGACATGGTGCCAAAAGCCCCGGCCATCTCGAAACGTTCAACACGCTCGGCCCAGGACTGGTTCGAGGGGCTGTCAGAGAAGCGCAGGTTCTCCGGGATACGATAACGCTCGTTCTCCGCCTTGCGCGCGCACACGACGATCTGTTCCTCGGTGCTCTGCGGGCATTCGTCGTCGCCGTAGACGATGACCATGTTGTAGCTGTCATCGCCGGTATCGACGGTTTCCTGCGCCGAAGCCTGCACGGGAAGCGCAAGGGCCAGGGCGGAAAGGGCAATCAGCGGTTTCGACATCGTCGTCCTCTCGGGAGCGTATTGGGTGGCGGGCATTAAGCGCCTGCCGGGGTGAACTCTTAATGAAGCGCGCTGCGGGCCCTTGCGGTTCCCGTCAGACACGCTCCGAAATGCGGATCGCGGCGCGGCACCCCAGGCGAATGATGCCCGAGAGCAGCGGATAGGCGGGCGCGCGTTCGGCGCCGGCGGCCAGAGCTGCATCGCGGTGTTCGCGTTCGTCCTCGCGGAATTCCTCGATCATCGCGGCAAGTTCGGGATCTTCGCCGCTCTCCATCAGCTGGTCGAGCTGTTTGGAGTAATGTTCGTCGATCTCGGTCTCGACCGCCGCGGTGCAGGCCATGGCCGCCTCCGGCCCGATCAGCGCCGTCACGGCACCAAGCGCGAAACCGGCGCGGTCCCAGAAGGGCTGCAAGGCGGTCGGGCGAACCCCGCGGCGCGCCATCAGCGCATCGAATTTCTCGCGGTGGCCGGCCTCCTGTTCAGCCATTCCGGCGATTTCGGCCGAATCGGGCCCGCGGTCGCCCATGACGGCGAGCTGCCCGGCATAGATGCGGGTCGCGCCGAATTCACCGGCCTGGTCGACGCGGATCATGCGGGCGATGTGGTCGGGCACCTTGGTCATGCGCGGCGGTCCTTTGCGAGCAGCCCGAGCACGGCGAGGCCGCCGGCGGTGGAGACAAGGAAATTGTACCCCGCAAGGCTGATCCCGAACAGCGTCCAGGCCGGCGCGTCGCAGCGCACCAGCGGGGTGTTCATGATAGTATCGAGTGCGTTTCCGGTTCCCGTTCCGGCAACGACCGCGCAGGAGGTGATGCCCGGCCACCAGCCGTATTCGACCCCGGCGTGGAACAGGCCGATTGCGCCCGAAACAAGGATCGCAAGCCCCGCAAGCGCGGTCCAGGCGCGCTGCGGCGGGGCCACGAAGGCCACCAGCGCAAGTCCGACAGCGGCGAAATGCGGCCAGCGCTGCCACCAGCACATCTCGCAAGGATAAAGGCCGAAGCCGTATTCGGAGATATAGGCGCCGCCCAGCAGCAAGGCTGGCACCGCAAGCGCAAGGGTGCGGGCGAGACGGGCGTTGGGCGTAAGGCTCATGGCCGCCGGATTTAGCTTAATTCCCGCGCGCGGCAATGCTCTTGGGTGAGGTGCGGCGAAGGGTTTCGAGCGCATAGTGCAGCTGGAAATCCTCGATGCCCTTTTCCTTCAGCTCTTCCGCGGTCTGCTGGAAGCGCGGATCGTCGCGCGAATCCTTCTCGACTTCCTCGTCCTCGATACCGAGTTCGTTGATGAGGTGGCCGCGCAGGTCCGATTCGCGCATCTGGAAGCGCGAGCGGCGGGCGAGGTCGGGGTCGGAAAGCTGCGGCACGGTGATATCCGGCTTGATGCCGCCTTCCTGCACCGAATGGCCCGAAGGCGTGTAGTAGCGCGCCGTGGTCAGCTTCAATGCCGCATCCCGGCCGAGCGGCAGGAGCGATTGCACGCTGCCCTTGCCGAAGCTGCGTTCGCCCATGACGACCGCGCGGCGGTGGTCCTGAAGCGCGCCGGCGACGATTTCCGAAGCCGAGGCCGAGCCGGCGTCGATCAGCACGACGATGGGCAGCCCTTCGGCAATGTCGCCGCGGAAGACGGTTTCGGCGTCGTAGGTGATGTTCTCGCCCCGCGCACGTCCGCGCTGCGAAACGATCCGCCCGTCGGTCAGGAACAGGTCGGACAGCGCAACCGCTTCGTCGAGCGAGCCGCCGGGGTTGGAGCGCAGGTCGAGCACTAGGCCGTTGAGGCGCCCAGTCGCTTCGCTGCGCAGGCTTTCCCACGCGGTGAAGACATCGCTGCCGACATCGCGAGAGAATTCGTTGATCATGATGTGGCCGATGTTGCCGTCCTGCAGCTCCCAGGTGACCGGCTCCAGTTCGATCACGCCGCGCGTTACGGTCACATCGAAGGGCTCGTCACGGCCGGGACGGAAGATGGTCAGCTGGATCGACGTGCCCGAGCGGCCGCGCATCTGCGCCACCGATTCGTCGAGCGTCTGGCCAACGATCAGGCGGCCATCAAGGTGCGTGATGAAATCGCCCGCCTTCACGCCCATCTTGTCGGCCGGGCTGCCGCGGAAGGGTGAGATGACCTTCACTGCGCCGTCTTCCGCGACGACCGAAAGGCCGAGGCCGGAATAATTGCCGTCGATCATGGTTTCGAGGCGCTGCAGGTCGCTGCCATCGAGATAGCCCGAGTGCGGATCGAGCGAGGCCAGCATGCCATCGATCATGCCGCGCATGAGCTTCTCGTCATCGACCTGTTCGACGTAATTCGCCTGAATCCGCTGGTAGACCGCAAGGACGCGGGCGAATTCGGGGCCTGCACGGCCATCAACCTGCGCGAGACTGGCGGTGGTCGCCGGGATCAGCGCCACGGCTGTGACGAGGGCGGCCGAACGGGCAAGTGCAGCGAATTTCATCGGCAAGATCTCTCCATTGCGCGGGCGCAAAGTATCGCGTCTGCGCGCTTAACGCCAGATGAGCATGGTTTGCCCCGCCCATGGAAGGGGTTTTCGACCGACGGATTACCGCAGGTGGTCGAGCGGGTTCACGGGCTGGCCGCCTTCGCGCAGCTCGAGCGTGACCTCGCCCCGCTGCTGCGGCGAGAGACCGAGCGGCGAGCCGGCGGTCACTTCCTGCCCGACGGCGACATCGAGCGTGGCGAGCCCGGTCACGAGGCTGGTCCAGCCGTTGGCGTGTTCCACGATGACGATCCGGCCAAAGCCGCGATAGGGTCCGGCATAGGCAACGCGGCCTTCCGCAGGAGCGACAACCTGCGCCGACGGGCGCGCGGCCAGGACAATCCCCGCCTGGCGCTGGCCACTGGTCCCGGCTTCGCCGAAACCCGCGATAATCTCGCCTGCGACGGGCAGCAGGTAACGCGCCGGAGGTTCGGTGGCGCTGGCGACCGGCGAAGGCGTGGCGGACACGCTGGCGGCAGTCGGATCGGCCGGTCGGGGCAATGGACCCGGCAGAGCGGCAAGCTGGTCGCGCAGCGAGCCGGCGGCTTCGAGCCGGCCGACCAGCTGATCGAGATCGATGGCCTGCTCGGCCAGCACCAGCGCGCGCTGGGATTCGCGGTCAGCACCGCCGGCAGCCTGGCGCGCACGCAGCCGTTCTTGCTCGGCAAGGGCGACAAGGTCGCGCCGGCGCTGCGCCAGCGCCGCTTCGCTTTCACGGCGATCGGCGAGCGCCTGGCCCGCTTCGGCCTCCAGCTCGCGCGCCCGGTCCAGTTCCGAGCGCAGCGCCGAAGTGCGTTCGCGTACGAGCGGGATGGTGCTGTCGAGCACGGCGCGGGTGTAGACGAGATCGCGCAGGGAGCCCGACTGGAGCGCGGAGAGCGCAAGCGGGCGGCGCGACATGGACTGCAGCGCGGCCGTCAGACGCACAACGGGCGTGCGGCGCTGCGCCAGCGCGCGGTCGAGAGCGCGGCGTTCCGAGTTGGCGAGCCCCAGCCGCGCCTCTGCGGCGTCGATCCCGGCTTCGGCCTGTTGAACGCGAGCAGCGAGCGCGGCGGCATCGGCCTGGGCTTTCTCCGAGGCTTCTTGCGAACGGGCCGCCTGCTGTTCGAGCTGGGCGCTGCGAGCGCGTGCGTTGCGCTGCTGCTGGCGCGCGGCATCGAGCGCGGCGCGCGCGTCTTCGGGAGTATCGAACTGCACCGGATCCTGCGCGATGGCGGGGAGGCCCAGCAGACCGATAACGGATAGTCCGGCAAGAAGGGCAAGCCCGCGTTTCATCGGCGCTTTTGTGCCCGATCAGCCGCTGCGATGATAGGGGTGGCCGGCAATTATCGTCGTCGCGCGGTAGAGTTGTTCGGCCAGCATCGCACGGGCCAGCAGGTGCGGCCAGGTGGCCTTGCCGAAAGCGAGCAGCAGGTCTGCCTCACGCCGCTCGTCCTCGCTGTGGCCATCGGCTGCGCCGAGGACGAAGCGGCATTCGCGCATGCCATCGTCGCGCCAGCGCTCGAGTGTTTCCGCGAGTTTCTCGGAAGAAAGGTCCTTCCCGCGCTCGTCGAGCAGCACGGTCTTGTAGGGCGTCTGCGGATCGGGAATGCGCCCGCCGGTTTCCGGCAGTTCGGTAAGCTTGAGCGGCCAGGTCAGCCGCTTTTCATAGCGCGCGACGAGCTCTGCCTCGGGCGACCGGGCAATCTTTCCGCGTGCGATGATGTGGAGAAGAATGGTTGCGCTCCCGATGCAGCCCTCCATCCGGCCCGGTGGAGGGCCGGCAAGGCCAAGCGGCCGCCCCGCAGCGGGCGCAGCTAGGCTGCGCGTCTAGCGAGGACGCTCGTGCGGATGCACGAGCGAAAGACAGTTACGCCGTTCCGGCCACCGGCGGTGCGTCGCCAAAGGCCCACATGCGCTCCAGGTTGTAGAAGCTGCGGACTTCGGGACGGAACAGGTGGACGACGATATCGCCGGCATCGAGCAGGACCCAATCGGCCGCCGGAAGCCCTTCGAGCTTCACCGGGCCGAAACCGGCCTGCTTGACCTTTTCCGCGAGTTTCTGGGCCATTGCGGCCACCTGACGCGTCGAGCGGCCCGAGGCGATCACCATGTGATCGGCCACAGAGCTCTTGCCCTCGAGGTCGATGGTCACGACCTCCTGCGCCTGGTCGTCGTCGAGCTGCTGCAGGACGAGCGCGAGAAGCGGGTCGGTCTTTGCGTCAGCCAAGGCGATCACCTGAGCCGATGCGGTCCCGGTTGCAGCCGGGCCTGATTGCGCCTGTGTCATAGGCGAATGCGGTACTCCTGGAATGAAGGGCGGTAGGGGCCATGAAGGGGACAACGCGCATCATGGCGCGGTGGTTTCCTTCCCGGACGGTATCACACGATGTGTCAGCTGGTCCCTTGGAGGCGGCCCTGAATAGCGTTCGGCCCAATCGGGATCGGCGCGGCGAATGGCCGTGGCCGATCGTTCATCGGGATCGAAACGCAAAGTCACCAGTGCCGGTGCGCTCCATCTGCCCCTGGTCACAAAGCTGGACAGCGGCACGGAAAAGCGCCTCAGCCAGGCCATCGCGGGGCTCGCGATTGCAGCACCGTCATAGCCGGGCCGGGCGATGACCGCAATCGGCATCCTGCGCGCGATCCCCCGCCAGTCGCGCCAGCGGTGGAACTGGGCGAGGTTGTCGGACCCCATCAGCCACACGAAATCATGCTTGGGATAGCGGCGCTTGAGGGCTCCCAGCGTGTCGACCGTATAGCGCGTGCCGAGCTCGCGCTCGATCGCGGTGACACGGATCGGGGCGCGGCGCGCCTGGACCATCGCCGAATGCACGCGGGCCGCCAGCGGCGCCATGCCCGCCTTCGGCTTCAGAGGATTGCCAGGAGAGACCAGCCACCAGACCTCGTCGAGGTCGAGCGCACGGGCGACGAACAGCGAAATTCGACGATGCCCGCCATGCGCCGGGTTGAAACTGCCTCCGAGCAGCCCGATTCGCGCCTTGGGAGCGTTCACAACAGCCTCATTTCCGATTTGTCGAATTTATACAATGACTTGAGGGTCCGGAGGCGAGCGAATCGCAAACCATTGGTAAACAAGAACTTATCATTTGGTTCCCGGCTGGCTTCGAAGGATACGCCGCGACGAAACGACTCGTCCCGCTGAGGCTTCAACTCGTGGATTCTATGGGAACCACGATTCGATTTACTAACCAACCTTTGTTAGCGCTCTCTCCGGGACGTGAAAGACCAAAAGGGACGGGTCGCTTTGAGCAACAAGATTGCCACCACTGGCTGGGGGGACCGTTTGCGTAGCTGGTTCCCGGACCGCGAATTTTTCATGCGGTCGGAAGGCCAGGTTCGCTTCATCACCATCTCCTCGCGCGTGCAGATGACCGCCGCCGCCATTGCACTGGCGGCGCTTGTCGTTTGGGCGGTATCGATGGCCGTTGCCGGCTGGACGCAGTACCGCGCCACCGCCGACCGCCTGTCGCTGCTCGACCGCGAAGCCAAGGTTGCCACCGCGACCGAGCGCGTGAACGCCTACCGCGAAGACATTGACGCGGTCGCCACCGACCTCGTCAAGCGCCAGGAATTCATCGAAGACATGGTCGCCTCGCTGCCCGAAGACGTGAAAGCGGTTTCGAACGTCAGCGATTCGTCGAGCGAAGCCGCCGCAACGGTCGACAAGGTCAGCGCCTCGATCCCCGAAGCCTCGACCCTTGCCCGCATCGAAGCGCGCCAGCTCGCCTTTGTCGAAGGCCTCACCCGCTATGCCGATTGGCGCGCCCAGCGCGCTGCCGCCGCTCTCAAGCAGCTCGGCCTCAACCCGGACAGCATGATCCGTAACGCCGACCGCACCGCAATGGGTGGTCCGCTTGAACGGCTGGTCACCAACGCCGACGGCACCATCGACCCGCGCTTCGAACGCCTGGGCCTTTCGATCGCCCGCATGTCGGCGCTGGAAAACGGCCTTGCCGGCGTCCCGCAGGTAACCCCGGCGCACAAGGACATGATTTCGAGCGGCTTCGGCTATCGCCGCGATCCGTTCAACGGCCGCGGCGCCATGCACAAGGGCCTCGACTTCAAGGGCGCCATCGGCACTCCGATCCGCGCAGCCGCAGCCGGCCGCGTCAGCTTCGTTGGCTGGAAGGGCGGCTACGGCAAGACCGTCGAGATTACGCACGGCAACGGCCTGATGACGCGCTATGCGCATATGTCGCGTTTCGATGCCAAGGTTGGCCAGCGCGTGACCGCCGGCGACAGCATCGGCGCCATCGGCAACACCGGCCGTTCGACCGGCCCGCACCTCCACTTCGAAGTGCGCATCAACAATCGCGCGGTAAACCCGCGCACCTTCCTGGAGACAGCCCCCAATGTTCTCGAAGAAATCCGACGAGCTCCCCAGCTCGCCAGCGCCAAGTAATTCGGGACGAGAGCGCATGGCCAGCAAGGGTAACTCGACTTTCTCCGTCCTCGGTTCGGATCTCGCGATCACCGGCGACATCAAGGCTTCGGCCGATCTTCACATCGACGGCAGCGTCGAGGGCGACATCGCCTGCTCGTCGCTCGTGCAGGGCGAAACCAGCACGGTGAAAGGCGCAATCAAGGCCGAGAGCGCGCGCCTGGCCGGCGCCGTCGAAGGTTCGATCACGGCGCGCGAACTGGTGATCCTCAAGACCGCCAAGATCACCGGCGATGTCTTCTACGACGCGCTGACCATCGAACAGGGCGCGCAGGTCGAAGGCCGCTTTGCCCACCGCGATGCCAAGGCGAAAGCGCCGGCTGCCGCGGCAACCGGCAAGCCGGAGATCACGGTCGCCGGTTGACCCACACAGTTTGGAGGGGATGAGGGCCGCCTGCGCGAACTGCGCCGGCGGCCTTCTTTTTGCCCTTAGCCCAGGACTTCGGCGCGCAGGGCCTTGCGGTCGAGCTTGCCGATGATCGTGCGCGGAAGATCCTCGCGAAGCACGATCTCATCGACCCGCTCGTGCTTGCCGACCCGGGCGTTGAGCCAGGCCTTGAGCTCCTCGGCCGTCTCTTGGGCGCCCTCGTTGAGGACAGCGTAGGCCACCGGGCACTCGCCCCGGTAATCATCGGGCCGGCCGATCACGAGCACTTCCTTGACCGCCGGGTTTTCGAGGAGGACGTCCTCGACCTGGCTCGGGAAGACCTTGAACCCGCCTACCGCGATCATGTCCTTGATGCGGTCGACGATCTCGAGGAAGCCGTCCCCGTCCATCACCGCGACATCGCCGGTGCGAAGGTACCGCTTGCCATCCCGCTCCACGAAGGTCTCGCCATCGGTGTCGGGGCGGTTCCAGTATCCGCGCATGATCTGCGGCCCGTGGATCGCCAGTTCACCCGGCTCGCCTTCGGGCGCAAGCTTCGTAGCGTCCTCCTTGTCGAGGAAGATGACTTCGGTGCCCATCACGAGCTGGCCGATCGTCCCCTTCTTGCGCATGCCCTCATAAGGGTTGGCCGAGACCACGCCGGAGCTTTCGGTGAGGCCATAGCCTTCGACCACACGGATACCGGTGACCTCTTCGAACTTGGTGTGCACGGGCGCGGGCATGGGCGCGCCGCCCGAAATGCAGACCTTGATCGAGGAGACATCGGTTTTGGCGAGATCGGGATGGTCGAGCAGCGCCTGAAACATGGTCGGCACGCCCGGAAACCCGGTTGTCTTGTACTTGGCGATCGTCTTCAGCACTTCGCCGGCCTCGAAGCGCGGCACCATTGCGATCGAGGCGCCGGTCACCATGGCGTGGTTGAGCAGCGCGGTGTTCGCAAAGACATGGAAGAAGGGCAGCGCGCCCATGAAGACCTCGCCCGTCGGGTCGCCAAAGGGGTTGAGGCCCGCAGTCTGCTGCGCGTTCATCGAAAGCTGCGAATGGCCGAGCATCGCGCCTTTCGGCCGCCCGGTCGTACCGCCAGTGTACTGGAGCAACGCGATATCATTTGCCGCATCGATTGGCGGGAAGGCAGCTTTTGCCGGATCGGCAAGCGTGTCGCGCCAGGCAAGCGTCGTGTCCGAGAAGGCCACTTTGGCAATCTTGTTGCGGCCGAGCGTCTTCAAGAGCAGGCCCTTGTGCCAGGGAAGCGCATCGCCGAGCGAGCCGACGACCAGTGTTTCGAGCTGCGAGCTTTCGAGAACCTGCGCGGCAGTCGCGTAGAGCTCCGGAACGTCGACGGTCACCAGCAGGCGGGTGCCCGAATCGGCGACCTGCCAGCTCAGTTCCTCGACCGTGTAGAGCGGCGAGAAGTTCACCACGATCGCTCCGGCGAGCATCGCGCCGTAATAAGCCGAGGCGTAGATCGGCACATTGGGCAGGAACAGGCCGACGCGGTCGCCCGGCTCGATCCCGTGCGCAATCAGCCCGGCAGCGAAGGCCCGAGCCTCCGCGTGGATGTCCCGGTAGGTGAAGGTGCGCCCGAGGAAATGCAGGAACGGCGCGTCCGGATTGCGGGCGGTTGTCGCCGCCAGCATGTCCGGCAGGCTCGCCGGTTCGAACTGCGCATCCCAAGGGGTGGGATGGTTGTACGCGTAGCTATTTACATCCATGTCAGTAGCATGGCGCATTGCTCTCTAAACGCAAGCAAAAAGGCGGGAGAAGCGCCGTGCCTCTCCCGCCTTTCCAATCCTGTTGCGAAAGCGGATCAGGCCGGGTCGGTTTCGTCCGTCTCGCCGGCTTCTTCCGAGGCGCGCTTGGCTTCGAGCCAGGCAGCGGCTTCGGCTTCCTGAGCGGCTTCGGCAGCGGCCTTTTCGTTAGCATCGCGTTCGGCGCGCAGTTCCTCGATCAGCTTCTCGCGATCGCTGGTGCCGCTTGCGGCAACCGGCGCTTCTTCGCCGTCTTCGCTCACCGGAATGTTCTTGGCCGCCTTGGCGACCACGGCGTCGAGTTCGCGCTGCGAGCACAGGCCCAGCGTGACCGGGTCCTTGGGCTGGATGTTCTGGATGTTCCAGTGGCTGCGCTCGCGGATCGCCGTGATCGTGTTGCGCGTGGTGCCGATCAGCTTGCCGATCTGCGCGTCGGAAATTTCCGGATGGTTGCGCAGGATCCAGGCGATGCCATCGGGCTTGTCCTGGCGCTTGGAGACCGGCGTGTAGCGCGGGCCCTTGGTGCGGCTGACCGCGACCGGTGCGCGCTGCATCTTCAGGCGGTACTCGCTGTCGGCCTGGCCGCGCTCGATCTCCTCCTGCGTCAGTTCGCCCGAGTGCACCGGGTCACGGCCCGTGTACTTGCTGCCCGCGAGGTCGTCGGCCATGGCCTGGACTTCGAGGATGTGCAGGCCGCAGAATTCGGCGATCTGTTCGAACGACAGGCCGGTGTTGTCGACCAGCCAGGTGGCGGTCGCATGCGGCATCAGCGGTTTGACTTGGTCGGCCATGAATATGCCTTTTCTCGTATCCGAAAATAGAAGGGCCGCCCCTCGCGGGACGGCCGTTATCGTGCCGATGTAGGCGAGGGGAGCGGATTCGGCAAGCGTTTCGCTAGGCGGCGGGCAGTTCGACCGGCTCGAAGGCAGCAAGGCCGCTGAGGAATTGTCCGGTAGCTGCCGACCAGCTGAAGCTTGCCCCGTACTCTGCACAGGCCTGCCGGTTGCAATAGAGCGCCGAGGCAATCGCGCGGTCCAGGTGCTCGCTCATAGCGCCAACATCGAGCGTCACGATGTCGCGCGGCCCCGCAACCGGGAAAGCGGCGACCGGCGTCCCGCAGGCGAGCGCTTCGATCATGACGAGGCCGAAGGTGTCGGTCTTGCTCGGGAACACGAAGACATCGGCCCCGGCGTAGCACCCCGCCAGCGCGCGGCCCGAGCGGCGCCCGAGAAAGTGCGCTTCAGGGTATCTTGCCTTGAGCGAGGCGAGCGATGGTCCGTCGCCAACCACCACCTTGCTGCCGGGATAGTCGGCCTCGAGAAAGGCTTCGATGTTCTTCTCCACCGCGACGCGCCCGACATAGAGCTGGATCGGGCGCGGCAGGTCGGCGAATTCGGGCGGCGGCGGCGCGTCCGGCGTGAAGCAGGACAGATCGACGCCGCGGCTCCAGCGGTGCAGCTGGGTGAGGCCATGCGCGCGCAGCTCCTCGCAAATGCTCTCGGTCGCGACCAGCACGCGCTTCGCCGGACGGTGGAACCACTGGATGTAGCGCCAGAACCATTCGGCCGGCAGGTGCGTGCGCTTGGCAAGGTAATCCGGGAACTGCGTGTGGTAGGCGGTGGTGAAGCGAATGCCGTGCTTCGCGCAGTACCGCCGTGCCGTCATGCCGAGCGGGCCTTCGGTCGCAATATGGATCGCCTCGGGCGAAAATTCGCGCAGGCGACCGGCAACCGCGCCCGGCCTTGTGAGCGCGAGCCTGATCTCGGGATAGGTCGGGCACGGCAGCGAAGCAAACTGGTCTGGCGAGACGACCATCACCTCGTGCCCCTGCTCGCGCAGTTGCTCGCAGGTCGTGGTGAGCGTGCGCACCACCCCGTTCATCTGCGGGAGCCAGGCGTCTGTCACGATGGCGATCCGCTGCGGAACGGTGAAGGGCTGTTCGGCGTGAAAGTTGGTGCTCACGCGGCCTCCGGGACCCGTTTCGTGGCGTCAATGCGCCGGGTTTCGCGCCGCGCGACTTCCTCCGGCCAGTTGAGGATCTCCATCGTCCCGTCGAAATGCTCGACCAAGGCGTTGCACCCTTCGACCCAGTCGCCGTCGTTCCAGTATTCGACCTCTTTGCCTTCATGCGTGAAGGTGCGCGCTTCGGCGGTGTGGATGTGGCCGCACACCACCCCGTCGACGCCGCGTTCGGCCGCAGCGCGGGCAACCACTTCCTCGTATTTCGAGATGAACTCGACCGCGTTCTTGACCTTATGCTTGGCCGCCTTGGAGATCGACCAATAGGGCAGGCCGAGCCGCTTGCGAGCGCCGGCCACCCAATTGTTGAGCTTCATCATCACGTGGTAGAGCGCGTCACCGACGAAGGCGAGCCAGCGGTGGGCGAGCATGATCGTATCGAACTCGTCGCCGTGCAGGACCATCAGGCGGCGCCCGTCCGCGGTCTCGTGAAAGGCGGCGCGCTGGATTTCGACCCCGCCGAAATTCATGCCGGCAAAGGGGCGCACCATCTCGTCGTGATTGCCCGGGATGTAGACGATGCGCGTGCCGCGTTTCGCACGCTTGAGGATGCGCCAGACGATGTCGTTGTGTTCGCGCGGCCAGTAGAACTTCTTCTTCAGTCGCCAGCCATCGATGATGTCGCCGACGAGGTACATGGTGTCGCTGTCGGTATGGTCGAGGAAATCGATCAGCAGCTCGTGGTTGCACCCCTTGGTGCCGAGGTGGACGTCGCTGATCCAGATGGTGCGGTACCGCTTGCGTTCACCCGTGGTGCGCTCGGGTACGGACGGTTTGATCGACGGGAAACTGGCAACCTTGTGCGCAGCGTCGAAGTGCTTGGGCAGGTCGTTCATGAGCGTGGCCCCCGAAAGAGTTCGGAAGCAACCCATGGCGCAAGAATGTTACGTGCGATTCACAAAGCCGTGACGAAACAGGGACATTGCGACGGTTGCGGGTCAGGCCATCGCCACGAAACCGGGCAGCGCCTTTACCCGCTCGATCCAGCGTTCCACCGCCGGATAGTCACTGAGCGCGAAGCCCCCGTCCTCGGCCACGTGGGTGTAGGCAAACAGCGCAATGTCGGCGAGCGTCGGACCATCGCCGACAAACCAGCCGGACTGCGCCAGGTGCCCGTCCATCAGTTTGAGCGCTTCGCATCCCGCGATGCGCTTGGCCATCATCTGCGCTTTCTGCTGGGGCGAAAGCTTGGCCTCGCCAACGAAATGCAGCCAGAACCGCATCGTCGCGATGTTGGGCTCGTGGCTGTACTGCTCGAAGAACATCCAGCGCAGCATGTCCGCCTGGTCGAACCGGTTGCCCGGGATCAGCGGACTGCCTTCGGCAAGGTACCAGCAGGCCGCGTTGCTTTCCGGCAGGAAGCGCGCACCGATCTGCAGGACCGGGATGCGGCCGTTGGGATTGACGCTGCCGAGAAACTCCGGCGTGCGCGTTTCGCCGGCAAGGATATCGTACTGGCGGGTTTCGAGCGGCAGCCCGACCAGCGCCGCGGTCAGCTTGATCTTGTAGCAATTGCCGCTGCGCGGATCCTCGTGGAGCGTGAGGTCAGCCACCGGCAACTTCCAGCACGATCTTGCCGATGTGATCGCCGCCTTCCATCCGCGCGTGCGCGGCGCCGGCTTCGGCGAGCGGGAAGGTCTGGTCCATCACCGGGGCGATGCTGCCATCCTCGAACAGCGGCCAGGCGTGGTTGTAGATTTCATCGGCGAGCAGCGCCTTGAACTCGTCTGAACGCGGGCGCAGCGTCGAGCCGGTGAGCGAGAGGCGCTTGCGCATGACGGTCGCCATATTGATCTCGGCCTTGAGCCCGCCCAGCACGGCAATGGTCACATGGCGTCCGTCTTCGGCGAGGCATTCCATGTTGCGCGCGACATAATCGCCCGAAACCATGTCGAGCACGACGTTGACGCCCTTGCCGCCGGTAAAACCCTTCACCTCTTCGACGAAGTCCTGCGTCTTGTAATTGACCGCAAGGTCCGCGCCGAGTTCGCGGATGGCTTCGCATTTCTCGTCCGAACCGGCGGTGGCGATGACTGCGATATCGAACGCCTTGGCGAGCTGGATTGCCATGGTGCCGATGCCGCTCGTTCCGCCGTGGACGAGCAGGCTGTCGCCATCGCTCGCCCAGCCGCGTTCGAAGACATTGTGCCACACGGTGAAAAGCGTTTCGGGAATCGCCGCCGCGACGTCGAGCGGCATGTCTTCGGGAACATGGAGGCAGTGCGCGGCGTGGGCGAGGCAGTATTCGGCGTAACCCCCGCCCGAAACCAGCGCGCAGACCCGGCGGTTGAGCATTTCGGGCGGCGTTCCTTCGCCGACCGCCACCACCGTGCCCGACACCTCAAGCCCGGGAATCGGCGAGGCGCCGGGCGGGGGCGGGTAGAAGCCCTGCCGCTGGATCACATCGGGCCGGTTGATCCCGGCGTAGGCCACCTTGATCAGGACCTGGTTGGCGCCCGGTTCGGGCAAGGGAAGCGTTTCAGGGCGCAGGACATCCGGCCCCCCCGGATTGTCGAAACCCATGGCCGTCATCGTATCGGGCAAATTCTCTGCCACTCGAGCCCCCAGTCGCTGGTCTGCCGGCGTGGCGTCAGGGCCACGTTGCAGTGCAATACCGCTGGTACCCGTTGACAGCAACCGGCCATCCGCGCGACATTGGCTTTCGATGGATGAAGATGATCGTCCGCGCCTCAAGGGCGATGCCGCGAGCAAGCTCGCAACCGAAGACCTCGGCCCCTATTCGCAAGACGAGTTGGAAGAGCGCATCGCGCTGCTCAAGGCCGAAATCGCCCGCGTCGAAAAACACCGCCTCTCGGCCGCCGCGCATCGCGACGCGGCCGAAGCGTTGTTCGGACGAAAGGAATAGTTGGCGATGCGGGGGCTGAAAAAATCCACCTCCGCACCCATATCGCTGCTGCATACAGCTTTGGCTAACCTTCGGCCCATAGGCTGTCCTCTGCTCGCCTCCTGCGAGCCCGCCAAGAAAGACATGTGAATGCCCAGCTTTGCCGCCAATCTCGAAAAGACCCTCCACGCCGCGCTGACCGATGCGGGCGAGCGCAAGCACGAATACGCCACGCTCGAGCACCTGCTGCTGGCGCTGATCGACGATGAGGACGCAGCCCAGGTGATGACCGCCTGCGGCGTCGACCTCACCGAATTGACCGCGGTGGTGAAGCAGTATCTCGAACAGGAATACCAGTCGCTGCAATCGGACGAGAGCGCCGACCCGCAGCCGACCGCCGGTTTCCAGCGCGTCATCCAGCGCGCCATCCTGCACGTGCAGTCCTCGGGCAAGGACACGGTGACGGGCGCGAACGTGCTGGTGGCGCTGTTCTCCGAACGCGACAGCTACGCCGTCTACTTCCTCCAGCAGCAGGACATGAGCCGGCTCGATGCGGTGAGCTTCATCAGCCACGGCATCGGCAAGGGCGGCAAGCAGATCGAGAACCGCCAGCCCGAAGGCGCGGAAGGCGCCGAAGCGCAGGGCGAGGACAAGCCGGGCGAGAAGGGCAAGAAGGAAACCGCGCTCGACCAGTTCACGGTCAACCTCAACCAGAAGGCCGAAGACGGGCGCATCGATCCGCTGATCGGCCGCGGCCCCGAAGTCGACCGCACGGTGCAGATCCTCTGCCGCCGCTCGAAGAACAACCCGCTCTATGTGGGCGATCCCGGCGTCGGCAAGACCGCCATCGCCGAAGGCCTCGCGCGCAAGATCGTCGAGGGCGAAGTGCCCGAAGTGCTTCAGGACGCGGTGATCTACTCGCTCGACATGGGCGCGCTGCTCGCCGGCACGCGCTATCGCGGCGACTTCGAGGAACGGTTGAAGCAGGTCGTCAACGAGCTTGAAGGCATGCCCGAGGCGATCCTCTTCATCGACGAAATCCACACGGTCATCGGTGCCGGCGCAACCAGCGGCGGTGCTATGGACGCCTCGAACCTCTTGAAGCCCGCGCTGTCCAGTGGCGCGATCCGCTGCATCGGCTCGACCACCTACAAGGAATTCCGCAACCACTTCGAAAAGGACCGCGCGCTGCTGCGCCGCTTCCAGAAGATCGACGTGAACGAGCCCACTGTCGAGGATACGATCAAGATCCTCAAGGGCCTCAAGACCGCGTTCCAGGATCACCACAAGGTAACCTACACCGCCGACGCGCTGAAGACGGCCGTCGAGCTGTCGGCACGCTACATCAACGACCGCAAGCTGCCCGACAAGGCGATCGACGTGATCGACGAGGTCGGCGCAATGCAGATGCTGGTGCCGCCCAGCCGTCGCAAGAAGAAGATCACCGCGCGCGAGATCGAGGCCGTGATCGCGACCATGGCGCGCATCCCTCCCAAGTCGGTGTCGAAGGACGACAAGAAGGCGCTCGAGAACCTCGAACGCGACCTGAAACACGTCGTCTTCGGCCAGGACGCGGCGGTGCACAAGCTGTCGACCGCAATGAAGCTCAGCCGCGCAGGCCTGCGCGATCCGGACAAGCCGATCGGTTCGTTCCTCTTCTCCGGCCCCACCGGCGTCGGCAAGACCGAAGTCGCCCGCCAGCTTTCGAGCATCATGGGCATCGAGCTGAAGCGCTTCGACATGTCGGAATATATGGAGCGCCACAGCGTTTCGCGCCTCATCGGCGCGCCTCCGGGCTATGTCGGTTACGACCAGGGCGGCCTGCTGACCGATGCGGTCGATCAGAACCCGCATTGCGTGCTGCTGCTCGACGAAATCGAAAAGGCGCACCCGGACCTGTTCAACATCCTGTTGCAGGTGATGGATAACGGCCGTCTGACCGACCACCACGGCAAGACCGTCGACTTCCGCAACGTCGTGCTCATCATGACCACCAACGCCGGCGCTGCCGACATGGCGCGTCAGGGCATCGGTTTCGGCGATGTGAGCAAGGAAGACGCGAGCGAGGACGCGGTGAAGCGCATGTTCACGCCGGAATTCCGCAACCGCCTCGATGCGATCGTGCCCTTCGGCTATCTCGGCAAGGAAACCGTCGCCCGCGTGGTCGACAAGTTCATCCTCCAGCTCGAACTGCAGCTGGCCGAGCAGAATGTCGACATCCAGTTCGACAAGGATGCGCGCGCCTGGCTGGCCGACAAGGGCTACGACCGCCTCTACGGGGCCCGCCCGATGGGCCGCCTGATCCAGGAAAAGATCAAGCAGCCGCTGGCGGAAGAGCTCCTCTTCGGCAAGCTGGCCGATGGCGGCGAGGTTTCGGTGACGATGAAGGACGGCAAACCCGCCTTCGAACTCACCCCCGCCCCGCCCAAGGCCCAGAAGCGCCCGGCCCGCAAGGCCGCCGCGAAGAAGAAGGCTGCGCCGAAGAAGGCGGCTCCCAAGAAGCCGGAAGCCGGCAAGGACGACGCAGCCGCCGGCGGCGACAAGGGCGAAGGCTAAGCGCCGCGCGCCTGCGCAATGGTTGCGGCGATATTCGCCGCGGCCCGTTCGACCGAAAACCGCGCGTCGTAGAGCGCGAGCGCGTTGCGGCGTAGGGCGAGCGTTCCTTCGGGATCGCTCGCCAGCCCGGCTATCCGGTTGGCAAGCTCCTGTGGGTCGTCGGGCGAAAAGGTGTAGCCCGTCTCCCCCTTGATGACGGTTTCGTTTGCCGCCCCGTCCTTGTCGGACACCAGCAAGGCGAGGCCATAACCAAGGCCCTCGAAGCTCGAAAGCGAGCGGTAATCGAGCTGCGTCGGGTTCACGAGGGCGTCCGCCTCGGAGTAATACCGTCCGAGCTCGCCATACCGGCTGTGGCCAGCAAAGGTGACGCACCCCGCCAGTCCGTTCTCGCGCACGGCTACTTCGAGCACGCCGCGCTCGGGTCCATCCCCAACACAGGTCAGCTGGACCCGATCGCGCAGCTCGGATGGCAGAAGCGCTAGCGCCTGGATCAGCGCCTGCGGATTCTTGCGCGGGGTCAGGCTGTTCGCAAACAGAAGGCGTAGCGGCCCCTCCCGTAGCGCCGGCTCGGCCGCCGGACCGGGCGGGCGCGAGGTGAGGTAGGGCCCGACATCGATCTTTGCGCTATCGGCACCGAGCGTATCGACGAGATAGCGCGCACCGCCCTCGTTGTTGGTTCGAATCCTGTCGACCAGCCGCACGGCGCGGCGCTTCAAGGCGAGCACGGCGGGCGAGGCACTACCGCCCCTCCCGGATGGATCGGATTCGACCAGCAGCACCCGCTTTGTGCCCCGCGAGGAAAGCGAGCCGAACAGCGCCAGCAAGGAAATCGGAGTAAATTCGATCGCCACCAGCACTTCGGGAGCCGCTGCAGCTACCCGCGCCGCCAGGGTCGGCGATGCCGCGTGCACCGCGCGCGCGTATCCACTGCGCGAGGGCATCTCGATAGAGCGGCGGCGGTAGAGGGGGCGCAGGTCGAGCCCGCGCGGATTCTCGAACGCGACCGAGCGGTCCACGGCAACCGCCAGGCCCGGCTCGAGCGCGCGCAGGGCGGCAAAGATCTCGCCGTAATACATGAGGTCGCCGCCATAGCCGTAGCTGTGCGACACAAGGAGGACCGAGCCCTTGCCACCTGTACCGGAGGTATCGCCGCTGACCATCGGCCCGGTCATAGCAGGCGCTTTGCGCGCGCCAAGCGGAACCGCACGCCGGTGCCGCGGGTTTCGCTAGGCAATGCCCCGCGCGCCCTTTTCCTGGATCAAGCCCGAACCCCACGGGATCTATGTCGAACCGGCGGACTGCTGGGTCGACCCCAGTCGCGCGGTGGACAAGGCCCTCGTCACCCATGGTCATGCCGACCATGCGCGCGGCGGCCATGGGAAAACCGTGGCGACCCCCGAAACGCTGGCAATCATGGAGTTGCGCTACGCGACTCGCGACGGAGCGACGCCAGTCGAATATGGCGAAACAATCCGCCTGCCCGGCGGCGTCGATGCGACCTATATTCCGGCCGGCCATGTCCTCGGCAGCGCGCAGATCCTGCTCGAACACGCAGGTGAGCGGGTCGTCATCACTGGCGATTACAAGCGCCGCGCGGACCCGACCTGCCCGCCTTTTGAAGTCACGCCTTGCGATATCTTCATCACCGAGGCGACCTTTGGCCTGCCCGTTTTCTGCCACCCGCCAATAGAAGACGAAATGGCGAAGCTGCTCGACCGGCTCGCCGCGCACCCGGACCGCTGCGTCCTCGTCGGCGCCTATGCGCTGGGCAAGGCGCAGCGGGTGAT
This sequence comes from Qipengyuania flava, assembly GCF_019448255.1. Taxonomy (NCBI): domain Bacteria; kingdom Pseudomonadati; phylum Pseudomonadota; class Alphaproteobacteria; order Sphingomonadales; family Erythrobacteraceae; genus Qipengyuania; species Qipengyuania flava. Next base: position 133,105 of record NZ_CP080410.1, read on the forward strand.
CGCCGAGCTTCGCGCAGCGGGACACAGCCAGCCGATTTACCTCCACGGTGCGATGGAGAAGATGTGCCGGCTCTATGAAGAGCACGGGGTCGACCTTGGCGAATTGCGCCTGGTGGCGGACGCCGACAAGGATGCCATGCGCGGCCATATCGTGGTTTGCCCGCCCAGTGCCCTTAACGACCGTTGGAGCCGCCGCCTGCCCGATCCGATCACGGCCATGGCCTCGGGCTGGATGCGCATCCGCCAGCGCGCGCGCCAGCGCAATGTCGAGCTGCCGCTGGTCATCTCCGATCACGCCGATTGGGGCGAGCTCACCCGCACGATCGAGGAAGTGGGCGCGCAGGAGAACTGGATCACCCATGGCCGCGAAGATGCGCTGCTGCGCTGGTGCCAGCTCCACCAGCGCCGCGCCCGCGCGCTGGCGCTGGTCGGCTATGAGGACGAGGATGACTGAGCCCCTCGCCTGCCCCGGTTGCGGATACGAGGCGTCGCCCGAGGAGGGGCCGTCGCACGCCTACATGCACTCCTCTGCCGCCTGCTGGCGCGCGTTCAACACCATCATGGCGCGCGAGTACGGATCGGCCGTCCTGATGGAAACGCACTATCTTTCGGTCGATGCCTTTGCCGCGCAGCACCCCGGCGATCACGACGAACGACGCGCCCGGCAATCCGTGTGGATCCACCTTGCCGGGCTTCACGCGGTGCTGCGCCAGGGCCGTCTGCCCGAATACCGCTATGCCCTTCTGCGGCGCCTCGCAGACACGCACGACAGCTGGCCGCCCCCGCCAAGCCATGCGCCTTTCGCGATCACTGCCGGGAGCCTTCCGGAAGAGATGGACGAGGCGCAGCACGCGGCGGCCATGCGCGACTGGGCTGAAGCCACTCTGCGCGCCTACGAAACGGCCAATCCCGATCTCGCCACCCAGCTTGAGGCGCTGGGCTGATGGAAGACTTCGCCGCCCTTATCGACGCGCTGGTCTACACCCGCAGTCGCAACGAGAAGCTGCGGCTGATCGCGGAATACCTGCGCGCGGCACCCGATCCCGACCGCGGGTGGGCGCTCGCGGCGCTTGCCGACGGGCTCGACTTTCCGGCGGTGAAAAGCTCGACCATCCGCAACCTCTTGAAGGACCGGGTCGACCCCGTCCTCTGGACGCTTAGCCGCGATTTCGTCGGCGATACGGCGGAGACAGCGAGCCTTCTGTGGCCTTCACCGGACAGCGAACCCGACCCGCCCGGCGTTGCGGAGACAGTCGACGCGCTGGCAGCCATGACTCGCAAGAGTGTGCTGGACGAGCTTCCCAAGCTGCTCGACCGCCTCGACGCTTCGGGCCGCTACGGGCTGCTCAAGCTCGCCACCGGGGGAATGCGGATCGGGGTGTCCAGCCGCCTTGCAAAAACCGCCTTCGCCCAGGCCTTCCATGTCTCGGTCGACGAGGTCGAGGAGTATTGGCACGGGCTCGATGCGCCCTACGAACCGCTGTTCGCTTGGGCCGCGCGAGGGGAAGACCCGCCGGATATCGAGAACCTGCCCACTTTTCGGCCCTTCATGCTCGCCCATCCGCTGGAGGACACAGAAGTCGACCTCGCCGACTATGCGGCCGAGTGGAAATGGGACGGTATCCGCGTGCAGATCGTCCGGGCTGGCGGTGAGACGCGGATCTATTCGCGCAGTGGGGACGACATCTCGGCCACCTTCCCCGAACTGCTGGATGCCCTGCCCTTCCCGGCCGTGCTTGACGGCGAGCTCCTGGTGCGCGGATCGACACAAGGCGGCGAAGAGGGCGGTGCGGCCAGCTTCAACGCGCTCCAGCAGCGGCTCGGCCGCAAGACCGTGAGCAAGAGGATGCTCACTGAATACCCGGCCTTCGTGCGCCTCTATGATGCGTTGCTGATCGAGGGCGAGGATGTGCGCGAAGAGCCGTGGAGCGCCCGGCGCGCACGGCTCGAGGCGCTTATGGCGCGCCTGCCCGATAGCCACTTCGATATCAGTTCGGTGGTCGAGGCACGCGACTTCGCTCACCTGGCCGAAATCCGCGAGGGCAGCCGCGAAGACGCGATCGAGGGACTGATGCTCAAGCGCAAGGACAGCCCTTATATCGCCGGGCGGCGCGTGGGCTACTGGTACAAATGGAAGCGCGATCCGCTGCTGATCGACTGCGTGCTGATGTATGCACAGCGCGGCTCGGGCAAACGCTCGAGCTTCTTTTCCGACTACACTTTCGGCTGCTGGAACGGCGATCCGGACAAGGGCGCCGAGCTTCTTCCGGTCGGCAAGGCCTATTCGGGCTTCACCGACGAGGAACTGAAGAAGATCGACCGCCACGTACGCCAGAACACGGTCAACCGCTTCGGCCCGGTGCGCGAAACGGAGAAGACATTGGTGTTCGAGGTCGCCTTCGACAGCGTGCACGAAAGCAAGCGGCACAAATCGGGCCTTGCCATGCGCTTCCCGCGCATCCACCGCATCCGCTGGGACAAACCGGCGCATGAGGCCGACCGGATCGAAGCGCTGCGGGCGCTGATCCGCGACTAGGGAAGGATGTCTGGACGATGGATATGAAGACGCTGCTGCTGACGACGCACGCCAATATGCTGGCGACGCTCGACGGGCTGGTTGCCAAGGCGGCGGACCACGAAAAGGCAGGCGAATTGCTCGGTGCACGACTGGCCGAAGACATGCACCCGCTTTCCACGCAGATCCGGTTCCTCGCGAACATGCCCGGCGAAGCACTGGAGCGGCTCGGGCTGATCAAGTTTACCAGCCGCGAAGAAGACCCGGCGACGTTCGAAGAGGCCCGCGCCCTGATCGCCGAGGCCCGCAAGCGCGTGGAAGAGGCCGCCGCGCTCGATTTTCCCGACGAGGACGCGCCGCTGGAGATGAAGATTCCCAACGGCATGACCTTCGATTTGTCGATGCAGGAGTATGTGCGCGACTGGGCGGTTGCGCAGTTCTATTTCCACACGAACGCGGCCTACGCGATCCTGCGGCAGGCGGGCCTTTCCATCGGCAAGGCCGATTACGTCCCCTACATGTTCAAATACCTGCGCCAGCCAGCCGGCTAGAAAGTCGCGCCGCGCATATTGCGGCGCAGTGGTGCGGAGACGTCAATGACGCCTCCGCACCCAAACTCAGAACGGGAAAGATTTCTGGGCCGGTGGCTCATCGGGAAACCTATGCCCTTTCATCACTTCATTCACTCGCCCGGGATTAATCCCGAGGAGTGCAGCTGCTTGGTGCTGATAGAGGCCCTGCTTATTGACGAGGAAGCGGATGTGCGCCGCCATTTCACGTGTGACGGTGGGGCTTGCTTTTCTTTGCATCGGCATAGTCGAATATCCATTTCAATCCGACTGACACGCGTTGACACAGCGCACAATTGGCGACATTGATCGCCTGCTAGCTAGTCACCGCGGATCAGTCGCGGTTCACATCAAGGCCTCAAGCGTTCCAGCGCTTGGGGCCTTTTTGGTTAATCGTCATTCAGGAAAACAGAGTCGAGTCTGAATCGCGGGACAGCTATTAGTTATCCACAGCCCCCGACGCCTTGGCGACCGCCGCCGAATGCGCCTTCGCGTTCTCGGCGTAATGGGCCACGCCGATGCGCATGCCGGCGATGGCCGCATCGTCGAGATCCCGCATCTTGCGCGCAGGGCGGCCGCCCCACAGCTCGCGCGCGCCCATGACCTTGCCTTCGGTCAGCATGGCGCCGGCTGCCAGCATGGCGTCGCTGCCGATCACGGCCTTGTTCATGGCAATCGCGCCGAGGCCGACAAAACCGCGGTCTTCGATGGTGCAGCCGTGGATCATTGCCATATGGCCGACCAGCACGTCGTCGCCGATGATCAGCGGCGAACCGTCGGGATCGCCCGGGCGCTCCGGATCGCAGTGGCACACGCTGCCGTCCTGGATATTGCTCCGCTCTCCGATCACGATGCGGCTGACATCGGCGCGCAGCACGCAATTGTACCAGACCGAGCTATCGGCTCCGATCTCGACATTGCCGATGATCGTGCAGCCCGGCGCGATGAAGGCCGAATCGTGGATCTTCGGCGTGTGGCCGTGGATCGGGATGATGGTGACGCCGGGGCGGCTCGCGGTCATCGGTGTGTCTCCCATTGCTCTTTCGTGAGCGAATACTGGATCGTCGGGTTGTCTTCCGGCGGATAGGCCGGATCGGAAAAATCGAGGTCCTTGCGGCGGACCATGCCGAGCTTTCCCATCAGTTTCCAGCTTCCGACATTCGCTTCGCTCGTCAGCGCGACCACATGCGGCGCGCCGACACGGGTGAAGGCCCAGTCGAGCACGGCGCGCATCGCCTCTTCGGCAAGCCCGCGCCGCCAGCGGTCTTCGCGCACCAGCCAGCCGACCTCGTGGTCCCCCTGATTCGGCGCGTTGGGATTGTCGACCCGCTTCATCCCGCAATGGCCGACCATCTCGCCGGTCGCCTTCTCGATCATGAAGAGAAAGCTGAACCCTTCGCGCGCATAGAGCGCCATCTGCCGCGCGTGTTTCGCCTGCGTTTCGTGCAGTTCCTTGGGTCCGCCAAGGCGCGCCATCACGTTCTCGCTGTTGAGCACGCGCATCTGCTCTTCGGCGTCGCCTTCCTCGATGGTGCGCAGGATCAGCCGGTCGGTTTCGGCAATGATGTCAGCCATGGCGCGCGTCCCAGGCGTCGCGGTCGATCGAATAGACGATGATTACCGGCTCTTCCTTGTCGAATTCGGCGTTGTCGAAGTCGAGATCCTCGCGCCGCCGCATGCCAAGCCGCTTCATCAGCCCCCAACTGCCTTCGTTTCGCTGGACCGTGAGGGCAATCACCTCGTCCGCGCCAAACCGGTTGAACGCGGCATCGAGCGAAGCGATGGCCGCTTCCTTCGCATAGCCCTTGCCCCAGGCGTCTTCGCGCAGGCGCCAGCCGGCTTCCATCATGCCAATGGGCCCGCCTGCCTGGTTGCAGCGCTTCAGACCGCAAAAGCCAAGAATCGCGCCGTCTTCCTTGCGCTCGACACACCAGAAGGTGTGGCCGTGCTCGCGCTCATAGGAAAGAAGACGCTCCTGCGCTGCGGTGCGCTTGGCTTCGTCGCACACGCCGCCAAGCCAGCGCATGACATTCTCGGTATTGGTCCCTTCCCAGAAGCGCGGCCAGTCCTCCTCGCGCCAGTCGCGCAGGATCAGCCGGTTGGTCTCGATCCGGGTCTCAGCCATTGAGGAGCTGCGCTGCGCGGGGCGCGTGATAGGTCAGTACGCCCGAACACCCGGCGCGCTTGAAGGCGACCAGCTTTTCCATCAGCAGCGCGTCGCGGTCGCCCACACCGGCCGCCGCACCTGCTTCGATCAGCGCGTATTCGCCGCTCACCTGGTAGGCGAAGACCGGCACGCCGAACTCCTGCTTCGCGCGCCAGATAACGTCGAGATAGGCGAGGCCCGGCTTGACCATCACGCTGTCGGCGCCCTCGGCAATGTCGAAAGCGATTTCGCGCAGGGCCTCGTCGCCATTGGCCGGGTCCATCTGGTAGCTCTTCTTGTCGCCCTTGAGCAGGCCGCCCGAACCCACCGCATCGCGGAACGGGCCGTAGAAGGCGGAAGCGTATTTCGCCGAATAGGCCATGATCTGGACATTGGGATGCTGGTTCATCTCCAGCGCCATGCGGATCGCCTTCACGCGCCCGTCCATCATGTCGGACGGGGCGATAATGTCCGCGCCGGCGTTGGCCTGGTTGACCGCCTGGTCGACCAGCACGGCCACCGTATCGTCGTTGACGACATAGCCCGCCTCGTCGAGCAAGCCGTCCTGCCCGTGGCTGGTGTAGGGGTCGAGCGCCACGTCGGTGAGAATGCCGATATCGCTGCCGCACGCATCGCGCACCGCCTTGATCGCGCGGCACATGAGATTGTCGGGGTTGAACGCTTCGGCGCCATCGTCGCTGCGCTTGTCGGCTTGCGTATTGGGGAACAGCGCAATGCATGGAATGCCCAGATCAACCGCTTCCTTCGCCCGCTTAGCAATCCCGTCGACCGACCAGCGCGACACGCCCGGAAGGCTTGCGACCGGCTCTTCCACGCCGCTGCCATCGGTGACGAACAGCGGCCAGATCAGGTCGGCCGGCGTCAGCACGGTTTCGCGGTGCATGGCGCGGCTCCAGCCGGTGGCACGGGTGCGGCGCAGGCGCGTGGCGGGGTAGCTTGCGTTGGTCATGGGGCGTGCTGTGCCTCAAGCGCGCGCGCGGCGCAATCGGCAGAGGACGCGGTTCTAGGGCGCGCCCACGGGGCCGAGCTTGTCGATCTCGCGCACTGGCTCTTCGGCGGCGACTTCCGTCGGGGTCGGTTCGATCGCGGCGAGCGCGGCGCCCGGCTCGACGGTCTTCATCCTGGCCAGCGTTTCCTTGAAGCGCTTGAGCTCTGCGCCCGAAAGCTGCGCGCGGGTCACGTACTGGACCGTGGCCGGATTGATGGAACGGCCGTTGCGGTACATCTCGTAATGGAGGTGCGGCCCGGTGCTGAGACCGGTCGAACCGACATAGCCGATGACCTGCCCGCGGCGCACGCTCTGCCCGCGGTTCACGGCAATCCGGCTCATATGGCAATAGCGCGTGTCGAGCCCGCCTCCGTGGCGCAGGCGCACCGCGTTGCCGCATCCGCCCATCCGGCCAGCGCCAACCACGCGGCCATCGGTGACCGCGACGATAGGTGTGCCGTGGCGCGCCTTGAAATCGAGGCCCGCGTGCATCCGGCGGTAGCCAAGGATCGGGTGGCGGCGCATGCCGTAACCCGAAGTCGTGCGCCCCGGAACCGGGGCCATCAGGCCGCCGCGCTGTTCGCCGACGCCCGACGCTTCGTAGAACTTGTCGTCCTTGCCCCAGCGCATCAGCTGGACGCGCGGTTTGTCGCCGCGCTCGAGCCCTGCGTAGAGCAATTGGCCGGCCTGCCGTTCGCCGGTCGCAGCGCGGCGATGGGCGACGATGAAGTCGAAGGTGTCGCCCGAGCGCACATCGCGGTCGAGGTTCACATACTGGCCGAGCGTCTTGAGATAGGCCTGCACCGCGCTGGCCGGAGCGCCCGCCGCACGGGCCGAGCGATAGAGGCTGCTGCCGACTTCGCCGCGAATGCGCAGCGGGGTCTCGTCCACGCGGATGACGTTCTGGGTGAGCGCGAGATCCGCGCCTTCGTCCAGCCGGCCAATGTCGAGCGCAAGGTCGAAGCGGGCGCGGAAGGCGATCGATTCCAGCGGGCGGGGTTCGCCCGGCGCGGGGCGGCGGCCCAGCGTGATGTCGAAAGTTGTGCCGGCCTCGATATCGGTGATCGGCATGGTCCCGGCGATCAGCTCCAGGACGCGCTGCGAATCCGCGCGGCCCACGCCGGCGCGGTGCAACATGCGTTCGAAACTGTCGCCCTTGGCGAGCGTCGCCACCATGTCGAACTGCGGACGCTCGGGCGCTTCGGTAAGCGGTTCCACCAAGGGGGTTGCGCCCATGTGCCGGCCGCTGTCGGCGCCGAGCGCCAGCGGAAGGATCATCTGGCTGCGGTATTCGTCGCGCACGGCATCGTCGACTCGCGCGGGCGATGCGGCTTCGAGCGGGGCGAAGCTGGGCCAGAAGGCAAGCGCCGCGGCGGTCAGGCCAATGAAGGTGCCAAGGCCGCGGAACCAGCGCTTGCTGCCGATCTCGCTGCCGAGGTCGGGCGCGAGATCGAGGCTTTCGATACGCTCGGAAAGCTGGTCGCGCAGGGCATTGTAGGAAAAGGAGGGCGCAACGATCTGGTCGTGCGCGAGGGCTGCGGCGCCCTGTGCGGGGCCGCCCGTAGCCGCTGCGGGCTCTGCAGTGCTCGTGTCCGCGTGGGACGTGTACACGCTGTGTCCCTTCCTCTCGGCCACCCCGCCGCGAACGCAGGAGGCCCGACCCTTGTAGAGGGTCTTCTGCCCGCATTGCCTGTCAAAACAAAGTAAAGGGGGCGTTAACTTGCGGCCACGCGAGTCCGGATTGCGGTGAATCGAGTCGGCTGCCGGCCGAGTGGTTGCGCAGGGCCTCTCGCCCTGCCACCTAAGGGCTGTGCAGGGTAGCGCAATCAAGGCGGTCCTCGGACCCACCAACACCGGCAAGACGCATCTGGCGATCGAGCGCATGACCGCGCATTCGAGCGGCTGCATGGGCTTTCCGCTGCGCCTGCTCGCTCGCGAGGTCTACGACCGCGTTTGCGCCATCAAGGGTGAGAATGCAGTTGCGCTGATCACCGGCGAGGAGCGGATCGAACCGAAGGGCGCGCGCTACATGTGCTGCACCGCCGAGGCCATGCCGCGCGACGGGGCGGGCGCGGCCTTTGTGGCGCTGGACGAAGCCCAGATCGGCGCCGACCGCGAGCGCGGGCACATCTTCACCGACCGCCTGCTCAACACGCGTGGGCGGGAGGAGACCATGCTGCTGGGCGCGGCAACGCTTGAGCCGCTGGTGCGCCAGCTGGTGCCCGAGGCGGAGATTTCCGACCGGCCGCGCTTTTCCACCCTCACCCATATCGGACCGCGCAAGCTCTCGCGCCTGCCTCCACGCAGCGCAATCGTCGCCTTCAGCGCCGAGCAGGTTTACGCAGTTGCGGAGATGCTGCGCCGTTTTCGTGGAGGCGCGGCCGTGGTCATGGGCGCGCTCAGTCCCGAAACGCGCAACAAGCAGGTCGCGCTCTTCCAGAGCGGCGAGGTCGACTACATCGTCGCCACCGACGCGATCGGCATGGGGCTCAATCTCGATGTGAACCACGTCGCCTTCGCCGGCCTGACGAAATTCGACGGGGTGCGCATGCGGCGGCTCCTGCCGGCCGAGATGGCGCAGATCGCCGGGCGCGCCGGGCGCCACCAGCGCGACGGGACCTTCGGCACACTCGCCGGGACCGACAAGCGCGGCACCCCGCCCGAGTTCACCGAGGAAGAGGTCTATGCGATCGAGGAGCACCGCTTCGCGCCGCTCACGCATCTCTACTGGCGCGAGCCGGAGCCGCGCTTCGATGCGCTGGGCACGCTGATCGCCGATCTGGAAGCGCCGCCGCAAGACCCGGCGCTACGCCTCGCGCCCGAGGCAATCGACCTCACCACCCTGAAGCGCCTTGCCGAAGAGCCACTTGCGACCTCGGTCCGCGGGGCGGGCCTCGTCCGGCGGTTCTGGGAGGCTTGCTCGCTGCCCGACTTCCGCCAGCGCGGCCCCGATGTGCACGCCCGCTTCGTTGCGCGGCTGTGGCAGGACCTTTCCGGTGGCTATCTCGGCGCCGATTATGTGGCCGCGCGCATCAGCGAACTCGACAATATGGCGGGCGACATCGATACGCTGCAGGGCCGAATCGCTGCGATTCGCAGCTGGGCCTATATCTGCCAGCGACCCGACTGGGTTCTGGCGCGTGACGAAATGGCGTCGCGCGCCCGCGCGGTGGAAGCAAAACTGTCGGACGCGCTCCACGCGCGGCTGACCGAGAGATTCGTAAACCGGAGGACCGCAATCCTGATGAAGTCGCTGGGACAGGATGCCGGCATGTTGCCGATCGAAATGAGCGAAACGGGCGAAGTTAGCGTCGAGGGCGAGACCCTTGGCCATGTCGAAGGCTTTCGTTTTGCCGTCGATCCCTCCGCGCGGCACGAAGACCGCCGCATGCTGCTGGCAGCCGCCGAAAAAGCCTTGCCGCGCCTGCTGGGCGAAAAGGCAGCGGCGCTCGCCGCATCGGACATGGCCGACGTCGAGCTGTCGCGCGGTACGATCCGCTGGGGCAAGCAGGAGCTGGCCAGGCTCGAGCCGCGCGATGGCACTGCTGTTCCGGTCATCGCGCCCTCGCGCGAGGTTGCCGCGCTGCCCGAGGGTCCGCGCAGCGCGCTACTGGCTGCGCTCGAAGCCTGGCTTGCGAAGACGCTCGAACCGCTCGCACCGCTTGAGAAGATGCACCAGGCCGCAAGCAATCCCGATGCCGGGTCGCAGGCGCGCGCGCTGCTGCTCAGCCTCATTGCAGGCCACGGATACGTGACGCGCGAGAAAGCGGGGCTCGAGCACCTGCCCAAGGAAATGCGTCCGTTTCTGCGCAAGATCGGCGTGACCTTCGGCGCGCTCGACATCTTCGCGCCCGCGCTGCTTAAGCCCGCGCCGCGCCAGTTGCTCCACAAGCTCGGTATCGACCGGCGCCCGCTGCAGGAGGCGATGCTGCCGGTGATCGCGGACGCAAAGAAGCTTCCCTCTGGCTATCGCCACGCGGGCAGCCAGGCGATCCGGATCGACCTTGCCGAAAAAATCCTGCGTGCCGCGCACGACACCCGGGCCAAGGCGCAAGCCAAGGATCGCAAGCGCAAGTTCGTGCTCGACTACGCGCTGCCGATCTCGATCGGGCTGGAGGAAGGCAATATTTCGCGCCTGCTCGGCACGGCCGGTTTCCGGGTCCAGAAGGCGAAGCCTCAGGCCGAGGGCCAGTTCGGCCCGCCGCGTCCCGATCGCTGGGAATGGCGCCCCTCGCGCCGCAAGCAGGAGCGGACCAAGCCGGCAAAGCCGCGCGAGGGCAGCGCTTTTGCTGCGCTAGCGGATCTCGTGCGCTGATGGGGACGCCTGCGTGAGGATCGACCGGCTGCTGTGCTACCTGCGTTTCGTGCGCACGCGCAGCGCCGCACACCGCCTGGTCGAAGAGGGGCATATCCGCCGCAACGGGGAGCGGGTGACGCGCTGTTCGCGCGATATTGCCGAGGGCGATGTGCTGACCCTGCCGCTCGGCAATTCGGTCAAGCTGGTCGAAATCCTCGCCTTGCCCGACCGGCGCGGACCGCCGCGCGAAGCGCGCGCCTGTTATCGGGAGCTTGACCCGAACGGATAATCCGCCCTAGCAGCGCGGTCTAAGGGAAACACTACGAGGGAAATCGCTACCCATGACCTATGTCGTCACCGACGCCTGCATCAAGTGCAAGTACACCGACTGCGTCGAGGTCTGCCCCGTCGACTGTTTCTACGAGGGCGAGAACATGCTCGTCATCAACCCCAGCGAATGCATCGACTGCGGCGTGTGCGAACCCGAATGCCCGGCCGAAGCGATCCTGCCTGATACCGAAGACGGCCTGGAGAAGTGGCTTGAGCTGAACACCAAGTTCAGCGCCGAATGGCCCAACATCACGCAGTCCAAGGACGCGCCGGCCGACGCCGACGAGCACAAGGGCGAAGAAGGCAAGTTCGAGAAGTTCTTCTCGGCCGAGCCGGGCGAAGGCGACTGATCGGCCGCGAGCGATGCTCGCGGACCTGAAAGCGGCCTGGCAGGCCAGCAGCGACAACAACATCGGCCTGATCGCGGCCGGCATGGCGCATTACGCGCTGCTCGCGCTCGTGCCCGCGCTGGGTGCAATCGTGTTGGCCTATGGGCTGTTCGCCGATCCCGAGACCGTCGCGAGCCACATCACTCTCCTTGCACAGGTGCTGCCGGCTTCGGCCTCGGAGCTGATCGGCAACCAGCTTCAGGAGGTCTCCGAAGGCGCATCGGGCACAAAGGGCCTCGGGCTTCTTGCCTCGCTTGCTGTCGCGCTGTTCGGCGCGCGCAACGGCGCCCGGTCGTTGATGACGGGCTTCAACATCGTCTTCCACGCAGACAGTGACCGGGGTTTGCTACGCGGCAATCTGGTTGCGCTTGCCATCACGGCTGCAGGGCTTGTCGGTCTGATCCTGGCGGGCGTCGCGGGCGCGGCGTTGAGCAATCTTGCAGGAGTTCTCGGTGCGCTCGCGAGCCCGGTACTGGTCGCGCTCGGGGCTGCGGGTGCCGCTGCCCTGCTGTTGCGCTTTGCCCCCAACGCACCGGGACCGTCCTGGCGTGCGATCTGGCCCGGGGCCGCGCTCTTTGCCCTCGCCTGGATGGGCGCCACCGCCGCCTTTGCCTTCTACGCGGCCAATTTCGGGAGCTACAACGCAACCTACGGGGCGCTCGGCGCGGTGCTGGCGCTGATCACCTGGTTCTGGGTGACCGGTTTCCTCCTGCTGCTGAGCGCCGAAATCGTCGCGCAGCGGGACAGGGGTGCATAGCGAAACCCACGCGAATCTGCGCAGACTCGCAATATTCGGCAGGCTGTGCTATATAATGCAACAACTGCACCGGTTTGCTCCCGGTCAGGTGTGAGTATTGAAAGGGCAGGTCACCAGCAACAGCACAATCGGCAGCCGACCGCACTCCCGACTATCGCGGGATTGCGGCCATGGTCTTCCGTGACGCTGAAGCCCCCGATGGCCGCGCCCGGACGAAAGGATAGATTGCATGGCAAGCAAGGCGGATGCCTTCGACGTTGGCGATTACGTTGTTTACCCCAAGCACGGCGTTGGCCGTGTCATCGAGCTCCAGAGCGAAGAAATCGCCGGTATGCAGCTCGACCTCTATGTCCTCCGTTTCGAGAAAGAGCGCATGACGCTCCGCGTTCCGGTCAACAAGGTTGAATCGATCGGCATGCGCAAGCTTTCGAGCGACAAGACGCTCAAGGAAGCGATGGAAACGCTGAAGGGCAAGCCCAAGGTGAAGCGCACGATGTGGAGCCGGCGCGCCCAGGAATACGAAGCCAAGATCAATTCGGGCGAGATCGTCCTGATTGCCGAAGTGACGCGCGACCTGTTCCGCCCGGATGACCAGCCGGAACAGAGCTATTCCGAACGCCAGATCTTCGAAGCGGCATCCAGCCGCCTCGCCCGCGAACTCGCGGCGATGGAGAAGACCGACGAAGCGACCGCGCTCGAGAAGATCCTCGACGTGCTGCGCGAACACGCTCCGCAGTATTACGAGAACACCGAAGACGCGTAAGCGCTTCGATCTTTCGCGAGAGACAAGAAGGGGGTGCCGTGCGGCGCCCCCTTTTTCGTTGAGCGGGACGGTTTGCCCGCCGGACGACTGGCGAATCCATCAATCGATTACACTTGTCGACGAACGTCCTCGACTTCCAGCGGTATTGGTGGGAGCAAGGCGCCATTCAATCGGGAGACGTTCTATGTTCCGCATTCTCGCCGCCGCCAGCCTTGGCCTTGCCGCAGTCACCACCCTGCCCACCGCCTCCGTCACCGCGCATGAAGGCTGGAAATCGAAGCTCGACGACGGCGAGCGCATCTCCGCCAGCTGGTCGCAGACCGGGCGCTTCGATTCGGTCACCCTTGCCGGGAGCGACACGCTTACCGTGACGCGCGGCGATCGTTGGCAGATCCGTGCCAGCGGCAGCCCCGAAGTGCTCGCCGAGCTGCGCTTCCTCGTCGAAGACGGCGAGCTGACCGTCGGGCGCAAGTATCGCCGCAACAAGGTCCGCGGCTCGGCCCGTATCGAGATTACCGCTCCCTCGCTCGAGGATGTGACCCTTGCCGGGTCGGGCGACATGACGATCGACACGCTGAACGGTTCGGAAGTCGGCGCGACGGTGGCCGGATCGGGCTCGATCAATGTGAACCGCGTGCGCGCTTCGCAGCTCAACGCCACGATCGCGGGATCGGGCAGCCTGCGGATGGCCGGCCAGGCCGACGAGGGTGACATCACCATCGCCGGCAGCGGCGGCATCGATGCGCGCAGCCTGACCGTGCAGCGCGCCAACGTCTCGATCGCCGGATCGGGAGACGCGCGCTTCCGGGCCGACGATTCGGTCTCGGCCAGCATCGTAGGAAGCGGCAGCGCAATCGTGACCGGCACGACCGACTGCACCCAGACCCGCATGGGCTCGGGCCGGCTGACCTGCTCGCGCTGATCTCGACCAAGCACCCACGCAACTCGACCAAGGGGCGCCCCGCCGGGGTGCCCCTTCTTGCTGCGCCTTGATGTCCGCTTCACGCTGTATTATATCAGCAACACGGACTGCCGCTGCAAAGGAACACCACCGCGATGATCCATCGAATTCTCAAGGGCCTTGCGCCCGTCGCCGCCCTCGCCGGCGCGGCCCTCGTCGCCGGATGCGACAATATGAACATCCAGATCGGCGACACCGAAGGCGTGCCGCTGGCCGAACTCGACATGAGCGGCGATCCGCCGACCGAACTGGTCCTGGCCGGGCCGGACACGGTCATCGTGACCGAAGGCGACGAGCTCGACATCACCGTTTCGGGCGATGACGCAGCGGTCGATGCCATGCGCTTCGCGCTCGACGGCGATTCGCTCGCCATCAGCCGCGAGAAGGACAGCTGGAAGGATCGCGGAAACGCCACCGTGCGCGTTACCGTGCCGAGCCTGCGCGCCATGGTCCTCGCCGGATCGGGCAGCATCGAAGCCGCCAAGATGACCGGCCGCGCCGATGTCACCATCGCCGGTTCGGGCAAAGCCTCCGTGGCGGAGTTCGACGCCGAATCGCTCGACCTCACCATTGCCGGTTCGGGCGATTTCACCGCCGCCGGTTCGGTCGAGAAGCTGGACCTCACTATCGCGGGCTCGGGCAAGGCCACCATGTCCGACCTCCAGGTCGGCGGGGCCGATATCTCCGTCGCCGGCTCGGGCGATGCCGATTTCTCGTCGGACGGCAAGGTTGATGCGAGCATCATGGGATCGGGCACGATCACCGTGACCGGCCGCGCGGACTGCACCGTCAGCTCGATGGGTTCGGGCAAGCTCAACTGCCGCGACGTTCGCGCTGCCGAGGACGCACCCGAGGCTCCGGAAGCCCCCGAGGCGCCCGAAGCACCGGAAGCGCCTGAAGCACCGGAAGCGCCTGAAGGCTAAGGCCTCACGAAGAGCCATCGAGTTCATCGACGGCTCACCCGATTTCCGCTAGGCGGCGCTGCGAAAGGAACCCCGCATGCGCCGCCTAGCCTTTTTGATGATCCTTCCTGCCAGCGTGCTGCTGTCCGGCTGTCTTGCCAAGACGGTGGTCGACGTTGCGACGGCTCCGGTAAAGGTGGTGAGCCGCGGGGTGGACCTCGCCACCACCAGCCAGTCCGAAGCGGACGAGAAGCGCGGCCGGGAAATCCGCCGCCGCGAGGAACGCCTGGCGAAGCTGGAGCGCGACTACGAAAAGCAGCTCGACGAATGCGAGGACGGCAACCGCCGCGCCTGCGACGAGGCCCGCGACACCTACGCCGAGATGCAGCAGATTATCCCGACGATCCCCTACGAACCCGAAGACGACTGATCGGGCGGCGTCGCCGCGCGGCGCAGTCGGTCGTTGATTGCAATCCCGATCCCTTCATGCGGTACGGGTGCGACCGCAATGCGAGGCTTGTCCGAACGCGCGCCTTCGTGAAGGCAGGCGTAGAGACGCGCGGCCGCTTCGGCGAGATCGCCGGTGGCGGACAGGGTGCAATTGCCCGAAACGCTGTCGAAACCGATCAGGAACTCGTCTGGCGCAACATCCGACGCCATGAGGCGAACGGGCTTTCCGGGCGCGTAATGGCTGGCGAGCTGGCCGGGCGCTTCGATTGCGCCGCCCGCGGCCGTCTTTGCATCGATAGCGATAGGCCCGGGGCGAAGGACCTCGATCGATCCATCCGCGCGCACGGCAGCAATCGTCGATTCGAGGCCGCGTTCGCATTCTCCGCCATCGAGCACGGCGTGGATGCGCCCGTCGAGCGAGGCGAGGACATGCGCTGCGCTGGTGGGGCTGATGAACCCGCTGCGATTGGCCGACGGCGCGGCGAGCGGCAACCCGCTTTCCTCCAGCACCGCGCGCATCGCCGGGTGTGCGGGCATACGCAGGGCGAGCGTGTCGAGGCCCGCCGTCACGGCCTCGGCCAAGCCGGCGTCGCGGCGGCGCGGCAGGACCAGCGTTAGCGGACCCGGCCAGTATCGGGCGGCAAGCTCTTCGGCTTCGGGCGTGAACTCGGCGAGCGAGCGCGCCTGCTGCATCGATGCGACATGGACGATCAGCGGGTTGAAGCTGGGTCGACCCTTGGCCTCGTAGATCCCGGCAACCGCCGCATCGCTGTCGGCGCGCGCGGCAAGGCCGTAGACCGTCTCGGTCGGCACGGCCACCAGGCCGCCATCGCACAGAATCGCAGCGGCGCGGGCGATGCCACCTTCCGCTGCGTAAAGCGTTTCCGTAACGTATTTGCCGCTCATGCCCGGGCGCTATATCTGCGTGCTCGACAAAGCCAAGAGGATTACCCGTGACCTACACCCCCGCCACCCAGGACCAGCTGCTCGCAATCCGCGTAAACGCCGGGATCAAGGAGCTCGCCAAGGCCGAGAAATTCGCCGCGGCCGAGCCCGACATGGTCGAGGCCATCGTGGGCGGGATCGGCGAATTCGCCGCCGGGGAATGGGCGCCGCTGAACCGCATCGGCGATCTGGAAGGCGCCAAGCTCGAGAACGGCGTGGTGCGCCTGCCCGAAGGGTTCGAGGAAGCCTATCACGGCTATGTCGAGCAGGGCTGGAACGCGATCTCTGGTCCCGTGGAGTTCGGCGGCCAGGGCCTTCCGTTCACGCTTTCGTGCAACGTGCTGGAAAACCTCGGCACGGCGAACATGGCTTTCAACCTCCTGCCGATGCTGAGCGTGGGCGCGATCGAATCGCTCGAACACCACGGCTCTAAGGAGCTGCAGGAGAAGTACCTGCCTAAGCTCGTAAGCGGCGAATGGTCGGGCACCATGAATCTCACCGAGCCGCAGGCCGGTTCCGATGTCGGCGCACTGCGCTCGACCGCAGAGCCGATCACCGAGGGCGAGCATGCGGGCAAGTACAAGATCAAGGGCCAGAAGATCTACATCACCTGGGGTGAGCACGAGCTGGCCAAGAACATCATCCACCTGGTGCTCGCGCGCCTGCCCGATGCGCCGGAAGGCAGCCGCGGTATCTCGCTCTTCATCGTGCCCAAGTACCATGTGAAGGACGACGGCTCGCTCGGCGCGCGCAACGACCTGCGCTGCGTCAGCATCGAGCACAAGCTCGGCATCAACGCCTCGCCCACCTGCGTGATGAGCTATGGCGACAACGATGAATGCATCGGCGAGCTGGTCGGCGCGGAGAACCGCGGGCTGATGGCCATGTTCACGATGATGAACAACGCGCGCATCAACGTTGGCAACCAGGGTGTGCAGATCGGCGAGCGCGCGACGCAGCAGGCGCTCTATTACGCGCAAGAACGCATCCAGTCGGCCCGCGCCGGTTCGCCCGACAAGGCGCCGGTCTCGATCGTCGAGCACCCCGATGTGCGCCGCATGCTGCTGCGCATGAAGGCGCTAACCGAGGGCGCACGCGCCCTGCTCTATTACACCGCCGGCCAGGTCGATCGCGGCACGCTGGGCGATGCCGCCGGCGGCGCGCGAGGCGAAGTGCTCACCCCGCTGATCAAGGCATGGGGCACCGATATCGGCATCGAAGTCGCCAGCCTCGGGGTACAGGTCCATGGCGGCATGGGCTTCGTCGAAGAAACCGGTGCGGCCCAGCACTGGCGCGATTCGCGTATTGCCCCGATCTACGAAGGCACCAACGGCATCCAGGCCGCGGACCTCGTCACACGCAAGCTGGGCCTCGATGGCGGGGAGGCGCTGTCGGGCCTCATCGCTGACGTGGCCCGCGCCGCCAAGGACGAGCCCAAGCTCGCCGCGCTGGCCGCCGATTGCGAGGCGGTTGCGAACTGGATGCGCGAAGAGGCCAGCCTTGACGATCGGCTCGCCGGATCGGTGCCGTTCTGCACCATGTTCGCCGTGGCGGTCGCCGGGTGGCAGCTGATGCGCCAGCTCGAGGCGGTGGAAGCGGGCGAAGCCCCCGCGCTCGCCGCCACGAAGGCGGCCAGCGTGCGCTTCTTCCTCGACCGGATTGTGCCGGAAGCCTCGGGCCTGAAGGCGGCCGCTACCGCCGGGGCCGAACCGCTCTACGCGCTTTCGGCAGAACAGCTGGTCGGCTGACCTACTCGGCGGTCACCCGCCGGGCGTAATCTTCCTCGCGGAAACGGGCTTCCCCGCCGCGCAGTTCGCGCTGCGGTTGGAGCCGATCGCCGGTGTTGCGGCCGATCGCCGCCTGCCCTTCTGCGCCCGGAGCGATCACGCGCCAGATGATCCCGGCGGTGTCGTCGGAGACGAGCAGCGCGCCATCACCGGCCCACTCGACCCAGGTCGGGCGTCCGCGCGTCGTGCCGTCGTCCTTGAGGAAGCCGGTCAGGACCGGAACCGGCTTGCCGGTCGGGTTGCCGCGTTCGTCGAAAGCGACATAGACCACATCGTAGCCCGAAGGCGGCTTGCGGTTCCACGAGCCGTGCTGCGCGACAAAGGCGCCGCTGGCGAAGTTCTCGCCCATTTTCGCGCCTTCCTTACTAAACACAAGGCCGAGCGCGGCAACATGCGGGCCGAGTGCGTATTCGGGCGTGCGGACATAATTGATGAACTGCGGGATCGGGTGCTTCACGCGGCGGTCGAAATTGTCGCCGTAATAGACCCAGGGCCAGCCGTAGTGCGAGCCGACCGGCACGTTGGTGAGGTAATCGGGGACGAGGTCCGAACCGAGCATGTCGCGCTCGTTGACCGTGGTCCACAGCTCGCCCGACCAGGGGCTGAAGGCCATGCCGTTGGCGTTGCGCAGGCCGCCGCCGTACACGCGCTGGCGACCGGTTTCGAGATTGATCTCCCAGATGAGCGCGCGCCCTTCTTCGATCTCCATCCCGTCTTCGCCGATGTTCGATTTGGAACCAACAGCGGCGTAGAGGCGGTCGCCATCCGGGTGCAGCTCGAGGTTGCGCATCCAGTGGCCGGTGCCTTCGGCGAGGTCGGCAATCTTGCGCCCCTCGCCGGCAACCGTATCCGCGCCGAGTTCGTAATCGAAGGCGAGGACTTCGTCGTGATTGGCCACGTACAGCGTCCCATCGCCCCAGGCGATGCCCGAGGGGGAATCGAGATCGTCGCGCAGGACCAGGCGCGTTTCGGCTGCACCGTCACCGTCTTCGTCGCGCAGCAGAACGAGCTGGTTGGCGCTCTCTCCCCCGGCGCCGGCCTTGCGGAACAGGAAGCCCGCGACAAGATCGCGGATCCAGTTGCTTTCGCCGCTCTCGATCCTGGGCGACTGCGTCAGCGCAACCAGGATATCGCCGTTGGGCAGCGCCTGCAGCGTACGCGGGTGGTCGAGCCCTTCGGCAAAGCGCGTGACGGCAAGGCCCTCTGCCGCGACCGGAACTTCGTCCGCCTCCCAGCCGACCGGCTCCGCAATGGCGACGGTCGGGAAGCTTTCCTCCGCCGGTTCGTCGAGTGTCGGATCGGTGCCGACGGTTTCGTCGAAGGCCACATCGGCGGTGTCGCCGCGGGTGAGGAAATAGCCTGCCACCAGAACGATCAGCAGGATGACGAGGAGCGCGATGCCCAGCTTCTTGAGAATGCTCATGGGCCGGGGGAATAAGCGAGGGGCGTTTGCGGGGCAATGGGGTTGCGCGCCGCGCGCAAGGGGGCTTGCAGGCGGCCAATGGGGCGCTACATCGCCTGCCATGTTCGATTTCCGACCCGACGAAGGCACACCCAAGCCCGAAGCCTATCGCCAGCTGCTGGATGCGGCCGAGGCGCTTACCTCCGGCGAGCCCGATGGTGTGGCCAACATGGCCAATATCGCCGCGCTGCTATGGGACTTCCTCCCCGATCTCAACTGGTCGGGCTTCTACCGCGTAGTGGACGGCGAGCTGGTGCTCGGCCCGTTCATGGGACGTCCGGCCTGCATCCGGATCCCGATGGGTCAGGGTGTGTGCGGTGTGGCTGCGGCGGATGCGGCAACCCAGCTGGTAGAGGACGTGCACGCCTTCCCGGGGCATATCGCGTGCGACGCGGTGACCAATTCGGAACTTGTCGTGCCGGTGCTGCGCGATGGGGCGGTCGTCGCCGTGATCGATCTCGACAGTCCGAGCAAGGCGCGATTCGATGCGGAGGACGCGGCAGGGATCGAAGCGCTCGCAGCAGTGCTTGCAGAACGAATCTGAGCCGACCTGCCCCATAGCGGCACAGAACCGAGCGCGTTTTTGCGCGGGCGGGCGCGAATGCTAACAAGGTGTTAACTGCAGGCTCTCGGCCTTTGTGCCGAGTCGCTTCCAAGGAGCACGCGCCATGATCATTCGTACCGCCCTCGCCCTCACCGCCTCCAGCCTGGCCCTTCATCCGGGTCTCGCGCTTGCGCAAGGTGCCATCTCCTACGAGACCGGCCAGTACGAATACGCCCAGCCGCTGCCGCAGCTCGATAACGATGTAGTGACCGAGACGGTCGAACAGGTCGTTGCAAGCGAGGAGCCGGTCGGCGCAGCGCGCGTGATCGAGACCCGGCGGGCTCCGACGCCGGTGTTCGTCAGCAAGCCGACGATCCAGCCGATCGATCCCTCGGCGCCCGAGTACTACACCTATGTCGACGCACCGGAGGAGCCGGTAGCCATGCCAGCGAGCCGGGCCATCCCGGAGCGTCAGCCCGCCACCGTCCCGGTTGAGGCGGCCCAGCCGACCTATGTCTATGTGCGTCAGCCGCCGCAGATCATCTATGTCCATCAGGCTCCGGTGGCTTACGCGCCCGCGCCCACCGGTGCGTCGCGCGTCATCTATCGCCAGCAGCCGGGAACGGTGCAGACGGCACAACCGGTCCACTATGGCTACGGCTACCAGGGTGGAGCGACCTACCTTCCCGCCGGAGGGCAGGTCGTGGCCTTTGATCGCAACTCCTGGCTGCAGGAGTGCCGTTCGCGGCTCGACACTTATGAGAACGAAAGCGACCGGGGCGAGATCCTCGGCGGGCTGATCGGCGGCGTTGCCGGCGGCGTGCTCGGAAATCGTATTGCCGGGAGGGGCAACCGCACCGCGGGCACGCTCATCGGCGCGGGCGCGGGCGCTATCCTCGGCTCGGTCGCCGGTGGCGCGATCGAGGATCGGCAGCGCCGGCGGAGCGACAGTTACGGTCAGTGCGAAGCCTATCTCGACGACTATATGCAGCAGGCTACGGCAAGCGCCGGAACCACGCAGTATACGCAGCCTGGCCAGTACATGCTGGTTCCGGTGACGGTGGAAGTACCGCAGCGGGCGGTCTACCGCACGCGCCGCTAGGGCATCCGGTCCACCGCGATTAGTCCTTCAGGGCAATCGTCCGGCTGGTGCACCGCGCCACCACCTCGGGCATGTCGAAGCTGTCGAGGTCGAACTCCGGCAGCGCGGTCTGGCAGCCCTTTCCGGTGTCCGCACCCAGTGCGATGGCGGTATCGTTCGAAAGACCGTTGAAATCGACGAGCCCATCGAAGGCGACCATGTATTCGCGGCCCGAGGGGAGCGAGACGATCGTGCTGCCGACATCGAGCGGTTCGCCCGCCTCGTCGACCACGCGCATCAGCACCGAGCGATAGGCTTCGATGTCCATGTCGACGAGCACCACGCCGCCGCGCGGCGCCTGCATGCGGCGGAAGGTCGAACGTGCAACGGCTTCGGAGGGAAGCTTGTCGGGTGCGACATCGAACTTCATCGGGACCAGCGGGGTGACACGGGTGACGAGAAGGCGGCCACCCTTGTCCGACTTGCCCACCTCACGGTGTTCATGAGTCACCGTCACGCCGCCGACGTTGCCCGTGCGCACGAGGGCGTAGGCATCGGAGGCGCGGTCGCGAGCGAAAACGCGGTTGTCGGCGACGATGAGCGAGCCTTCGACCCGGCCGCGCGCTGCGAGGTTACCGGCGGTGTATTCGGCATCGGCTGCGAAACGGGCGAAGGGTGCGCGGTAGGCGACTGTTCCGGAGACACGCTCGTTCGCACCGAACTTGGCATGAGCGGCGTAGCCGACTTCGCCGACTTCGGTGTCGGGGCGGAAATAGCTGACCTGGCCGCCGATCTTCTCGTCGCGGCTGTGGCGGATCGATGCGCTGGCCGAGCTGCGCGGGCCGAAGCGGATGTTGAGGTTGATGCCGGCAACGAGCTCACCGCGACCCTGCGCGCGGCGATAGCTTACATCGCCGGTCAGCGTCATGCGCTTGTTCAGCTCGTGCCGTGCCGAGGCGCGCAAGACCGTGGTCGTATCACCGATACGCCCGATAAGCGGTTCGGCCGGCCGGGTGACCCGCGTTGCCGAGATTTGGAAACGCGTCGTCTGGGCAAGGTCGAAGTCGACCGAGCCGATCAGCTGGCGCGGGACACGGCCATCGCCGGATTGCGCGGCGATGTCGCGATAACCAGAACTGGGCACGACCGCCTCGATCCGGGCCGACACACCACGACCCATCGACTCCACACCACCGCGGAACAACACGCCCGACTCTTGTGAGGTACGACTATACCGCACTTCACCGTAGGTCATGGCCACATTGGCGATAGTAGCCTGCGCTTGGGCACCAACGTTCCAAACGCCGTTTCCGACCTCCCCAGAAACGCCTACGGAGAGCGACTTAGAAAGCCCTCTCCGTACAAAGAACGTCCCTACCAGGTCGCGGTAGTCGTTGCTTATGGTCCCGTACCTTCGTCGGACCCACCCCATGGTGGCCCCCCATTCCATTCGGCCCTTCTCGAGCATGTCTGGCGCGATATAGACCTGCGCGGTCTGGATCACTTCCTGTCCCAGCTCGTCCTTCAGCACCACCGAGACCTCCCCGCGACCGGCGGCCATGGGGATGTTGTGGACGCGGAAGTCGCCAGCCTCGATTTCCGAGGTCTGGAAGCGGCGATCGTTGACGATGAGGTCGACCGAGGTTGGAACAGCCACCTGGCCGGCGAATTGCGGCAGGGGATTGGTGATAATATCGGGGCGCAGGCCGTAATCGGTGCCGATCTGGATCCCGCCGACGCGCACGGCGCGCTGGGCGTCACTGCCGGTAGTGATCACGTCGCCTGCGCGGGCCACAAGGGCCTTTTCGGGGATAGCGAGCGTCGCAGTGGTATCCAGACGCACGACTTCCGGCCGATCCGGGCCCGGATTCGAGCGATAGGTAAAGGCACTGCCGAGGTTGAAGTTGCCGTAGCTCACCCGCGGCGCAACATAGGCGCCGACCTGGGTCTTTCCGCCCGATACACTCGCAGTAAGGTTGTAATTGACGATGCCGGCAAGGAGGGGAGCCCGTTCGCCGGGCTCATAGTTGCGCCGCGCAACATTTACGTCGTTCGGACCATCGCCACGGCGAAACTTCTTCACCATCAGGCGCTGGGTCACGCGGTCGAACTCGAAATTGGCGATTTCAAGCTGGCTCAGCTTGATGAATCCGGTTGCACCGGGTTCGATCGGAATGCCGGCGGTCTCGGCGGATTCGGCAAGGATGGCGAGCTCGCCATCGATCCATTTTAGCTCGACCATGCGCTTCTGCTCGAGGCCATCGACATAGATGACGCTCAGGCCAGGGCCCTGCTTCTCGGCTTCGAGGGCCGCGCTGAAGGTAAGGTCGCGGTCGATCGCGAAAGGGTCGCTCGCCTGCGCGTGCAGGACGGCGGGCGCTGCAAGAGCGCTGGCTGCAACCAGTCCGGCTGCAAAAAGGGGCTTAGCCGCAGGTGGCAGGGACCGGGACACTGCGGGTTTCACCGTCGATGCGCGCCTGAAGCGTCAGCGGCCCGGTCGGGCAGCCTGCAGGGAGCGTCCATTCGAGCCAGGATCCGCCGTGTACGTAGTGTAGCGAGGCGCCATCGATGGTTACGGGTGTGTTTACCCCGTCTCTGAGGGCCAAACTAACCATACGAGCTGATTGCTGACCGCGGTTAGCCACGCGCAGGGTGTTTCCCTGAACCGACCAGTCGAGCTGGGCCGGCGCGGCGGAGGCGCGGTCTACGAAAAGCGGGATCGTAAAGCGGATACGCGTCATCGCCGTACCGCTCTGCGCGAGGTCAGGATCGGGCAATTGGTCGATCGCAACCCGGTAGCGGCGCTCACCTGCGGGCGGGAGCTGGCGGCGTTGAACGCGGAAGAACTGTGTCTCGCCCGGCTGGATCACAACGATTGCGGGAGAAACCAGCACTTCGTTGGTCGGGGCGTAGACATCTTCGCCATCGGCCTGTGTCCACCCGAAGGCGCGCACCTGGATACCGATGGGGCGGTCCGAGGGGTTGATGACGCGCAGCGTGTCATGCAGCTGCGCGTCATCAAGCTCGAGCCGAAGGGGTGCCACGGTGACACGCGCCGCCGGTACTCGTGCGTCGGGAGCGGGAGCTCCCTGGGCAAGCACTGCCGGCGCCGGAAGGGCGAGCGAGAGTGCAGCGAGAACCGAAGCGATGCGTGCGTTCATTATGGCAATACCCTTGTGGCCGGCGAGCCGGAACCCGCCGGTCGAGGATCAGAAGGTGATCGTGACGGCCACCGAGTCCGAGTAGTTGTCAGCTGCGACGTTCGCCGCGCTCGACGGGATACGGCCACCGATGGTCAGCGTCTGAGCGGCGCCGGTGCCGGTGCCGGCAGCAACAGCGGTGCTGACCGGAAGAACGGTGCCCGAACTCGGGACGCCGAGGTAGAGGTCGTACGGAATCACGTCGGTGCCCGAACCAGCCATGTAACGCTGGCCGGCCGAGGCGTTGTCGCCTGCGCCCATCGTGATGTTGTAGTCCGAACCGTCGGTGCAGGTGATCGACATCGAGGTGCTCGTGTCGTGATCGGTGCCGGCGAGAACGCCGAGGCCGGTCCAGGCCAGGGTAGCATCGCTGACTTCACACGAATCAACGACTTCAGCAGTGACGGTCAGGGTCGCCGAGTTGGTACCAGCAACCGCGGGGGTTGCAGCAACCATACCGGCGCCAGCGGCGACCAGAATAATCTTACGCATGTTTTTGATCTCCTAAACCCAGTTCCAAGCGGGTGATTCGGACTTCTACGTATGCTGGGTATAGAAAGGGTTAAGTGGGCCGCCGTTTTGTGCGGGGTGGGAGTCGAAAAGCCGCAGAAATGCGCGCGCAAAAGCTGATTTTCGCAGTTAACGCCGGGTTTCGGGCCCGCGAATCAAAACTCGATCGTGACCGTTACGGTGTCTTCGTATCGGCCTGAGACGGCCGTTCCATCGAAGGTGAGCTCACCATAGACGGGCAGCGTCTGGTATCCGGTTGCACCCGAATTGCCGCTGACTTGCCCGTTGCGCCTGTCCGTCCAGCGGCTTGTGTAGCCAGGGTCGGAATAAAGCTCGTAGCGCATGTACGCGTTGCTTGTCGGATTGCGCATGCGACGGTTGCGGCCGAGATTGTTGAGGCCACGATCCATCTTGATGACGAAATCGAGGTCGGCGGTGCATTGCACGTCGACCGCACCGGTCGCCTGAATCGTCCCGGCTGTCCCGATAACGAGGCCGAAGGCGACGTCAGCGGTGCTGATGGTGCACCCATCCACGATTGAGACAGCCATCTCGATATCCCCGGCGTTCCGGCGCGACTGTGCCTCGGCAGGAACTGCCGTTGCGGCCAAGGCCAAGCTGATCGGAATCAGGACAGAGGTGGTACTAAGGCGCATTTCGGATCCGTAGGGACCCGAAGTATTCTGTTAAGGTAAATAACGCCTTAAGGCTGACACGAATGTGGCGGCGAGCGCTAGATGTCTCCGCCCGTAAGCCTCTGACAAATAAGGTCTAATTGATCGAGAGTGCGGTAGCGGATCGTCACGCTGCCGGTGTTTGGGGTCGTGTCCGTGGTAATCTTCACCGGCATCCCGAGGAATTCCTCGAGGTGCCCCTGCACGGCCGCAATGTCCGCATTGTCTTCTGCGGCGCGCTTGCTCGAAGCGTTTGCCTTGGCATTGCCACCCTCGCGTGGCTTGCGCGTGAGCGCTTCCATCTCGCGTACGGAAAGGCCTTCGGAAACCGCCTTTTTCGCCAGCTCAGTCGCGCCTTCGCGCCCCACGAGCGCACGGGCGTGGCCCATGGAAAGCGATCCGTCGGCGAGAAACGCGAGAACGGTGTCCGGCAGGCCCAGCAAGCGCTGGAAATTGGCGACGTGGCTACGCGACTTGTCGACCAACTTGGCGATCTCGGCCTGGGTCATTCCCTCATCGTCGGCAAGCTTCTGGTAGGCGCGCGCCTCTTCCACCGGATTGAGATCCTCGCGCTGGAGGTTCTCGATAAGGGCAAGCGCCATGACCTCGCGCTGGTCGAGTTCACGGACCAGCGCCGGGATTTCGTGCAAACGCGCCTTTTGCGCAGCGCGCCAACGGCGTTCACCCGCGACCAGGCGATAGCGCCCTGCCCCGAGCGGAGACACGATGATCGGCTGGATCACGCCGCGGGTTGCGATCGACGAGGCCAGCGATTCGAGCGCATCTTCGTCGAAATGGGTGCGCGGCTGACCAGGCAGCGGCTCGATGTCTGCCACGGGGATGGACGCGAGCCCGTCTGAAATTGCTACGGGCGCTGGCGAAGTTGTGGTGCCGCCTTCTGCAGGTGTGGCGGCAGGCTGCGAACGCACAAGCGGCTCTTCCCGGCGTGTTTCCCCCAAGAGGGCGCCAAGGCCCTTACCCAGCTTCTTCTTGCGATCGATGGTCTTCGCTCCCGTCGTGGTATCAGCCCCGCTCATGCTGCCTTCCTCTTCTCGGGCAGGCGGCCGATCAGCTCGCGCGCCAAGGCGATATAGGCGCGGCTACCGGGGCAATTGTGATCGTAAACCAGCGCCGGCATCCCGTGGCTCGGCGCTTCGGAAAGGCGGACATTGCGCGGGATGACGCTCTCGAACACGAGATTGCCGAGACAATCGCGCACATCGTCGGCAACCTGGTCGGTCAGGCGGTTGCGGCGGTCAAACATGGTGAGGACCACGCCAACGATGCCCAGATCCTGGTTGAAGCCCTGCTGGACGCGCTCGACCGTCTGCAGCAGCTGGCTAAGGCCTTCCAGCGCAAAGAATTCGCACTGGAGCGGCACCAGCAGCGTGTCCGCCGCGCACAGGGCATTGAGGGTCAGCAAACCCAGCGAAGGCGGGCAATCGATGAAACATACGTCATAGCCCGCAAAACTGCCGCGAGCCTGCGCTGAGAGCGCCTTGGTAAGACGCGAAGTCCGGTCATCGACGGATACCAGCTCCACCTCGGCCCCCGAGAGGTCCTGCGTAGCCGGCACAACATCGAGGCCGGGAATTTCGGTAGGCTGCGCGCATTCGGCAAGCGATGCCTGTTCGAGAAGGAGGTCGTAGCTCGTATTCTCGCGCGCGGCGCCGGCCACACCCAGACCAGTGGATGCGTTACCCTGCGGATCGAGGTCGATCAGGAGCGTCTTCCACCCCGTCGCCGCCATCGCCGTGGCGATGTTGATGGCGGTGGTGGTCTTGCCAACCCCGCCTTTCTGGTTGGCGATAGCGATGGTGATCATGCTTTTGCGCTCCATTGTCCGCGGCCGACGATGATTCCCGCCTCGGGATCGGTTCGCGATTGTTCCACGTGAAACATCTCTCGCCGATTCTTGGGCAGTGCCTGCACTTCTTGCTCCGCCGAACGTCCCTTGGGCAACACCCAAAGCGTTCCCCTTGTGGAGAAGCGTGCGGATAAGGTGAGCAAACGGTCCAACGGAGCGAAGGCTCGAGCGGAGATTACGGAGGCCTCGAAGTCCTCTACCTTTTCCAGGCGCTGGCCCTCGACACGGCAATTTTGGAGGCCCATCAACGCCGCGACGCGCTCAAGCCATTCGACCCGGCGGGCGCGCGATTCCACAAGGATTACAGATATTTCCGGGCGCATGGCTGCAATCACCAGGCCTGGAAAGCCCGCCCCGCTGCCAAGATCCAGCCAGGGTCCGCCTGAACCCCCGGCGTGGGGAAGCAACTGCGCCGAATCGGCGATATGGCGCTGCCAAACAATTGGCAGTGTCGCGCGGGCGATAAGATTTTGCCGCTCGTTCTCTTCGGCCAGCTCTCGTACAAGGCAATCAAGCCGCTCGATGGCCGCCTCATCACACAGGTTAGCTACGAAAGCGCGGGCCTCCGCCTCATTGGATATCATGCCGCTTTATCCAGTTTTCGCGCGTGAACCAGCAAGGCAGCCAGCGCCGCAGGCGTGATTCCCCGGATACGCCCGGCCGCCGCAAGGGTTTCCGGTCGCGCCTGCGAAAGCCGTTCGATCATCTCGTTCGAGAGCCCAGGCACCTCGGCAAAGGGGAAATTGGGCGGAAGGTGCTGCGCTTCGCTCGTCCTTACATCGGCCAATTCGGCCTTTTGGCGAGCAAGATAGGGCGCGTAGAATGCGTCCTCCGCCATCTCCACCGCGAGTGTGTCTCTCGGGTCCACACCCTCGAGCCACGTTTCAAGATCGCCAAGCTGGACGTGGCCAGCAGCGATCCAGTCGCGTGCCGATCGTGGCCCAGCGTCCTGTTTCACGTGAAACCCTGCCTCGACCAGTGCCTTGGAGTGGATGGGTTTCGACAGCGCCTCCTCGTAGCGGGCTCGCCGATCTTCACGGGCTTCAAACCACTCGCGCCGCTCGCTTCCGACAAGCCCCGAGGTAATACCAAGGGGCGTCAGGCGCGTATCCGCGTTGCTCGCCCTGAGACGCAGACGGTATTCGGCGCGCGATGTCAGCATTCGATAGGGCTCCGTGATGCCCTGTAGAGTGAGGTCATCGACCATGACTGCGATGTAGGAATTGGTGCGGTCGAGCGCGGGTGCTTCTCCTGCCCCGCATGCGGCCGCTGCGTGCATCCCCGCGACCAGACCCTGCGCGGCTGCCTCCTCGTAACCGGTCGTTCCGTTGATCTGCCCTGCGCAATAGAGACCCGGGATAGCATGCAGCTCCAGCGAGGACTTCAAGGCCCGGGGGTCGATATGATCGTATTCGACGGCATAGCCCGGAACGACCATCTCGACCCGCTCCAAACCCTCCATCGCCCGCAACATGCCGTGCTGAACGTCAGTAGGCAGTGAGGTGGAAATGCCGTTGGGGTAGACGAGCTGGGTGTCTAGACCCTCGGGCTCGAGGAAAACCTGGTGCCCTTCCCGATCGCCGAAGCGGTGGATCTTGTCCTCGATCGACGGGCAGTAGCGCGGACCTGCCGCATCGATAGCGCCGGAGAACAGGGGGGAGCGGTCGAGATTGGCGCGAATGATGTCATGCGCCTGAGCATTCGTGCGCGTAATTGCACAGAAGACCTGCGGATTGACCCGGCCAGTCGATCGCGAGCTCATCGTCCAGGTGTCGTCGTCCGACGGCTGCTCCTCGAGCGCTCCCCAATTGATGGTTCGACCGTCAAGACGGGGAGGTGTTCCGGTCTTCAGGCGCCCCATGGGCAGGTCGGCGCCGCGAAGCTGTTCCGCGAGGCGGTGTGCAGCACCCTCCTCTATCCGGCCACCTTCAAACCGCTCCTCACCACGGAAGAGAACTCCGCCAAGGAAGGTGCCGGTGCACAAGATAACACTCGAAGCCGCAAGCGCAGTCCCATCAGCGAGTTCGAGGCCGCTGACCCGTCCGCCCTCCAACCGGAGCGACGCCGCTTCACCAGCAATCAAGCTAAGCCCATCCTGAGACCGAACATGCGATTGGACCGCCCGGTGAAAGAGCCTCCGATCC
Organism: Qipengyuania flava; assembly: GCF_019448255.1. Lineage (NCBI taxonomy): Bacteria > Pseudomonadati > Pseudomonadota > Alphaproteobacteria > Sphingomonadales > Erythrobacteraceae > Qipengyuania > Qipengyuania flava. Next base: position 162,407 of record NZ_CP080410.1, read on the forward strand.
GCCTGCACCCGCGGGCCCCAGACAGCGCTGCCCTTCGAACGATTGAGCATCCGATAGTGAATTGCCGCCGCATCAGCAGCGCGGCCAATTACGCCGTCCAGTGCATCCACCTCGCGCACAAGGTGCCCCTTGCCCAGGCCGCCGATCGCGGGATTGCAACTCATCGCACCGATCTTGTCGAGGTCGAGACTGACCAGGCCGACGCGCGCGCCCATGCGCGAAGCCGCGCACGCCGCTTCGACACCGGCGTGCCCGCCGCCGACGACTAGAACATCGAATTCCTGCATAGGCCGCGCGCCTTATCCCAGACCGGGATTCGCGTCAAAGCTCCATGTTTCACGTGAAACAGAGCCGGCTACTTTCCGATGCAGAACCGCCCGAAGAGCGCGTCCAGCATCTCCTCCGTGCTGTCCCGGCCAACCAGTCGGTCGAGCGCGACCCGCGCCGCGCGCAGTCGCTCGGCCGCAACCAAGAGATCGCCATCGGTATCGACCGCCTCAAGGTTCTCGACCGCCTCAAGCGCGAGTGCCTTTTGCCGGCGGTTGAACGCCATACGATCCGCCGGAGGCAAGGCCGCACGTCCGCGCTCGGAAAGAAGGTCAAGGAGCGCATCCACCCCCTCACCCGTAACCGAGGACACTTTGAGGCCCGAACCCTGCACCTCAGCCACATCGGCCTTTGCGTGGATCTGCACCGACCCAGCCGGCGCCTCTTCCTCAGCCCCCAGCCACAGGACAATCTGACCCTCCTCGACCTCGCGGCGCGCCCGCTCGATACCGATTGCCTCAATCGCACCCGCACCGCTCTCACGCATGCCCGCCGTATCCACCAGGACGAGAGGGACACCGCCAACCGAAACGGGACGCTCCAGCACATCGCGCGTCGTTCCCGCTTCCGCAGTCACGATGGCCGCGTCATCGGCCAATAAAGCGTTGAAAAGAGATGATTTTCCGGCGTTCGGGGGGCCTGCAAGAACGACACGAACGCCATCCCGAAGCCTGTCGGTCGCAGGACGCTCAATCACCGCACGGATTTCGGCGCACAAAGCCGACAAATCGGGCTGGAACCCCGCCGGAAGCGCAGCAACATCGTCCTCATCCGCAAAATCGATGACCGCCTCGATAAGCGCGGCAAAACCAAGCACCCGCTCGCGCCAACCCTCGATATGGCCAGACACCTGCCCGCCGACCGAGCGCATGGCACCCCGTCGCTGGAGTTCCGTTTCAGCAGAAAGCAGGTCGCCCAGCCCTTCCGCCTGCGCAAGGTCGATGCGGCCGTTGGCAAAGGCTCGCCGGGTGAATTCCCCGGCTTCGGCTTCGCGCAGTCCCTCCATCGAGCCAAGCGCAGCCAGAACAGCGGCAACTACGGCGCGACCGCCGTGGCAATGCAGCTCGGCAAGATCCTCGCCCGTTGCGGTCGCGGGGCCGGGAAACCACAGCACCAACGCCTGATCGAGCGCCTCGCCATCAGCGTCCCGCAGAGTCCGCAAGCTGGGGGAACGTGGCTCCGGCAAAGAGCCCAAGAGCGCCTGCAGAGCATCGCCAGATCGAGGCCCGCTGATACGAACGACCGCGATGGCAGCCGGGAGCGCGCCGCTCGACAGGGCGTAGATCGTCTCGACCATGGAGCGAAGGCTGCCTTACTTGTCGTCGGTATCCTTGGCGGAGCCCGTGTTGCGGGCCGCGTTGGCGCCTTCCATGAAGCTCTGGAACAGCTTGAAGCCCGCCTGCCCCATCGGAGCGAGCTGCTTGGCGTATTCCTGCAACTGATCGGTGTTGTTCACACCCTTCATCGCCTTCGACATCATGTCGACATAGACCGCGTTGGCCTTGCCGACATCGGGCAAGCCCATGAACGTCCGCGCCTCTTCGGGCGTGCAGTCGATTTCGATATGGACCTTCATGGCGCTTCCTCCGTTATCCTGTGCGAAACCCTATTTGGGTTCGCATTACGCGTCATGCAAGCATAAGACACCATAACCTTAGAGGGAGCCTTCCAACCGATGACCGAAACCGTCACGATTTCCACCCTGTCCGGCGACGAAACCTTCACCGCCTATGTGGCCCGTCCGGCCGACACCCCGAAGGCGGCAATCCTGGTAATCCAGGAGATCTTCGGCGTGAACGCCGGCATCCGACGCAAATGCGACAAGCTTGCCGAGGAAGGCTATCTCGCCGTCGCGCCCGACCTTTTCTGGCGGCTCGAACCGGGCGTTGAACTCGATCCTGACGTGGAGCCCGAATTCCAGCGCGCGCTCGACCTGATGGGCAAGTTCGACCAGGACCAGGGCGTTCGCGATATCGAAGCGACGATCCACCACATTCGCCGCGAAGAAGGCGTGCCGAAGGTCGGCTGCGTCGGCTACTGCCTCGGCGGCCGGCTCGCCTTCATGACCGCCGCGCGCACCGATATCGATGCCAGCGTCGGCTATTACGGTGTCGGCATTGACGGTCTGCTGGGTGAAAAGCATGCGATCGCCCACCCGCTCATGCTCCACATCCCGACCGAGGACGGTTTCGTCGACAAGGCCACGCAGAAGGCGATGCACGAGGGCCTCGACGACCATCCCAAGGTCACGCTTCACGACTACGAGGGCCTCGACCACGGCTTTGCGACCGAATTCGGCAAGCGTCGGGCCGAAGACGCCGCGCAGCTGGCCGACAGCCGGACCGCTGAGTTCTTCGCAGCAAACCTCGCCTGACGCGTGGAGCAACTGCCCTTTCGCTACATCGTTCCCGCAGCGCTGGCGGCGCTTGTTGCGTTTGCCGCACTGTGGGAACCGGCCCAGTGGTTGCTCTGGGGACTCGTGCCGTTGCTGCTGCTGGCCTTGTGGGACTTCTTCCAGACCAAGCACACGCTGCGGCGCAATTACCCCCTCCTAGCCCGCATCCGCTGGCTGATGGAGGACCTGCGTCCGTTCGCGCAGGCCTACATCGTCGAGGACGACCTCGACGGTCGCCCCTTCAGCCACCAGGCGCGCGCGCTGGTCTACGCTCGGGCGAAGGGCGATCTCGATTCCCACCCGATGGGTACCGAGCTCGACGTCTATTCCGACGAGTACGAATGGCTCAGCCATTCGGTCGCTCCGAAAGCCGATGCTCCTGACCATTGGCGGCTGACCATCGGTGAGGGCACCTGCTCCAAGCCCTACTCCTCCGCCCTGCTGAACATCTCGGCGATGAGCTTCGGTTCGCTTTCGGCGCGCGCCATCGAGGCGCTCAACGCCGGCGCAAAACTCGGGGGTTTTGCGCACAACACGGGTGAGGGATCGATCAGCCGCTATCACAGGGCCCCTGGTGGAGACCTCATTTGGGAACTCGGTAGCGGGTATTTTGGCGCGCGGGCGCCGGACGGCAATTTCGATCCCGAACAGTTCCGCGACAACGCCAGCGCCGATCAGGTCAAGATGGTCGAGATCAAGCTCAGCCAGGGCGCGAAACCCGGCCACGGCGGGGTTCTGCCGGGCGCGAAGGTGACCAAGGAAATCGCCGAAGCGCGCGGAGTCCCTGTTGGCGAAACGGTCACCTCACCCCCGGCTCACCCCGCCTTCTCGACACCCATCGAGATGCTCGAATGGATCACACAACTGCGCGAGCTTTCCGGCGGCAAGCCCGTTGGCATCAAGCTGTGCGTCGGCCAGCCGCACGAACTCTTCTCCATCGGCAAGGCCATGCTGGAAACCGGCCTGCACCCCGACTTCATCACGGTCGACGGCGCGGAAGGCGGCACAGGGGCCGCACCGCTCGAACTGTCTAACTCTGTCGGCATGCCACTGCGTGAAGGGCAGATCATGGTCCGCAACATGCTGGTCGGCACGGGCTTGAAGGACAAGGTGATGATTGCCGCTTCGGGCAAGATCCATTCGGGCGCGCAGATGGCCAAGGCCTTCGCCCTGGGCGCCGACTGGTGCAACGCCGCGCGTCCCTTCATGTTCTCGCTCGGCTGCGTCCAGTCGATGAACTGCCACAAGGGCACCTGCCCTACCGGTATCGCTACCCAGGATGCCTGGCGGCAGAGCGGGCTCGTGGTGGAGGACAAGGCCCCGCGCGTCGCGAGATTCCAACGCCAGACGCTGCACTCCCTGCGCGAAATCGTCGTCGCCATGGGCCTCTCGAGCCCGTGGGAAATCGCTCCGCAGGACATGCGCGAGCGCTTGAATGGCGCGCGCTCGGATGCCATCGATCGCATCTACACCTTCCTCGAGCCGGGCCAGTTGCTCGAGGGAGCGGATGACACACCTTACGCCCGGCACTGGCATGCAGCGCGGGCAGACACGTTCCGGAGGGCAGGATGAGTGCAGAGATCGGGCTAAAGCGCTGGCACGAGGTTATCGAGAACGGCAGCACGCCTGAAGAGCTGGCGGGCATCATCCACGAGGACGCGGTGTTCCATTCGCCGGTCGTTCATACCCCGCAGGAAGGGCGCGCGATCGTCGTCGCCTACCTCTCGGCGGCGGGCAACACGCTCGGTAACGACAGCTTCCAGTACCTGCGCGAACTGGTCGATGGCGAGAACGCCATGCTCGAATTCCAGACCGAAATGGACGGCATTCACGTGAACGGCATCGACCTCATCCGCTTCGACGAGGACGGTATGATCACCGATTTCAAGGTCATGGTCCGTCCGCTCAAGGCCGTGAATAAGGTCTGGGAACAGATGGGCGCTATGCTGGAGAAGATGAAGGGGTCATAAGTACCCCAGAATGAAGGCAGCCCGCTCCTGCGGACTTGCGAACGGCAGATCCACCACTTGGTATCCAGCAGCCTTCCAGGCGCTCGTAACCGCCGCATCGCTGGCCACCGCTTCCTCCCAGGTTTGGGTTCGTTCGCAATCCTGGTGGTAGATTGCGCGCCAAGCGGGTGCGCGGAACACGGGATCATCATAGCGAAGATCCAGGACCGCAGCGGTGATGCGGTGCCTCAGGTCTGACGCACGAACCGGCATGGAGGCGAGATCGCCGAACCCGCGGTCGAAGAACGCCAAGCCCTCCTCTGCTGCCCCGATCGCGAACCTGTCCAGTTCACGCCCGAGTATCGCCTCGGCAAATCCGTCGGGATCGTGGGCGCGCAGCGCCTGTCCGCCTTCCTGACGCAAAACGGCCCGGGCCGCTTCCGGGATAGTCCGGAAGCCGCGCCGGGCCAGTTCTCCGAGAACCGTGGTCTTGCCCGCCCCCGGTCCTCCTGTGAGCACGATACGGCGGGCCGATACCACTCTACTGGTTCATGTTGGCGAAGAAGTCTTCGTTGGTCTTGGAATCCTTCATCTTGTCGAGGAGGAATTCCATCGCGTCGACCGTGCCCATCTGCATGAGGATACGGCGCAGGACCCACATCTTCGACAGCTTGTCCTTCTCGACCAGCAGCTCTTCCTTGCGGGTGCCGGACTTGCCGACATCGAGTGCCGGGAAGATACGCTTGTCGGCGACCTTGCGGTCGAGGACGATTTCGCTGTTACCCGTGCCCTTGAACTCTTCGAAGATAACTTCATCCATCCGGCTGCCGGTATCGATCAGCGCGGTGGCGATGATCGAAAGCGAGCCGCCTTCCTCGATGTTGCGCGCAGCACCAAAGAAACGCTTGGGACGCTGGAGCGCGTTCGCATCGACACCACCGGTGAGCACCTTGCCCGAGCTCGGCACCACGGTGTTGTAGGCGCGGCCGAGACGCGTGATCGAGTCGAGCAGGATCACGACATCGTGCTTGTGCTCGACGAGGCGCTTGGCTTTCTCGATCACCATTTCGGCAACCTGCACGTGACGGTTGGCCGGCTCGTCGAAGGTCGAGGAGATCACCTCGCCCTTCACGCTGCGCTGCATGTCGGTGACTTCTTCCGGACGCTCGTCAACGAGCAGGACCAGGAGGAAGACTTCGGGGTGGTTGTCGGTGATCGCCTTGGCAATGTTCTGCAGCAGAACCGTCTTACCGGTACGCGGCGGGGCGACGATCAGCGCGCGCTGGCCCTTGCCCTGCGGCGAGATGATGTCGATCACGCGGGCCGACTTGTCCTTCACCGTCGGATCGAGCGTGTCGAGCGACAGCTTTTCTTCCGGATAGAGCGGCGTCAGGTTGTCGAAATTGGTGCGCATGCGCACGGCTTCGGGATCGTCGAAATTGACCTTCGCGAGGCTGGTCAGCGCGAAATAGCGTTCGCCTTCCTTGGGCGCGCGGATTTCGCCTTCCACAGTGTCGCCGGTTCGCAGGCCCCATTTGCGGACCTGGTTGGGCGAGACGTAGATATCGTCGGGACCGGCGAGGTAATTCGCTTCCGGGCTGCGCAGGAAGCCGAAACCGTCCTGCAGCACCTCGATGGTGCCGATGCCCATGATCTTGTCGTCGTATTCCTCGTCCTCGGCCAGTTCGCGCAGGATGCAGAACATCAGGTCCTGCCGGCGCATGGTCGAGGCACCCTCGACGCCCAGCTCTTCGGCCATCGCGACCAGATCTGCCGGGGTTTTTGCTTTCAAATCCTTGAGATGCATAGTGTTTTACTCGGTATTCGATTGTGGATGGCCGGCGGGTCGAAAGGGCTTGGGGAAAGCGGACCCGGCCTCGTTCCATGCGAGGCCTGTAGCCGGTTGGTGCGATGCAATTACGCCCCGCGTGTCGGAGCGTCAATTCACAAAGCGTGCGTGTCGTTTTTTGTCTCGCCTCAGGCGCCGCAGGGCGCATCCGCGCCCTTTGGCTATCCTCGCTCATACGGACTTCGTCCGCATCGCTGCGGGCGGCCGGTCGGCCTTGCCTCGCCTGCCGGCTCGGATCGTCAGAAAGGTTTGACGATCACGAGGACGACGATCAGCGCCAGCGCGATGCCGGGGAATTCACCCCAGATCCTGAGCTGCTTCTCGCTCATGGGGCGTTCGCCCGCGATCATCTTCTTGGCGCGGGCGACCATGATGCCGTGATAAGCGGTCAGCAGGATCACGATCAGGAGCTTGGCGTGAAACCAGCCCTGCGTCCACGCACCAATCGCCATGGCCAGCGCGAGGCCGAACACCCAGACGACGATCAGGCTGGGCGTCAGGATAACCTTGCGCAGGAGGCCCATGCGCTTCGCCCAGATTGCCGATTCCTCGGATTCGGGCGCAGCCGGGTGCAGGTAGATCATCTGGCGCGGCAGCATGAACAGCCCCGCCATCCAGAACACCATGAAGATGATGTGGCCGGCCTTGAGCCAGAGATAGGTCATCGCAAGCGCTTCCTGCATCGCATCGTTAGATAGGGTGCCTCGGCCCCCGCGTCACCCCTCGAAACCGCGGACCGTCGCAATGAGCCTCTCGACATGCGCAATCGGCGTGCGCCGGTCGATGCCGTGGCCAAGATTGAAGACATGCGGCCTGTCGGCAAAGGCGCGCAGGATGAACCGCGCTCGCTCTTCCAGGCGCTCGCTGCCAGAAAGCAGCAGCAGCGGGTCGAAATTGCCCTGCACCGGCATGCCCTTGGGCAATTCGCGGTGCGCCCATTCGGGATCGAGCGTTTCGTCCACCCCGACCGCCTGCACGCCCGTTTCTCGCGCATAGGCCGGCAGCTTCTCGCCAGAGCCCTTCGGAAAGCCGATGACCGGCGTATCGGGATGCTTTTCGCGCAGGGCAGCAACGATCTTCGCGTTGGGGGCAATCACCAGGCGCTCGAATTCGTCGGGCGCAAGACTGCCCGCCCAGCTGTCGAACAGTTGCACGGCTTCCGCGCCTGCTTCGATCTGGCCCGAGAGATAGGTCACCGTCTCGCTGACTATCCTCTCGAGGATCGCATCAAGCTTTGCCGGGTCGCGGTAGGCCATGGCGCGGGCCTCATGCTGGTCGCGGCTCCCCTCGCCCGCCACCATATAGGTCGCCACCGTCCAGGGACTGCCGGCAAAGCCCAGCATCGTCACGCCTTCGGGAAGGCGCTGGCGGCACAGGCGGACGGTCTCGTAGATCGGATCGTAGCGCGAGGGATCGGGCTTCAGCCCCTCAAGCGCTGCCTCGACCAGCGGCGGCGAGAGCTTGGGCCCCTCGCCCGCCAGGAATTCGAGGTGCTGTCCGATTGCGTGCGGCACGATCAGGATATCGGAAAACAGGATCGCTCCGTTGAAGGCAAAACGATCGATCGGCTGCAGGGTGATCTCACAGGCCGCCTCGCTGTCGTATGCCATGGCGAGGAACCCGCCCTTCTCCGCCCGCAGCGCACGGTATTCAGGCAGGTAGCGACCAGCCTGGCGCATGAGCCAGAGCGGCACGCGGGTACCGCGCTTGCCGTTCAACGTATCGAGGAGGAGACCGGGCATCGGAGAGTCCAATCCAATAAATAATGATATTTAGATAAGAGTTGATGGAGTCTGTTGGCCCTGTGGATTTCAGGGATAACCGGCCCCTGCCCGATTTCTCCCGCGCTGCAAAGGGCGGATGGGCAAATGCGACTCGCCACTGCGCGTGAGTCGAGTCAAACTTATCCTCACTGTCCCCAACACCCGGCATAACTTCCATTTGGTGTGCGGGAATCGCCCCGTGGAGGACTCGTATCGGGGAGGGTTTTTCCTCCCGAACTTGTCGCCAGCTTTCTCCCGTGGTTTATGCCACCTGTTCTCCACAGGCTGCAGAGCGTCCCATTTCCAACCGCGTCCACCTCCATCTCCTGTCCGATTCAACCGGCGAAACGCTCGAAATGCTCGCCAAGGCGGCGCTTGCGCAGTTCGAGGACGCGGATGTCGTGCGCCATTTCTGGCCGATGGTGCGCAGCCGGCAGCACCTTGAACGGATCCTGCCCGAACTCAAAGCCAATCCGGGCCTTGTTCTGTTCACACTGGTGAATCCCGAAACCCGCGCCCGGTTGGAAGAGTCCTGCGCGCAGCAAGGCCTGCCCGCGGTGCCGATCCTCGACCGGGTAACCGAAGCGCTGGAGAAGGCGCTGGGGCAGGAAGCCCATGGCCGCCCCGGCCGCCAGCACGCGATGGACGAAGCCTATTTCAACCGCGTCGAGGCGATCCAGTTCACCATCGCGCATGACGATGGTGTCGGCTGGGAGGATTGGGAGGAAGCGGACATCCTGCTGGCCGGCGTTTCGCGCAGCTCCAAAACGCCGACCAGCATCTACCTCGCCAATCGCGGGTACAAGGTCGCCAACATCCCGCTCGTGGTGGAAAGCCCGCCGCCACCCAAGCTCTACGAGCTGAAGCACCCGATGGTCGTCGGGCTGACGACCGCGCCCGAACGGCTGGTGCAAATCCGTCGCAACCGGCTGTTGACGCTCAACGAGGAGCGCGAGACCGACTATGTCGACAACGAGCGGGTGAAGGACGAGGTGAAGTTTGCGCGCCGCATGTTCGCCGACAATGGCTGGGCGGTGATCGACGTGACCCGCCGCTCGATCGAGGAAACTGCCGCTGCGGTCATTCGCCTCTACAACGAGCGCGAGGCGCGCGGGACATCGCAAGGGGCCAAACCGATATGACGGGTCTTGCCGGAAGCGGGATCGTGCTCGCCTCGAACAGCGGCTCGCGCAAGGCGATGCTGGAAGCGGCCGGGGTGGCCTTCACCGCGCAAGCCGCGGAGGTCGACGAGCGCGCGCTTGAGGCCGAGATGGATGGGGCCGAGCCGGCCGAAATCGCCCAGGCGCTCGCCGCCGCCAAGGCCGCAGCGGTTTCCGCCGAGCAGCCCGGCGCGCTGGTTCTCGGCTCGGATTCGCTGGTCGAAGTCGATGGGCGCCGGTTCGACAAGCCCACCAGCCGCGACAACGCCGCTGCACACCTGCGGTTCTTCTCAGGCAAGGTGATGACGCTGCACAGCGCAGCAGCGCTTGCGCGCGGCGGCCAGATCGTCTGGGTCGATTCCGACTTTGCCCGCCTGCGAGTCCGCGAGCTGAGCGATGCGTTTATCGAGAGCTATCTCGACGCCGAATGGCCGGCGGTCAGCTATTGTGTCGGTGTCTTCCGCATCGAAGGTCCCGGCGTGCAGCTGTTCGAGGCGATCATGGGTGACCAGTTCACCGTGCTCGGCATGCCGCTTCTGCCTGTCCTGGACGCGCTGCGCGGGGAAGGCGCCCTTCCCTCGTGACCATCCATGCCGAAGTGATTGGCGATCCCATCGCCCAGTCCAAGTCGCCCGCCATCCACGGCTTCTGGATCGAAAAACTGGGCCTTGAGGCTGACTATCGCGCCGAACATGTGACCCCCGACGCGCTCGAAGACTATCTGGCGTCGCGGCGAGAGGATCCGGATTGGCGCGGCTGCAACGTGACCATGCCGCACAAGCAGGCGATCATGCCCCTGCTCGACTGGCTGGAGCCGCTGGCGAAACAGGTCGGCGCGGTCAACACTGTGGTGAAGGCCAGTGACGGCAAGCTTGTGGGCCGCAACACCGATGTCGCGGGCTTTCTCGAACCGTTGGCAGAGCGCCTGCGCAACCAGCACTATTTCCGTATGGCACGCGTGCTCGGCACCGGCGGCGCCGCGCGGGCCATCGTGGCTGGCCTTGCGAAGGAAGGGTTCACGCTGGTCCTCGCCGGCCGCAATCTCGACAAGGCGCGCGATCTTCTTACCGAGCTGGCCGAAGGCGAACACCACGCGGCCCCTCTCTCGCACTTTGCCGAGGAAACCGACTTCGCCTTCGATGACCGCGAAGGGTGCTGCGACCTCGTCGTCAACGCCAGCCCCCTCGGCATGCGCGGCCAGCCGCCGCTCGCCTTCGACTGGAGCCATGCCCCGCCCGGCTCGATCGCCTATGACATCGTCACCGATCCGCTGGACACACCCTTCCTGCAGAACGCGCGGAATGCTGGCTTCGAAACCATCGACGGCCTCGCCATGCTGATCGGACAGGCAGCGGCGGCCTTCACCCATTTCTTCGGCGTCGAACCCCCGCGCGAACACGACGCGGAACTGCGCGAAAGGCTTAGCCCATGACTCGCCCCCTCATCGTCGGCCTCACCGGCTCCATCGGCATGGGCAAATCGACCGTCGCCGCCATGTTCGAAGACGCTGGCGTCCCCGTGTTCGATGCCGACGCCGAGGTGCGCGCCATGCAGGGGCCGGGAGGAGAGCTCGTCCCGGCCATCGAGGAAGCTTTTCCTGGCAGCACCGACGAAAACGGTGTCTCGCGCGATGCGCTGGGCGCGCTGGTCTTCGGCAATCCGCAAGAGCTCGCCCGGCTTGAGGCGATCGTGCATCCGGCGGTCGCCACCAAGCGCCAGGCTTTCCTTATCGAACACGCCAGCGCCCCGGTCGTCGTCTTCGACATCCCGCTGCTGTTCGAAAAAGGCGGAGCCGAAGCGGTCGACACGGTCGTCGTCGTTTCTGCCCCGGCCGAAACGCAGCGCGCGCGTGTGCTTGCCCGGCCCGGCATGACGGAGGACAAGTTCGCCCATATCCTTGGTCTCCAGACACCCGATGCAGAGAAGCGGGAGCGGGCCGACCATGTGATCGACACCGGAACAACGCTTGCGCAAACCGAGGTGGCCGTCGCCGAGCTTATCGAAAAGTTGCGGGCCGCTAGCGCTGCGCGATAGGCGTTGTAACCCCCTTGTAATCTTCGCGCGCGGGGCCGATAGAAGACTCGATGCGCGAAATCGTGTTCGATACCGAAACCACCGGCCTAGACCCCAAGACAGGGGACCGGATGGTCGAAATCGGTTGCATCGAGATGGTCAATCTCGTGCCCACGGGCGAGAGTTACCACGCCTATTTCAACCCGCAGCGTGACATGCCCGCCGGCGCCGAAGCGGTGCATGGCCTTTCGGCTGCCTTCCTTGCTGACAAACCGCTGTTCGGCGACCTTGCCGACGAACTGCTAGACTTTATCGGCGATTCCCCGTTGGTCGCGCACAACGCCGGCTTCGACTTCGGCTTCCTCAACGCCGAACTGGTCATGATCGAACGCGAGCCGGTGTGCATGAGCCGGATGGTCGACACGGTGGCCATTGCCCGCAAGCGGCACCCGGGCGCGAAGCTGTCGCTCGACGCGCTGTGCTCGCGCTACGGGATCGACCGGAGCCACCGTGTGAAGCACGGCGCCCTGCTCGACGCCGAGCTGCTTGCGCAGGTCTATGTCGAGCTGAAAGGCGGGCGCCAGATTGGCCTCGAACTGGCTGCGGAGGTTGCCGCCGCGCAGGCCGCCACCGCTTCGCCCGAAGTCGCGGCGGTGCGCCAGGCGCCCGATCGCCCGCGCCGCGAGCCGCGCCCGCACACCGCCAGCGAAGCGGAGATCGCGCGGCACAAGGAGTTCATGGCCGGGATCGACGACCCGCTCTGGGGGTAGGGACCGGCCAGCGGAGCGGTCCCGCCCCGGGACCGTGTGGGGGATGGTAAAGGAGAGAACGGCACTATGGATATTCGTGTTTCCGGCCACCAGATTGACACCGGCGCCGCGCTCCAGGAGCATGTCGATGACCGCCTGAACGCCATCGTCGACAAGTATTTCAACCGCGCGATTTCCTCGCACGTCACCTTCGGCAAGGGGCCCGGCGGCTCCTACACCTCCGATATCGTCACGCATGTGATGCAGGGGCTGATCCTGAAGGGCCACGCCGAGGCGCACGATGTGCATCAGGCCTTCGACGCCGCTGCGACCAAGATCGAAAAGCAGCTGCGCCGTTACAAGCGCCGGATCCAGGACCGGCACGAACAGGCCGCCCATGCGGTTCGAGAGGCGGAGGCCGCCTACACGATCTTCTCCGCGCCCGAACCGGACAATGACGAGGAAATCACCGAGGACAGCCCGCCGGTGATCGCCGAAACCAAGGCGATCATTCCCGAATGCAGCGTGGCGGATGCAGTGATGCTGCTCGACCTGCAGAACACGAACGGCCTGCTGTTCAAGAACGCTGGTAGCGGCCAGCACAATATGGTCTACCGCCGCCACGATGGCTCGATCGGCTGGGTCGAGCCGCGCTAGGAGGAGACTGCAAGCGATGAGCGGGGCCGCATCCAGCGGGGCGGAGCGTCATTTTCGCGCGCTCGAGAGCCTCTACGCATCCGCGCCGGTCAACGCGCTGTTTGCCTCGCAGCTCGAAATCACGGGCGAGGGAACCTCGCGCATTACCTTCGATGTGACCGAGGATGTCTACCACGCGGCGGGCGCGGCGCACGGGACGATCTATTTCAAGATGCTGGACGATGCGGGATTCTACGCGGCCAACACCTTCGTGACCGATCGCTTCCTGCTGACGACCTCGTTCAACCTCCACTTCACCAAGCCGATCCGGCTAGGCCGAGTTGTTGCCGAAGGGCGCTGGGTGAGCGGCCGTAAACGCGTGTTCGTGGCCGAATCGCGACTGGTCGACGAGGAAGGAGACGAGGTTGGCCGTGGGACGGGCACCTTCATGCGCTCGCACATCCCGCTGTCCAGCCTGCCCGGCTATCTCACCGACAGCTGAGCGCAAAATGGACGCCCGGCTGCCCGCCCATGTCGAAATATCCGGCCTTATTCGCGCGGTAGAGACTGCGGGCGGCTTCGCCATGGTCCTGCAGAAGGGAGAACGCGATGCGGGCGTCATCCTGGTTATAACCACGAGTAGTGGCAAAAATACCCGCCTTTGGGAGCGCATGCCCCAGCTCGATGGGTCGCGGCGCTTCGTGGTTACCCGAGAGCAAGACCCTGAAAACGTGCGCGAATTCGATGATTATGTTGGTCGAAGAAAGGCCTCTGACCCCGATTGCTGGGTGGTCGAGCTGGATATCGACGGTGCAGAACGCTTCGTCGAAACTTCGGGAACATAGGTTGACTTGATTTCAAATGTGACTATTTGGCCGCCAACTTCGATGCGCAGGCGGCGTAGGACGGCAATGGGGTCGGCACGCTAGCACGCAGACGGGGGGTGGCCGGCAGGCCCGCAACGGATCCGACCCAAGGACGCAAGCAACGCGCCATGGATCCCAGCCTGCGACAGACCGCCAACCGCTTAGTTGTCATCACATAATGATCCGCAAGTTTACTGGTTTCACCGCGGTTGCCGCGGCGATTGCCCTTACCACGATTGCCGGCGCAGAAAGCTCCGGTGCCAACGCCCAGGTTGCGGCGCAAGCAACCGAAACCCCTGCCCCCGACGCGCAGCTCACCCAGGAAGTGGTGCCTGTCTTCGTCGAAAACGAAGTGGTGCAGGCGCTTCCCGAAGAAGCGGAAGCCGAAACCGAAATTTCCGACAGCGACGCGCCCAAGGCCCAGAGCCTGCGCGAACTGGTCAATTCCATGCCCGCAGCCGGCCAGCTCTCGGACGAGCTGCACTGCCTCGCGGGTGCCGTCTACTTCGAATCGCGCGGCGAACCGCTCGACGGCCAGCTCGCTGTCGCCGAAGTGGTCATCAATCGTTCGGAAGACCGCCGCTGGCCGGGCAGCTACTGCGGCGTTGTTTACCAGCGCGCCCAGTTCTCCTTCGTGAAGAACGGCCGCATGCCGCGCATCAAGACCGGTTCGGCTGCCTGGAAGCGTGCGCAGGCGATTGCCCGCATTGCACACCGAGGCCTGTGGGACAGCGCGGCGAGCGAGGCCGTTTACTTCCACGCCAATTACGTGCGCCCGAGCTGGAGCCGTCGCAAGACCGCCGTGGCGACCATCGACACGCACGTTTTCTACCGCTGAGGTAGGAAAGACCGAATTCCAAAGGGCCGTCCCGCAAGGGGCGGCCCTTTTCGCATGCGGGCCCTAAGCGTCCCGCAGTTCGACCCAGACCGGCGTGTGATCGCTGGCCTTCTCGCGCCCGCGATACTCCTTGTCGACGCCCGCCGCGGTCATTCGGTCCGCCAGCTCGGGCGACAGCAGCAGGTGGTCGATGCGAAAACCATGGTCACGCTGCCAGGCGCCGGCCTGGTAGTCCCAATAGGTCCACACGCCGCCACGCGGGTTCAGCGTGTGCAAGGCGTCGGTCCAACCATCGGCGAGGTAGCGGGCATAAGCATCGCGCGATTCGGGCTGCATCAGAGCGTCCGAGGCCATGGCGTGCACCGACCAGACGTCCTTGTCTTCCGGGATCACGTTGAAATCCCCCAGCACCACGGCCGGGACTTCCTCGGCCCAGATCGCGCGCATGCGTTCGCGCAGCTTTTCCATCCAGGCGAGCTTGTAATCGAACTTCGGCCCGGGGTGTGGGTTGCCATTGGGCAGGTAGAGGTTGCAGATCCGCACGCCGTTGACCTCGGCTTCAAGGTAGCGCGCCTGTTCACCCTCGCCCTCCTTCGGCCCATCGACACCCAGCCCGCGCTGGATTTCCTTCGGCTCCACACCGTCTGCGAGGATGGCAACGCCGTTGAAGCTTTTCTGGCCGTGCCAGATGGCCTTGTAGCCGATCGCTTCGAACTCATCGGCCGGGAAGCCTTCGTCCATCGTCTTGATTTCCTGCAGGCATGCGACGGTGGGCCGGGTTTCCTCGAGCCATTCCTTCAGGCGCGGGAGACGCGCCTTGATTCCGTTGATGTTATAGGTGGCGATACGCATGGGGCACCTGATGCCCGAAACGCACCGGCGGGTCTAACCTAAATCCCGAAGCTCGAACCGCAGCCGCAACCGGCCGCTGCCTGCGGGTTTTCGACGCGGAAGGCCGCCCCTCCGAGCGATTCGACGAAATCGACCGTGCTGCCGGCGACGAGATCGAGGCTTACCGAATCCACCACGAGCTTCACTCCCGCGTTCTCGCTCACGCTGTCATCGCCTTCGGGCGCGTCGGCGAGGCCGAACTTGTACTGGAAGCCCGAACAGCCGCCACCCTCGACAGAGAGGCGCAGGATGGCAGGTTTCGCCTGCTTTTCGGCAATCGCGGCAATCCGCTGGGCTGCTGCGTCGGTCAGGGTGGGGGCGGTGGTCATGAGGCCGATGTAGGTAAGCCGGGCGCGTGTCTCAAGCCGTCTGGATATACTCGCGCATCGCTTCGGCCTCGTGTTCGATCTCGTCGAGCCGCGCCTTCACCAGGTCTCCGATCGAAATGAACCCGCACATGGCGGTGCCGTCGACCACGGGAAGGTGGCGGATGCGGCGCTTGGTCATCAGCGCAAGCGCGTCGAGCACGGTCGTCGTGCGCTCGACCGTAATGGCGGGGGAGGTCATCACCTCGCCCAGAGGCCGGGTCAGGCAGGCGTCGCCTTCGTCGGCGAGGCGGTAGATCACGTCGCGTTCGGAAAAAATGCCGGCGACCGTGCCTCCATCAACCACGGGAAGCGCGCCGATACGCTTCGATGCCAGCAGGCGGATGGCCTCATGAACCGGAGTGGTCGTGGAACAAGAGACAATCTCCGAACTCGCTCGCCCTTCGATCAAACGGCCGATTTCCATGCGCGGTATCCTCCTGTTTTTCGTGCGTAGAATGCCACCATCCGTGCGAAAAAGCGAATCGCTGTGGCCATTCGAACGTTGAATCTACAGGCCGGCCACGCCATGTGCCGAGCCGATGGTGCAGAAATCCCCTCTCGACGATCCCGAACAGGCGGCGTTTGCCTGGGCGCGGTACCGCCGGATCATGCGGTTCATGTTCCTGCTGACCGTCGGGATCGTGATCATCGCCCTCGCGCTGCTCTACAAGTTCGGCGAGAACGAGGTCTCGATCCATTTCTACATCGCCTCGGCGCTGGGGATCGGCTTCACCATGCTGCTGACAAGCGCGCTGATGGGCCTTGTCTTCCTGTCGTCCGGCACGGGCCACGACGAATCGATCGAAGACCCGCTGCGCGACGACGATTAGTCGGTCGGGTTAAGGCGGTATTCCTCGACCGGCACGCCACCTATCAGGTGGCGCTGGATGATCGCCTCGAGCACTTCGGGGTGACAGGAATGGTACCAGACATTGTCGGGCCAAACGACGGCAATCGGCCCCGCTTCGCAGATCTGCAGGCAATCCGCCTTGGTCCGCTGGACGGTGCCTTCGCGCCCGACCAGCCCGAGCTCCTTCATCCGGCGCTTCAGGTAATTCCAGGCTTTCTTGCCTTCCTCGCGCCCACAGCATTTCTGCTTTTCCGACACCGCGCACAGGAAGATCTGGCGCTGCGCCGAAGCGCCGCCGGTCTTGGCCAGCGCTTCGCTGGCCTTGCGCAGAGATTTGGGTTTTGAAGACAAAGGTGCGGCGGGTCGATTTAGCTGCGCTTGCCCGCGATACGGGCGATTTCCGCCTTCACCAGTTCCTCGACCATGCCGGGGAGGTTGTCGTCCAGCCATTGGGCGAGCATAGGGCGCAGCATTTCGCGCACCAGCCCTTCGAGCGAGGTTTCGCCCGAACGCACGATCTGCGGCTGCTTTCCGGGTTGCGCCAGCATCGAGAGGGCGGCGAAGTTCTGGCGCATCGCTTCGCGCGTGTCGCCGCGCGTAAGGGCGTCCGCCTCGTCCTCCTCGGACGTTGTCTCGTCGAGCAGCTCGTCTTCGAGAGCGATCTCTTCGGCGAGTTCGAGCACTTCGTCGGCTTCCTCGGCGTCGGCCGGTTCCACCGGATCACTCACCGCAGGCGCCGCAGGCTTGCGACGGCGATCGAGCACCGCGCTGTCGCGGTTGTCGCGCGCGATCACTTTCTTGATCGAGTCGAGGATTTCTTCGACCGAGGGTTCGCCCGGTTGCTGCATCGTCTCTCAAGCCCCTGTTTTCCGAATCGGCCCGTCCCGATTCGGCACAATCGGCTCAATAGCCTGAATCGGTTCCGGTTTCACCCTCGGTTGAAACGCTTGCATCAGGCGCCGGGATGTCGGCCGTGCTGGTCGAGATGGCCATCGGCTCCGGATCGCGGTCCCAGTCCCACACGCGGCCGCGCACGCGGCGGTAGTTGTCGGCCGGGTCGTAGAGCAGTCCTTCGCCGATAAAGCCAAGGTCGCGCGCTTCGGCGCGGCCCATGGCGGCAAGCAGGGTGAAGCCTGCGACATAGGCGTTGCGCTGCGCGGTCACGAGCTGCACGCGGGCGCTCAGCAGTTCCTGCTCGGCGTTCAGCACATCGAGGATCGAGCGGCTGCCGATCGAGTTTTCCGCGCGCACGCCTTCAAGGCTGAGCTCGGCCGCTTCGACAGCGATGCGGCTGCTTTCGATGACCGAGAGCGAGGCCTGCCAGCTCGAATAGGACGCGCGGACCTGCGCGATCACCTCGCGCTCGGTCGCGATGATCTGCTCGAGCGCCGCGGTTTCGCGGGCCATTGCCTGGCGCTGGCGGGCAGCGGGAAGGCCGCCCTGGAAGATCGGGATGCGCACCTGGACGCCGGCGTTGGCCGTGGTTTCTTCCTGCGCGATCCCGCCGGCACCCCCGGCGAGCGTGTTGAAATAGTCGGTGTAGGTCACGTTGCCGAACAGCGAGACCGTCGGCAGGCGGCCCGATCCGGCCACTTCGCTGTCAAAGCCCGCAGCATCGGCGCGTTCCTTGTCGGCGATCAGGTCGGGGTTGTTGGCAAGGGCCACATCGACTGCGGTCTCGACGCTGTCCGGCATGTTGGGCAGCATTGGCGGCGGCTGGAGGTTGTCCGGCGCATCGCCGACCAGGCGGATGTAGGTTTCGCGCGCGTTGATCAGGCCGGCCTGCGCGTTCTGCAGGTCGCCGCGGGCAACCGCGAGGCGCGACTGCGACTGCGCGACATCGGTGCGGGTAAGGTCGCCGATCTCGAAGCGGTCGCTGGTCGCCTCGACATTGACGGTGAGCACGTCGACCTGGTTCGCCGAGAGCGAGACCAGCGCCTGGGTGCGCAGCACATCCATATAGGCCGCGACGACCTGGCTGAAGACTGCGCTTTCGATCGCGCGAAGGTCTGCCTGGCCCGCGCTGACGCGTTCCTTGGCGGCCTTGACCGAATTGCGGATCGCGCCGCCGTTGTAGACCGGAACGGTCAGCGAGGGGCCGACCTGGAAGACGCGGTCGGGCGCGGTGAAGCTGTTGGGCGAGTTCTTGATGAACTCGGTATAGGTGCCGGTTGCCGAGATGTTGGCCGTGCCGGGCGCAGCCTGGATCGGCACGTTCTCGTCCACCCCGCGCTGCTGCGCGCGGGCGCCGAGCAGCGTCGGGTTGTTCTGGTAAGCCTTGGTCAGCGCTTCCTGCAGAGTGTCTGCGTGGGCGGGCGCTGCCAGCGTCATTGCGCCGGCGCTAACACCCAGGACCAAAGATCGTGCAAACCCTCCGCGACGCATTCAGAAACTCCAGCTTTGCGGCCGATCGAAGGCGCCGAGCCGCGGGATTCCCATTTCGGCAAGCGGCAGGAGCGCCAGAGCCTTGCCCGATTTGCGGCCGGTGGCGAGGCGGGTAACGCCGCGCTCGACCATGCCGGTCACAATTCGCCCGCCTTCCGCGACCAGCTTGGCCAGCGGGGCAGGGACGTGTTCGATGGCGCCGTCCACCAGGACGAGCGTGTATTCGCCGCGCTTGCCGCCCGATGCGGCCTTTTCCGGGGCGATGGTGTCGATCTTCTCGACCAGCGGGCCGACCAGCGCGGGCAGATAGCCGCTGCCGGCATCGACCACGAGCACGCGGTCGGTCAGAGTCGGGCGCGCTTCGGCGAGCATGGCGCCGTGAAAGAGCGGGGCAGGCAGGAAGCCGCCGTCCTCGAGCCGGATCGCGCGGTCCATATAGGCAGTCGCCTTGGCGGTTTCGGGCACGAAGTCCTCGCGCGGCACGACGCCCATGCGTTCCAGGACGAAGGCGTCGTTGACGCCGCTGGTGCGCAGCTGGCTGTCGAGCATCGCCTTGCGGGCGGCGGCATAGTCGAGGCGAGTGGTGGTCATGGTCATGGGTCGTTCCGCGAGCTGTATTACATCAATAACACGCTTATGCAAGCTCCGGTTGCCTTAGGCGCAAGGCTCCTTGCGGCCAAGCGCTTTGACCGATGGCCGCAAACGCGCCTATCGGGGAGCGCAAATCTGCAACATGGGAATTTGCGGCGATGAGCGACATGACCGTCATTACGGAAGACGACCTGATCGAGAGCGTTGCCGACGCGCTCCAGTACATTTCTTACTACCACCCGATGGACTACATTCGCGCGCTCGGCGACGCCTACGAAGCCGAGAAAGGCCCGGCGGCGAAGGACGCGATCGCCCAGATCCTCACCAACAGCCGCATGTGCGCCGAAGGCCACCGGCCGATCTGCCAGGACACGGGCATCGTCAACGTCTTCGTCAAATGGGGCATGAACTGCCGCCTCGACAGCGAGCGGTCCCTGCAGGACGTCGTCGATGAAGGTGTTCGCCGCGCCTACAACCATCCTGACAACAAGCTCCGCGCCTCGATTCTGGCCGATCCCGCTTTCACCCGCCGCAACACGCGCGACAATACGCCATCCGTACTATCGGTAGAGATGGTGCCGGGCAGCACGGTCAGCGTGGATGTCGCCGCCAAGGGTGGCGGCAGCGAGAACAAGTCCAAGTTCAAGATGATGAACCCGTCGGACAATATCGTTGAATGGGTGCTGGAACAGATCCCCTCGATGGGTGCGGGCTGGTGCCCGCCGGGCATGCTCGGCATCGGTATCGGCGGGACGGCCGAACACTGCATGAAGCTTGCCAAGCTTTCGCTGATGGACCCGATCGACATGGGCCAGCTGAAAGAGCGCGGCGCCCAGAACGATATCGAACAGCTGCGCATCGACATTTTCGACGCGGTGAACGCGATGGGCGTGGGCGCGCAGGGCCTGGGCGGCCTCTCGACCGTGCTCGACGTGAAGATTCTCGATGCGCCCTGCCACGCAGCGGGCAAGCCGGTGGCGATGATTCCCAATTGCGCCGCCACGCGCCACGCGCATTTCACGCTCGACGGGTCGGGCCCCGCCTATCTCGACCCGCCGAACCTCGACGAATACCCGCAGGTCACCTGGAAGCCCGATGCGGCGGCCAAGCGCGTCAATCTCGACGAGATGACCGCCGAGGAAGTGGCCAGCTGGAAGCACGGCGACCGCCTGCTGCTCTCGGGCAAGATGCTCACCGGGCGCGATGCGGCGCACAAGCGCATCAAGGACATGCTCGAAGCGGGCGAGGAGCTGCCAGTCGATTTCAAGGGCCGCGTCATCTACTACGTCGGCCCGGTCGACCCGGTGATGGGCGAAGTCGTCGGCCCGGCTGGTCCGACCACCGCCACCCGTATGGACAAGTTCACCGAGATGATGCTCGACCTTGGCCTTCTCGCCATGATCGGCAAGGCCGAGCGCGGGCACAATGCGGTCGAGGTGATCAGCAAGTTCAAGGTCGCCTACCTCATGGCCACGGGCGGCGCGGCCTACCTGGTCAGCCGCGCGATCAAGGGCGCCAGGGTCGTCGCTTTCGAGGATCTCGGCATGGAAGCGATCTACGAATTCGAGGTGCAGGACATGCCCGTGACCGTCGCGGTCGATGCTGCGGGCAACAACGTCCACACACTTGCGCCGGCCGAATGGCGCCGCCGGATCGCCGAAGGGGACCTGGAACCCGCCGAATAGCGGGACTCTCGACCAACTGCACAGCCTGTTCGACCGCGGCGCTGGCGTTTGCGGACGCGAATGGGCACATCGCAGAACGTGTCAATCGATGAACGCCAGATGAATCCCGCCAACGAGCGGCTGCCGGGCAAGGTCGTCTTTGCCTCGATGGTCGGCGTGTGGCTGTGCTACTTCCTCCTGATCACCCTGCGCGGGGCGGTCCTGGGTCTTGAGTACCAGGACGAGCTGATGTGGCGCCGCGCGCTGGTCTGCGTGTTCGGCGTGGGTGTGACCGGCCTCTTGTGGATGCTTCTGCGCGTGGTCGAGAACCGCGCGATGGGCATCAAGATTGCCGTCGCGCTGATCGCCGCCATGCCCGCCGCCATCCTTGTGGCGCAGTTCAACCGCTGGGTCTTCGAACCGATCGAAGCCAAGGTCGAGCAGCAGATGGGCAAGGAGCGCGGCATCTCGCTGCGCCGCGACGATTCGGGCAACCTCCTGATCGACCTGCCGCGCAAGCAGCTGGACGAAGAGGTGGAAGAGGCGGAAGATGTCATTCCCGAAAGCGTCATCATCGCGCCGGCTCCGACCTCGCTCGACCAGTGGCGCATGACCTTCGACCTGGCGATCGGGCGGTACTTCCTGCTCCTCGCCTGGGCCGCGCTGTTCCTCGCCTTGCTGGCAGGCGCCCAGGCGCGCGCCGCAGAGCGCCGCGGTGAGCGCTTCCGCACCGCCGCCAAGGCCGCCGAGCTGCGATCCCTGCGCTACCAGGTGAACCCGCATTTCCTGTTCAACACGCTCAATTCGCTCTCCGCGCTGGTCATGACCGGCAAGGCCGAACGTGCCGAGCAGATGATCCAGACCATTTCGCGCTTCTATCGCCACAGCCTGGCCGACGATCCCACGGGCGATGTCACGCTTGAGGACGAGATCGACCTGCAGGAGCATTATCTCGACATCGAATCGGTGCGCTTCCCCGAGCGCCTGAAGGTGAAGGTCGACCTGCCGAGCGAGCTCGCCGGCTACAAGGTGCCCGGCATGATCCTGCAGCCGCTGGTCGAGAATTCGGTCAAATACGGCGTCTCTGCCTCGAGCAAGCCGGTCACGGTGACCATCGCGGCGCGTGAGGAATACGGGCGGCTCGTCCTGACCGTCAGCGACGACGGGCCGGGAAGCACCGAGGCCAAGCACGGCTTCGGCATCGGCCTTGCCAATGTGCGCGACCGGCTGGAGGCGCGCTTCGGCAACGCGGCCACGATAGTTTCCGGACCGGCCCTGACAGGCTATGAAACCGAACTCAGGCTACCAATGGTGAAGCATGGCTGAGGAAACCACTGCACAGCTCAAGACGCTGATCGTGGATGACGAACCGCTCGCGGTCGAACGCATGCAGGTCATCTGCGCCAAGATCCCCGAACTGCAGGTCGTCGGAACCGCCAGCGATGGCGCGCAGGCGCTGCGGCTGGTGGAGGCGCTCGAGCCCGACCTCATGCTGCTCGACATGACTATGCCCGAAGTGGACGGCATCTCGGTCGCCAAGTCGCTGTCCAAGCAGGAAGACCGCCCGGCGGTCGTCTTCGTCACCGCGCACGACAATTACGCGGTCGAGGCCTTCGATCTCGACGCGGTCGATTATGTGCTCAAGCCGGTGAAGCCGGAACGCCTGGAGCGCGCGGTATCGCGCGCGATCGCGCGGCGCGGCGACGGCGAGAGGAGCGATAGCCAGTGGCTCGAAGAGCTCTGGATCCCGCACCGCTCGGAACTCATCCGCATCGCGACGTCCGAGGTCGGCCGGATCGATGCGGAGCGCGACTATGTCCGCCTCCACGTCGGTGAAGGCGAAGCGGCGCGCACCTACCTGCTGCTGCAGACCATTGCGGGCCTTGAGAAACGCCTCGATCCGGCAAAGTTCATCCGCATTCACCGCTCCACCATCCTGCGCAAGGACCGCATCACGGGCCTTCGCCACGATGGCCTGGGCGTGTGGTCGGTCGAGCTGGATGACGACGAGGCGCTGCGCATCGGGCGCACTTACCTCCCTAAGGTAAAGGCGATGGCCGGCAGGTAGGGTTTCCTGTTTTACGAACCGACATCCGTCGGTTCATCCTCGCTAGACGTGCGGCAAGCCGCACCCGCTGCGGACGGGCGTGCAGGTGGCCTTCGGCCAGCGCACCAAAGGTGCACTTCCGCCCATGCCGTCCGCTGGTCGCAGACGGGGCTCTTGCGATTGCAAACGTTTGGCGATGCTTTCCGAGCCGCTAGGCGAGGCAAGCGCGACTGCGCGCCCGCAGCGACGCGCCCGAAGGGCGTGTGAGCGAGGATAGCCGAGGCCGCGAATGCGGCCGCCGGCGCCTGAGGCCCCAACAAAAAAGAAGACCCCGGCCGGGGGACTGCATCCGGCCGGGGTCCGAAGGTGGGCGGGCTAGGGGTATTAGCCGCCCAGAGTCGCGGCATCTGCGGCGGCAGCAAACTGCTCGCCGGCGCGCGCCTTTGCGGTAGCGAAGCAGCTGCGTGCATCGCTTTCTTCACGAACGGTGCGCTTGCCTTCGAGCTTGTACCCGCAGACGGTGCGGGCGGCGCGGTCGATGCGCTTGTCGAGCGCCTGCTGGCCAGCGGCGCTGGCAAGGTCGAGATCGGCGTAGGGAACGCTGACGTGGTTGGCCTGAGCAGCGGTTGCCGACAGTGCGAGACCGGCGGCGGCGAGGGTAGCGAGGGTGGTCTTCATGGCTTCATCTCCAGGTCTGCGGCGGGCCCCGATCAGTGAGGGGGGAGAGGCCCGCCGCACACACTGTATTGCATGGCTACAGCTGTAATCGCGACCGACCATCGACCGGTGCCGAGGCCGATTGGACGGGCGGGGCAAAACCTCCGACCAAGCGCAATTGCCAATCGGCGAGCGGCGAGCCTACAACGCTCGTCGCATGGAATTGCTGATCCTTTTCGCGCTCGGAGTGCTGAATTTTGCCGCCAACAAGGCGGTGCTCGAGTCGGGGCACCCGCTCCTGGAGACATTGCCGCGGGCGGTGCGCTCCGGGGGAGGGCGCATTTCGCTGCTCTTCGAATACGGCGTCCTGGTCGCCGCGATGCTGCTGGCAGCGCATGGCTGGCCGGCTGCGGTATGGGGGTACGGCGTCTATACGGGTCTCAACACCGTCATGGCCTGGGTTGTGACAACCCATCGCATCTGAAGGGACTGTGGGCCGCCGCCGCTCCTTTGCGTTTTCCCAGTGGCCCCGCGCAGGGCGCTTCTGCTAGCGCCCACGCATGGCTGATGAATCGCGGCGCATCTTTCACCTCTCGGACATCCACTTCGGGCTCGAGAACACCCGCGCGCTCGATTGGGTGCGCGACGCTATCGCTGAAGAGAAGCCCGACGGGGTGGCAATTACCGGCGACCTGACCATGCGCGCACGCCACCGCGAATTTGCCGCGGCGACGGAATGGATCAACTCGCTCGAGGCGCCGGTCACGGTCGAGGTCGGCAACCACGACATGCCCTATTTCAATCCGATCGAACGCTTCCTCACTCCCTACAAGCGGTTTCACGGCATGAAGGAGAAGGTCGAGCGGGAGCTGGACCTGGGATCGCTGGCGATCGTGCCGCTCAAGACCGCTGTGCGCATGCAGCCCCGGCTGAACTGGTCGAAGGGTTGGGTCAGCGCCCGCGCGCTCGAACGGTGCCTTGCCGCGCTTGACGCTCTTCCAGCAGGAAAGCGCGCGCTGGTGGCGGTCCACCATCCTTTGCGCGAAGTCGGCACGCGCGGAACGGCGCTGACCAAGCATGGCGACAAGGCGCTGCGCGAACTGGCGAAGCGCAAGGTCGCTGCCGTATTGTCCGGCCATGTGCACGATGCCTTCGATATCCTTGAGGACACCGACGAAGGACCGGTCCGGATGATCGGAGCAGGCACGCTCTCCCAGCGCACCCGCTCGACCCCGCCGAGCTTCAACGATATCCGCTGGGACGGGCAGGAGCTCAGTGTCACCGTGCGCAACCTGCAAAGCGTGGACACACCGGACATGCAGATCGACGATGTCCCGGCCGATGCGCTCCCGCCGCGCCGCGAGGGCGAGCCGGTTGCTCCCATCCGCCAGGTCCCGCGCGTCGACCCGCCGGTCCATTAACCCTGCCCAGACACCACCTCTGCTAACGGGGCTTGCCAGAAAAGCCGCAAGACGCGGCTCCTAACCTTGCGGTTCACGCCGACAGGAAGGGGGCGAGTCGATGGAATTTTTCAAGGCAGCGCCTTTGGGTGCGATCCTCACTCTCGTAGTGGCGCTTATGATCGGGTCGCAAGGCTCGAGGGGCGGACAGCTCGCGATCTTCCGTGCGGAACTCTACCAGTATGATTTCTGGTGGTCCTGGCCGCTGTTCTTCGGCGGGACTGCGCTCGCCTGGGGCATCATGATGCTGCAACGCTGAGCGCCCCCGCGCTCACGATTCCATTCGGACAAAGAAGAAGGGCGGCGCCTTGCGGCACCGCCCCACTTGGTGATCTGTAAGATCGGGTAAGCCTTAGCGCTTCGAGAACTGGAAGCTGCGGCGTGCCTTGGCGCGGCCGTACTTCTTACGCTCGACGACACGGCTGTCACGGGTGAGGAAGCCAGCGGCCTTCACCGTGCTGCGCAGGGCCGGCTCGTACTTGGCGAGAGCCTGCGAGATACCGTGCTTCACGGCACCGGCCTGACCCGAGAGACCGCCGCCCTTGACGGTGGCGACGACATCGTACTGGCCCTGGCGATCGGTGATCGTGAAAGGCTGGTCGATGATCAGGCGCAGGGTCGGACGTGCGAAGTAGACTTCCTGGTCCTTGCCGTTGACGATGACCTTGCCGCTGCCGGGCTTGAGCCAAACGCGGGCGGTGGCGTCCTTGCGGCGACCGGTTGCGTAGGCACGGCCTTCCTTGTCCAGCTCCTGCTCGCGCAGGGGGACTTCGGCGGTTTCGGCGATTTCGGCTGCGTCGCCCTGGGGCGCGTCACCGGCGATGTCCTTCAGATCGGCGAGATCCGAGACGGTTTCGTTCTTGGTTTCGTCGGCCATTATGCGACAGCCTTGTTCTTGCGGTTCATCGAGGCAACGTCGAGCTTCTCGGGCTTCTGGCCGTCGTAGGGGTGCTCGGTGCCGGCGAAAACGTGGAGGGCACGCATCTGCGCACGGCCAAGCGGCCCGCGCGGGATCATGCGCTCAACGGCCTTTTCCAGGACGCGCTCGGGGAACTTGCCTTCCAGCACCTTGGCCGGAGTGGTTTCCTTGATGCCGCCCGGGTGGCCGGTGTGCTTGTAGTAAACCTTGTCGGTCAGCTTCTTGCCGGTGAACTTCACCTTGTCGGCGTTGATGACGACGACGTGGTCGCCGCAATCGACGTGCGGGGTGTAGCTCGGCTTGTGCTTGCCGCGCAGGATGTTGGCGATGATCGCCGCGACACGACCGACGACGAGACCGTCGGCGTCGATGATGTGCCACTTCTTTTCGACCTCGGCCGGCTTGATCGACCGGGTGGTCTTCGTAAGAGCCTTCATGGCTGGTTTTCCGTTCCTAGTGTTCGTGCCGCGCCCCGCGAGGGAGGCTGCGGCGCCAATCGGCGAATCTGCCGAAGCAGACCCGCGAAGCCGGCGCCAAATGGCGTTGGATCGCGGTTTCGTCAAGCGTTTCTGCGGGTTTCCCGTGGGGTAAAATAAAACCCCACACCAATTCAAGCCGTCAGGATACTCCAAGTTTCGCGCGAAACCCGCGTATCGCCGGCGACCGTCGCCGTAATCCGCCGCTCTAGCCGATCAAGCAGGCCATCGGTGCGCGCCGAAGCCCTTAAATCGACCGTGAGCGACCCGTTCTGTTCATCCGGCAGCGCAATTTCGCGGCTTTCCGACGCTTCGCCGGGAGTCGGGTAGAACAGATCGGGCGGGGTTGCGCTGATAACAGCGCCTGCCGCCTGCGTCAGCGAGCCGAGATACGCCCGGGCATCACTCAGCCGAGAGGGCTCGGTACCCGCCTTCTCCAGCATCGCAAGCGCAATACGCACCGCTTCGACCGTGCCTGTGCCTGTGTCATGCGCGCTCTCTCTTATCCGGCCCTGCGCATCGAGCAGAGCCGGGAAAGGCCCGGGAGCGACGCGCGCCCGCTCGATATCCGCAAGCGGGGCCAGCACAGCCGGGGCTGTAACCTGGCAATCGACCTGGCTTCCCTCTGCCCGGCTGCCGCCAGCGGTCTTCTTGAAGTGAAACCCCCAGTCGCGCACCACTGTGAGCGAGGCCCCGCCGGCAAGCCCGCGCTCCAATTCGCGGCGCAAGCGGAAGCGCCCATCGGGGAACGTCACTCGCCCATGCGCCGCGCTTGCCTGTGAAGGCGCAAGACATGAGGGCAGGGCAGCGACCAATGCCATCCACCGCAGGGCCGTGCGCCGGTCGCTCGCCGCCATCTCGTGCTCCCATCCGTGCAGGAGCGCTACAGGGCTCCCAGCCAGTCGCGCGTCGCCGATCCCGCAGCGTCGCAGCGCCAGCCCATTATTGCGGGGGCATCATAGGGGTGCAAGGCCTCGAGACGGCTTACTGCCTGATTTAGCTTCGATTCCGAGGTTTTGATGAGCGCCGGGGTCTCGCTGCCTTCGCTGACTGACCCACCCCAGGCGAAGACCGAACGGATCTCGCCGCCGATATTGATGCAGGCCGCGAGGCCTTCCTCGATCAGAACCCGGCCGATCTCTTCGGCACTCGCCGCGTCGGGGAAGGGGCAATAGATAAGTGCGGTCACCTAGCGACGCCCGAGAACATGCGCGCCCCAGGCGAAGCTGGCCACGAGCAGTGCGCCGACCAGCTGGTGCGCGACGGCGACCCACAGTGCGACGCCCGTCCACACGGTTGCGATGCCGAGAATAATCTGCGTGCCGAAGCTGGAGTGGATGGCGATCGAAGCCTGGCGCTGGAGCGGCTTCACCCTGCGCGCCATCACGATCAGCGCCGCCACGGCGACCCAGGCCCACCAGCGGTGGAGGAAGTGGAGCAGGAACGGATCGTGGGTGAGTGCCCAGAAGAACCCGCGCGAAGTATCGTACTCGGGAATGAAGCGGCCTTGCATCAGCGGCCAGGTGTCGGACGCGAGGCCGGCGTTGAGCCCAGCTACCCAGGCGCCCAGCAGAAGCTGGAGGAACAATATCGCGCCGGCCCAGCTGGCCGTGGCTGTCCACCGCGCCGGCATCTCATGGCCATCGGCGAGCCGCCTTAGGTCAAGCGCGGTCCAGATGAGGCCGCCCAGGGTGAAGAACGCGGTCAGAAGGTGGATCGAGAGCCAGAAGTGGCTGACATCGGTCATCGTGCTCGACAGCCCGCTGCGGACCATGAACCAGCCGAACACGCCCTGGAGCCCACCCAGCGCAAGCAGCGCGACGAGGCGCCACTTGTAGCCATTGGGGATCGCGCCGCGGATCCAGAACCACGCGAGGGGGAGGGCAAAGGCGAGGCCGATCAGTCGGCCCCAGAGCCGGTGGAACCATTCCCAGAAGAAGATGAATTTGAACGCCGCCAAATCCATGCCGGCCGGACCCGACACGTTCTGGTATTCGCCTGTCGCCTTGTAGAGTTCGAACTCGGCCAGCCACGCCTCTTCCGAAAGCGGGGGAATGGCACCGGTCACAGGCTTCCATTGGGTAATGGACAGCCCGCTTTCCGTCAGGCGGGTGATGCCCCCCACAGCGACCATGATGATGACCATCACGGCAACGAAGTAGAGCCAGTTGGATAGCGCGATCGGGCGCGTAGCGACGGTGTTCTGGGACATGGCGACGTCTCTGGTTACCACAGGCCCGCAGCGCAAGTGCAAATCGGGCAAGCGCCGATCCGGTCCCCGCAACCGACGAAATGGGCAGGAGAATTCCGCACCACCCTTGAAACAGGATACAACATAACATAGTTGGCCTGACATGATGCAACGTGTCACCTCGCCGATTCGTCGGAGGCTGGACCGTGCCGGGATCGTGCTTTCCGGTGCGTGTGCGCTGCATTGTGTCCTCTCGATCCTGCTCGTCTCGGGCTTCGGCATTGGCGGGGAATTCCTGCTCGCTCCGGAATTTCACCGCGTCGGCCTCGTCATTGCGACGCTGATTGCAGCCGTGGCCATCGGCTGGGGCGCGCTGCGTCATCGCGTGGCGGCGCCTTTCGTCGTCGCGATGACCGGCCTCACCTTCATGGGCGGTGCGCTGGCTGTCCCGCATGGGACCAAGGAAGCGGTGCTGACCATCATCGGGGTGGCGCTGGTCACGCTCGGCCACGTGCTCAACCTGCGCCATGTGCATTCCCCCGCTTGCAAGGAGCGCTGCGGCGACTAAGTCGGGCGGCATGATTGCCCTTACCGTCAACGGCGAGACCCGCCGCACCGCTGCTACAACCATCGCCCAGCTCGTGACCGAGCTCGAACTCGACCCCGCCAAGGTCGCGGTCGAGCACAACGGCACTATCGCGCCGCGCAGCGAACTCGCCAGCCATGCGATTGCCGAAGGCGATACGCTGGAGATCGTGCATTTCGTTGGCGGTGGCCAGGATGACGGCGCCGGGGACGACAGCTGGAGTGTGGCAGGCCGCACCTTCCGCAGCCGCCTCATCGTCGGGACAGGCAAGTACAAGGATTTCGAACAGAACGCCGCCGCGCTCGAAGCCAGCGGCGCGGAAATCGTGACCGTTGCCGTGCGCCGGGTGAATGTCAGCGATCCCAAGGCGCCGATGCTGACCGACTATATCGACCCCAAGAAGGTCACCTACCTCCCCAACACCGCCGGCTGCTTCACCGCCGACGATGCCATTCGGACCCTGCGCCTGGCGCGGGAAGCGGGCGGCTGGGATCTCGTGAAGCTCGAGGTGCTGGGCGAGGCGAAGACGCTTTACCCTGACATGCGCGAGACGCTGACCGCCACCGAGACTCTGGCCAAGGAAGGCTTCCTTCCGATGGTCTATTGCGTCGACGATCCGATTGCGGCCAAGCAGCTTGAAGACGCAGGCGCCGTGGCGGTGATGCCGCTGGGCGCACCGATCGGTTCCGGCCTCGGCATCCAGAACCGCGTGACTATTCGCCTGATCAAGGAAGGCGCCAGCGTACCCGTGCTGGTCGACGCCGGTGTCGGCACGGCCAGCGACGCGGCCGTTGCGATGGAGCTCGGCTGCGACGGCGTGCTGATGAACACGGCCATCGCAGAAGCGAAGGACCCGATCCGCATGGCCCGCGCGATGAAGCTGGCGGTGGAGGCGGGCCGCGACGCCTATCTCGCCGGACGCATGGCGACGCGCAAATACGCCGATCCATCCAGCCCGCTGGCAGGACTTATCTGACCGCAACAAAGGAGAGCGACCCTTGGCCGATATCGACATCACCCGCGAGGACGGGGACACCAAGGGGCGCTACGTCTATCGCCCGGCAGCAGGCGGCGAGGAAGCAGAGCTGACTTTCTCCAAGGTCAGCGCCACGCGCATTATCGTCGACCACACCGGTGTGCCGGATTCGCTGCGCGGGCAGGGGATCGGACAGGCCCTGTCGCTCCGCGCGGTCGAGGATGCTCGCGCCAACGGCGTAAAGATCATCCCGCTCTGCCCCTTCTTCAAGGCGCAGGCCCAACGCCACCCCGAGTGGGGCGATGTGGTGGAATTGTAGCCCCCGCTTACCCGTTGTTAACCATCTTCGGTGACACTCTGCCTTGCAACAGGAGGGTGCCGACATGGCCATCACGGGAACTGCATCGCTGACCATCGCCGAAATGCGCGAGTTCGCCGGCTTCACCGCCGCCGAGCAGCGCTACATTCGCCGGAGCCTCGATATCGGCCTTGGTCGCTGCGACGCCTTCCGCATCTGGGGGCGAAGCGCTGGCGAGAACGCGGCGATCCGCAGCCAGTACGTCGCCTATCAGGAGCTGAAGGCCCTGCGTCAGTCGATCCCCGACCAGTCGGGCTTTGATGCAATCGAGGGCTTCGTGGGCAAGCTGACCCGCGTTGCTGCCTTCGACCTCGCGCAGGAGCGCATCGAAAGCTTCTCCGCTTTCCGTTTTCTTTACGAACGCCTGATCTGCGCCGATGTGCGCCCCTGGTTGCCCAGCGCCTTCTGCGCCGCCGCCGCGCTGCCGCAGATCCGCCCGGACCGCCGCAAGATGCTGCTGCAATCGCTGAGCGAAGCCGCCGCCACCGCACCTGGCTGGAGCGACCGCGAACCGAGCTTCTACCCCGAATTTATCGAGGAAGCTGCTGCCTAAAGCTCTTCAATGATTAGGTAAGTGACCGTCGTTTCGCCGACGTTGACCACCTCGTGCCAATCGGTGCCTTGGCTCGAATAGTCGGCGCCGGTGGCAAGCTCTGCCGTGCGCGTCCCGCGGCTGTCAGTGATCCGCATCGTCCCGCCGCTTAGGGCAAAGCCATAGTGCGCTGGATGAAAGTGCTTCTCGTGGCCCACGCCCGGCGGGAAGGTGCAGCGCAGCACGCGATGCGTTTCCGTCTGGTGACGAAGTTCGCACACTTTTTCGCCTTCCCAGCCTGCTTCGAGAGCCGAAGGAAGTACGTTCTCGCCATCAGCAGCCGACAGAGGCAAGGCCGCCAGCAGTACCGCCGGCGCGCCAATCAAGATTGTGCGCATCTCTAACCCCGATACAGCGCGTTCAACCGGTCCGCGTAGCGTTCCTTGATCTTGTGGCGGCGGATTTTCATCGAGGGAGTCATTTCCTCGTTCTCGATCGTGAAGGGCTCATCCGAGAAAGCGAACTGGCGGACCTTCTCGACAACCGAGAGGTCCTTGTTCACCCGGTCGACTGCCGCGCGCACCGCGTTGCGGAATTCGGGCAGCTCCTGGACGTCCTTGCAGTCGAACTGCTTGCCCTGTGCGCGGCACCATTCGAGCATCCATTCGGCATCGGGCACGATCAGGCCGACGATGTAGGGCTTCTTGTCGCCCGCCACCATCGCCTGGCCGATCTCCGGCTGCAGGGTCAGCATGCCTTCGACCTTCTGCGGGGCGATGTTGTCGCCCTTGTCGTTGACGATCATGTCCTTCTTGCGGTCCGTGATGACGATCCGCTGCTTTTCGTCGAGATGGCCGATATCGCCCGTGTGCAGCCAGCCATTCTTGATTGTGCGCTCGGTCTCGGCCTCGTTCTGCCAATAGCCGTGCATGACCAGCTCGCCCTTCACGAGGATCTCCCCGTCCTCGGCGATCTTGATGTCCACCCCGCGCATGGCCGGGCCGACCGAATGCATGGCAATGCCGGCGGCCGGGCGGTTGCAGCTGATGACGGGGCCGGCTTCGGTCTGGCCGTATCCCTGCAGCATGGTGAGGCCCATCGATTCGAAGAAGATGCCGACATCGGGGTTGAGCGGCGCGCCGCCCGAGACCATCGCCTTGATGCGGCCGCCGAACTTCTGGCGGATCTTCGGCTTGAGCAGGCGCCCGACGGCAAAGTCCTTCATCCCGTCGCCAAACTTGGGCGCGCCGGCCGCGCGCCGTTCGCCGACTTCGAGCGCGGTGTTCATCAGCTTTTCGGCAAGGCCGCCCTGCTTCTGGACCTGCTTCATGATGCGGGTGCGCAGGACCTCGAACAAGCGCGGGACCACGACCATGATGGTCGGGCGCGTTTCCTCGATATTGCTGGCAAGCTTTTCCAGCCCTTCGGAATAGTAGATCTGCGCGCCGACGCCGATCGGCAGGAACTGGCCGCCGGTGTGCTCATAGGCGTGGCTCAATGGCAGGAAGGAGAGAAAGCGTTCGTCGTCGTCGATGCCGAAATCATTGATCAGGATTTCAGCCGCGCCGGCCGCGTTGCACAGGATCGCGCCATGGTGCTGCAGCACGCCGCGCGGCGCGCCGCCGGTCCCGCTGGTGTAGATAATGCAGGCGGTATCGCCCCGGCCGATATTCGCAATCCGCGCCTCGACCGCAGCCCTTGCGGCGGCGGCGTCGCCCGCCATCACCTTGTCCCAGTTGTGGTAGGCAAAGCTGCCCGATTGCTGGCGGTGGAGATCGTCGATCCCGATGACGTGTTCGGCCACGCCCGAAGCCTGCAGCGCGCCGTGCAGCGGCTTGAGAAGCTTCTCGTTCGAGACGATCACCGCCTTGGACCCCGAATTGTCGAGGATATGGACGTGGTCCCGCTCGGTATTGGTGATGTAGGCCGGCACGGTGATGCAGCCGGCGGCCATGATCGCGAGATCCGAAATGCACCATTCGGGCCGGTTCTCCGACACGAGGCACACGCGGTCGCCATCCTTGAGGCCCAGGGCGCGCAAGTTCTCGGCGAGCAGGCAGACTTGGTCGGCCGCTTCGGCCCAGCTTATCGTTTGCCATTCTCCGCCGCGCTTGGCACCGAGGAAGGGCTGGTCGCCCTTCTCGTCCGCGCGCTTCAGAAACAGTTCGACGAGATTGTTGGCGGAATCGATGTCCGACAGCACGGCAGGCTCCTCAGCGTTTTGTTCTTATGCGATCCAACTCTTGGTCATGGCTTAGGCTCCCGCCTGCGCAACGGCAAGCGGATGCCGCGCGCCATCACGGCGTTTCGATCTGGCCCTCGAGACGCGGATCGCGGGCGCTTTCCCATCCATATGTCGTGCGCAGGACCGCGCCGCCCTTCACCGGTGCCAGCCGCACCAGCAATTCGGGGTGGCCGAGCGCTTCGAAAGCGGAGGCTTGCTCTTCAAGCCAGGTGTCCTTTTCGAGCAGCAGCCGGTCACCGAACGCCATGATGAAAGGCAGGCCGAGGATATCCTCGGCCGACAAGCCGAAATCGATCGCGCCGATGATGCTGCGCGCGGTCTGCACAGGGATGGTCCCGCCGCCGGCCGCCCCAACGGCAAGGAAAGGCTTGCCCTGCGGGTCCCAGACGACCGTCGGCGACATGGACGAGCGGGGACGCTTCCCGCCTTCCACCCGGTTTGCCACCAGGCGCCCGTCCACCTCCGGGCTGCGGCTGAAGTCGGTGAGCTCGTTGTTGAGGAAGAACCCGCCAGCCATCAGCCCCGACCCGAAGGCTCCTTCGATGGTGGAGGTGTAGCTCACCATCGTGCCCGCAGCGTCCACGACGGCGAAATGCGACGTGCCTTTCTCTTCCGGCTCGTCCCCGTCGGCGAGCGCGGCGGAGGCGCCCGCAGGCGTTCCGGCCGCGACTTCGGCCATACGGCTGTCCTGCGCGATCAGCGCGCTGCGCGCGGCGAGGTAGGCGGGATCGGTCAGCCCTGCGACCGGCACGCTCACGAAGTCGCTGTCGGCGAGATACAGTTCGCGATCGGCGTAGGCGAGGCGCTGCGATTCGATGAACAGGTGCCAGGTGACCGGATTGCGCGGGCCGAGCGCGGCAAGGTCGAAGCGTTCCAGCTGCCCCAGGATCTGGAGAACCGCCACGCCGCCCGACGTCGGCGGTCCCATGGTGCACACGGTGTAGCCGCGATAGTCGCCGCAGAGCGCATCGCGCGTTTTGGCTTCGTAGCCGGTGATATCGGCCAGGGTCATTGCACCGGGCTTTGGCGTATCGGCCGCGACGGTTGCGGCGATCTCGCTGGCAATCTCGCCCTTGTAGAACGCCTCGGGGCCGGCCTTGGCGATGGCCTCGAATGTCTGCGCCAGTCGCTCGACCCGGATCGTTGCGCCGACCGGTAGCGGCTCGCCCTGCGCGTCGAAATAGAGCGCGCGCGCTTCCTCGGAATAGGCGGCACGGTTCTTTGCCCGATCCAGCATGCCGTTGAGGCGCGGGTTTACCTCGAAACCTTCACGCGCCAGCGCAATTGCGGGTTCGAACAACGTGGCCCAGGGCAGCCGGCCGTGAGCGGCGTGGGCCTTGGCGGCCAGCGCGATGTTGCCGGGCACCCCGACCGACAGGCCGCTGCGGACCGAGTCCATGTACGGGGGAAGCTCGCCATCAGCGTTCAGGAACCATTCGGGCGTCGCCCCGGCGGGCGCCGTTTCGCGTCCGTCGAAGGTGCCGACCGACCCGTCGGCCGTCCCGCGCACGAGGAAACCGCCGCCGCCAATGCCCGAGCTCTGCGGCTCGACCACGGTTAGAGCCAGCATGACGGCGATGGCCGCGTCGGTCGCGCTGCCGCCCTTGGCCAGCATCGCCTCGCCTGCTTCCTGCGCGCGCGGATCGGCTGCGCTTACGGCGCCGGCAAAGGCGGGAGCGCTCGGGGCCGGGGGCGCGTCTGCGACCGGGGCGTTTGAGTAGGTGGAGGAGGCGCAAGCCGAAAGGGCGAGCGCTGCAAGCGAGACGGGGAGGAACCTCTTCATGGGCCGCAGGCCTATTCGGTTCCGACCGCCTCGGCAATCGAAGAGAAGCCGTCGCGGGCCATAAGGCGCTTGAGCCCACGGGTGATCCGGCGCGGCAGGCCGGGACCTTCATAGACCATGGCGCTGTAGAGCTGGACCAGGCTGGCGCCGGCCCGGATGCGCGCCCAGGCATCCTCTGCGCTTGCGATGCCGCCGACACCCACCAGCGGCATCGCGCCGCCCGTTGCCTTGCGGAAGTCGCGCAGGCGCTGCTGGGCAAGGTCGCGCAAGGGGGCGCCGGAGAGGCCGCCTGTCTCGCCCGCGTTGGACGAGCGCAAGTCGGGCCGCGAGATAGTCGTGTTGGAGACGATCAGCGCGCCCAGCTTGCGATCGATCGCAATGCGGGCAATCGCGTCGATATCGGCCGGCTCGAGGTCGGGGGCGACCTTGAGGAAGACCGGCGGCCCCTCGTCGCCGCGCGCCTCGATCACCGCGTCGAGCAGTGCGGTCAGCGCGCTTTCGTCTTGCAGCGCACGCAGGCCCGGCGTGTTCGGGCTCGAAATATTGACGGCGAGGTAGGAGGCGAGCGGCGCCATGATCCGCGTCATCGTGACGTAGTCGGCGATGCGGTCCTCGCTATCCTTGTTCGCGCCGATGTTGATGCCGACAATCCCGCCGCGCCCCGCGCGCTTTTCGAGTCGCGCCTTTGCGACCTGGGCGCCGCCGTTGTTGAACCCCATCCGGTTGATGACCCCGTGGTCCTCCACCAGTCGGAACAGCCGCGGCTTGGGATTGCCTTCCTGCGGGCGCGGCGTGATCGAGCCGACTTCGGTGTAACCGAAGCCCAGGCCGAGCAGCTGGTCCGGCACTTCCGCGTCCTTGTCGAACCCGGCGGCCATGCCCAGCGGGTTGGGGAAGGTGAGGCCCGCGACCTGGACCGCGAGCGCTCCGGCGCGCGGAGGCGTGATGCGCGGCGAGACGGCCAGCGCCTTCACGGTCAGGCGATGAGCGCGCTCGGGATCGAGGGCAAAGAGGGCGGGGCGGGCGAAATCGAAGAGCATGGCGGGCGCCATGCCGAGTCATGCCGTGCGTGTCGAGACTGTGGGCGTTCGCAAGGTGCATACCTCAAGCGTCGCGCTCAATCCGCGCAACAAAATCACCCGCTGTCGCTTGCATACAATCAATTCGAACAGACTCGGCGTACTTAACCCTTGCGACCCGAAGGGCTCGGAGCAGTTTTGCAACGAGTTCTCGACTTCAAAGGGGGTGATCCTACGGGTCGCCCCCTTTTTTTCTTTCCGCAAGAACCCACACGAAGTTTTATTCGTTACGGAATTGCGAAGCTTGCCGAAATGGCGTATTTATACAATCTGTTGGGCACAAAAAGAAACGGAAAACAGGGATTGTCGGGTCTGCAGGGTGACGAACCGTCACACACTTTCGAATTCATTGCGGCGCCGAGCGATCTCGAGCCCTACCTGAACTCGCTCTATATCTGGCGCTCGCCGGCGGACGAGATCAAGGACGTCCTGCCCGCTTATTCGGGGCAGATGGTGGCCTTCGTTGAAGGCAATGGCCTTCTGCATTTCGAACACGAAGTATCCGAAACGCGCGATGCGTTCTTCGTGGCGCCGCTTGTCCAGGCGCGCGGTTTTTCCATCAATGGCCCTGCGACCATGTTCGGCGTCTCGCTCAACTTCCGCGGATGGGCGGCGCTAACCGGCCTCCCGGTCCAGGACAATCACGATTGCCTGATCGCCTCCGAGCGAATCCTCGACGATGGCGGCGTGCGCCTGTTCGATGGCCTCGCCGAGCGCTGGCGTTCGGGAGAGCTCGACGACAAGGGCGTGCTCGACGCCATGAGCGGCATTGTTCGCGGCAATCTCTCGCGCCTGCCCGAGCAGCATCTGACGGTGATCGACCGGACGCTTGACTGGCTGTCGAGCTCGTTCAAGCCGGACCTCGAAGACCTCTACGATCGCCTGCCCTATTCCAAGCGCCAGTCGCAGCGGCTGGTCGCGCAATTCTTCGGCCAGTCGCCGGTCCGGCTGGTCCGCCGTTACCGCGCCGTGCGCGCCGCGACGCTGCTGTCGCTGCCGCAGCTTCCCGAGGAACTGGAAGCCGAAATCCGCGAGGCGTTCTACGACCAGGCGCATCT
This sequence comes from Qipengyuania flava, assembly GCF_019448255.1. NCBI lineage: Bacteria > Pseudomonadati > Pseudomonadota > Alphaproteobacteria > Sphingomonadales > Erythrobacteraceae > Qipengyuania > Qipengyuania flava. Next base: position 200,068 of record NZ_CP080410.1, read on the forward strand.
CATCAAGGAAATCCGCTTCTTCACCGGCCGCACGCCCAAGCGCCTGCAGCCCGAACCGGGCTCGCCGGTGCACGACATGCTGGGCCCTGAAGGTTACGGCTCGGTCGACCTGTTCGGTTCGGGCGAAGCCGAGCAACTGGGACGCGATCCGCTCGACTGAGCGGCGCTTTGCTAACGACTCGCAACAAGCCATTTCCCGTTGAAATCGCGCATCCGGGCGACTAGCTGACCAATCGGAACAAATTGGTCCGATTTAACTATGCGCCTTTCAAACCTTGCCGACTACGCCGTTGTCACCATGTGCGCCGCCGCGCGCCATTGCGGTGGTGCGCGCACCAGCGCGGCGGAACTGGCGGCGGAAACCGGCCTGCCGGTCCCCACGGTCCAGAAGCTTGTAAGCAAGCTTTCGGCGGCCGGCCTCGTGCGCTCGACACGCGGGGCGGGCGGCGGGCTGCAGCTGGCGCGCCCGGCGGCGGCGATTTCGGTCGCCGACATCGTCGAGGCGGTGGAAGGGCCGATTGCGCTGACGGCCTGTGTCGAAGGAACCGATTGCTCGGTTGAGCACGACTGCTCGGTCAAACCGCACTGGCCGGTGGTGAACGACGCGCTGCGCGGCGCGCTGGCGGCGATTCCGCTGACCCAGCTTGCCGGGCGCGAAACGCGGGAACACGAGATAGCATGAGCGAAGAACTGGACATCCAAGACCGCGAAGCCAAGGAAGCCGCCGAAAAAGCGGCCGAGTACGAGCACGGCTGGTCGGCGGACATCGAAACCGAATTTGCGGAGAAGGGCCTTACCGAAGACACGGTGCGCTTCATCTCGGCAAAGAAGGGCGAGCCGGAATGGATGCTCGACTGGCGCCTCAAGGCCTTCCGCCTGTGGCAGGACATGGAAGAGCCCGACTGGGCCAAGCTCGGCTATCCCGAGATCGATTACCAGGACGCCTATTACTACGCCGCGCCCAAGAAGAAGGAGAAGCTCAAGTCGCTCGACGAGCTCGATCCGGAGATCAAGGCGGTCTACGACAAGCTCGGCATTCCCGTGGCGGAGCAGGAAGTGCTCGCCGGGGTCGAAGGCGCACGCAAGGTCGCGGTCGATGCCGTGTTCGACAGCGTCTCGGTTGCCACCACCTTCCGCGAGGAGCTGAAGAAGGCGGGCGTCATCTTCCTTTCCATCAGCGAGGCGGTGAAGGAATACCCTGACCTCGTGAAGAAGTGGCTCGGCAAGGTCGTCCCGCAGCACGACAACTTCTTCGCCACATTGAACAGCGCGGTCTTTTCGGACGGCACCTTCGTCTATGTTCCCGAAGGGGTGCGCTGCCCGATGGAACTGTCGACTTACTTCCGCATCAATGCGGAGAACACCGGCCAGTTCGAACGCACGCTGATCGTTGCCGAGAAGGGCAGCTACGTCAGCTACCTCGAAGGCTGCACCGCGCCGATGCGCGATGAAAACCAGCTCCACGCCGCGGTGGTCGAACTGGTCGCGCTCGAGGATGCCGAGATCAAGTATTCGACCGTCCAGAACTGGTACCCGGGCAATGCGGAAGGCGTTGGCGGGATCTACAATTTCGTCACCAAGCGCGGCCTCTGCCAGGGCGCGCGGTCCAAGATCAGCTGGACGCAGGTCGAAACCGGCAGCGCGGTGACGTGGAAATACCCGAGCTGCGTGCTCAACGGCGAAGACAGCGTGGGCGAATTCTACTCGGTCGCGGTGACCAACAATTACCAGCAGGCCGATACCGGCACCAAGATGATCCACAACGGCCGCGGCAGCCGCTCGACGATCATCTCCAAGGGCATTTCGGCGGGCAAGAGCAACAACACCTATCGCGGGCTGGTGCGCGTGGCAGCCAATGCCGACGGCGTGCGCAACCGCACCGAATGCGATTCGCTATTGATCGGCGACCAGTGCGGCGCACACACCGTGCCCTATATCGAGGTGAAGAACCCCGGCGCCCAGATCGAGCACGAGGCGACCACCAGCAAGATCAGCGACGACCAGCTCTTCTACGCCATGCAACGCGGCCTCGACGACGAGGAGGCGATGGCGCTGATCGTCAACGGCTTCGCCAAGGACGTGCTCAAAGAGCTGCCGATGGAGTTTGCGGTTGAGGCGCAGAAGCTGCTGGCGATCTCGCTCGAAGGGAGTGTGGGGTGACCGAACGCAAGACCCTCCAGCTCCGCGATCCCAGCGAGACTGCAGACGACACCCCCGCGCTCAAGAAGAAGGGCCGCGGGTGGGAGATTTCGGAGAAGCGGCTCGACAAGATCCATGAGCGTGCGCGCTATCTGCGGCGGCATGCGAGCCCGGCGCACAAAGCGCTCGCGGCGCGTTTCGCCAAGGAAGATTTCGGCAGGTACAAGTTCACCCGCCACACGGTGGTCGGCTCGGCGATCCTCGACTTCGTCTCGCATCCGCTCGGCCTTGCCATCGCGATCGACGAGGAAGGCCAGAACGACACCCTCGCCAAGCGCCGCGACAAGAGCCTTGCGAGCGTCGGTATCGAGGTCTTCCGCATTCCCGCCGCGACCATCCTCGACGATGTCGAAGCGGCGATGCAGCCGATCTTCGCCGCCATGAACGCGCGCTACCGCGACAAGGAAACCGCGCGCCGCGCCCACCAATCGAAATACGGATCGACGCCCCGCCGCCCCCGGCCCCAGCGTCGCGACGACAGGACATAAGATGCTGAAAATCGACAATCTCCACGCCGAAATCGACGGCAAGACGATCCTCAACGGCCTTTCGCTGACCGTTCCGGCGGGCGAGGTCCACGCGATCATGGGCCCCAATGGCGCGGGCAAGTCGACGCTCGCCTATGTGCTGGGCGGTCGTCCGGGCTACGAAGTCACCGCTGGCTCGGTCGAGTTCAACGGGCAGGACCTGCTCGATCTCGAACCCCACGAACGCGCGGCGGCGGGCCTGTTCCTCGGCTTCCAGTACCCGGTCGAGATTCCCGGCGTCTCGAACCTGCAATTCCTGCGCGAAGCATTGAATTCGCAGCGCAAGGCGCGCGGCGAAGAACCGCTGACCGGCGGCGAGTTCCTCAAGCTTGCGAAGGACAAGGCAGGCCTGCTCAAGCTCGACCCCGAAATGCTCAAGCGCCACGTCAATGTCGGCTTCTCCGGCGGCGAGAAGAAGCGCGCCGAGATGGTCCAGATGGGCATCCTCGACCCGAGCTTCGCCGTGCTCGACGAGACCGATAGCGGCCTCGACATCGACGCGCTGCGCGTGGTTGGCGAGGGCATCAATTCGATCATGCGCGATCCGGCCAAGGGCGTGCTGCTGATCACGCACTACCAGCGCCTGCTCGACGTGGTGAAGCCGGACAAGGTCTCGATCCTGTCCAAGGGCCGTATCGTCCAGACCGGCGGCCCCGAGCTCGCGCTGCGGCTTGAGAACGAAGGCTACGACGCGGTGATGGCTGATGCCTGAGGCAGCGGAACTTCCCACGCGCAAGGAGGAGGCCTGGCGCTATTCGCGCGTCGAGCGTCTCCAGGGCGAGAACCTCGACGACTGGCGCGTGATCGACGTGGCGGCGGGCGAGAGCTTCCGCGATACGCTGGTGATTGCCGATGGCGCAGAGACGAAGCCGACCGAACTGCACCGCTGGCGCGTGAGTGTCGGCGAGGGCGCGCGCTGCGAGATCTTCGCGGTGCTGTCCTCGGCCGAATTCGCGCGGCTGGAAATCGAGGTGACACTCGGCAAGGGGGCGCATTTCGAGCTTGGCGGCATCACCGTGGGCGGGCGCGAGACGGTGCGCGAAATCGTCACCCGTACGATCCACGCAGAACCGGACGGCACGAGCAACCAGACGGTGCGCGCAGTCCACTGGGGCCACGGCACGGGCAATTTCCTCGGCAATATCGACGTCGTGCGCCATGCGCAGAAGACGGACGCGGCGCAGGACTTCAAGGGCCTGCTGCTTGAGAAAGGTGCGAGCGTGAACGCCGTACCCCAGCTGGAAATTTTCGCCGACGACGTGAAATGCGCCCACGGCGCCAGCGTTGGCCAGCTCGACGAGACCGCCCGTTTCTACATGGCCGCGCGCGGGCTTTCGCCCGATCTCGCCCGCCGCCTGCTGGTGCAGGCGTTCCTTGGTGATGCGTTGGTATCGCTCGAGGATGAGGACCTGCGCGAAAGCCTCATGGCAGCCGCACTCGACAAGGTGGACAAGGCGCTGTGAGCGAGGCGGCCACCCTTACCCGCAAGAGCGACTTTCCCGGCCTGCTGACGGCCGACGGTAAGCCGTGGCACTATCTCGACACCGCGGCCTCGGCGCAGAAGCCGCAGGCGGTGATCGACGCCATGACCCGCGCGCTGGGCAAGGACTATGCGACCGTCCACCGCGGGGTTTACGGCCGTAGCGCGCAGATGACGCTGGGCTACGAAGCGGCGCGCCGCCGCGTGGCCGACTTCATGGGCGCGAAGAGCGAAAACGAAGTCGTGTTTGTGCGCGGTGCGACCGAGGCGATCAACCTCGTCGCCTCCAGCTGGGGCATGGCCAATATCGGCGAAGGCGACCGGATCGTCCTCTCCACGCTCGAGCACCATTCGAATATCGTCCCCTGGCAGATGGTTGCCGAGCGCACGGGTGCGCAGATCGATGTGTGCCCGCTCACCGAAGATCACCGCATCGATTTAGGCGCCCTCGAAGCGCTGCTGACCCCGCGCACCAAGCTGGTGTCGCTAGCGCATGTCTCCAACGTGCTCGGCAGCGTGCTGGATGCGCGCACTGCAGCCGATCTTGCGCATTCGGTCGGCGCAAAGATCATGCTCGACGGCTGCCAGGCCGCGCCGCGCATGGCGCTCGACATGGCCGCGCTCAATTGCGATTTTTACGCCTTCTCCGGCCACAAGATCTACGGCCCCACGGGCATCGGCGTGCTGTGGGCGCGCGAGGACATCCTTGACGCCATGCCCCCCTACCAGGGCGGCGGCGCGATGATCGACCGCGTGACCTTCGAGAAGACCACCTACGCCCCGCCGCCGCAGCGCTTTGAAGCGGGCACCCCGATGATCACTGAGGCGATCGCGCTGCATGCGGCGATCGACTACACCGACGCGCTCGGCCCCGACCGGCTGTTCGCGCACGAAAGCGCGCTGGCAAAGCAGCTCCGCGATGAGCTGCGCGCGATGAACTCGGTCACCCTGTTCGGGCCGGAGGAAAGCGCGGGCATCGTGAGCTTTGCCATGGAGGGGGTTCACCCCCACGATCTTGGCACCATATTGGATGAAGAGAACGTCGCGATCCGCGCCGGGCACCATTGCGCGCAGCCGCTGATGGACCATCTCGGCGTCCCCGCAACCGCCCGGGCAAGCTTCGGGCTGTATTCCGACGAAAGCGACATGGCTGCGCTGCTGCGCGGCATCGAACGGACCCAGAGGATCTTCGGATGAGCGAAGAAACGAACAACGACACCGATTTCATCGCGGCGCCCTCGCCGGCCGATGCCATGCCCGCAAAGCCGCCGCGCGCGCGGGTCGAGGACGCGATCGATCCGGACGAAAGCCCGCGCGAGACGATGGAGCGTAAGCGCGATTACCTCGAAGGTTTCCTGCAGAAAAAGCCCGAGAACGTGCCCGCCGGCGCGCCAGGCGGCGACCTTTACGAAGCCGTCGTCGCGGCACTCAAGGAAATCTACGATCCGGAAATCCCGGTGAACATCTACGATCTCGGCCTGATCTACGGCGTCGAGGTGGATGACGAGAGCGATGTCACCGTCACCATGACGCTGACCACGCCGCACTGCCCGGTCGCCGAAACCATGCCGGGCGAAGTCGAGTTGCGCGCCGCCAGCGTGCCGGGCGTGCGCGATGCCGAGGTCAACCTCGTGTGGGACCCGCCCTGGGGCCCGGACAAGATGACCGACGAGGCGCGCCTCGAACTGGGGATGCTGTGATGAGCGAGACCACCACCCGCCCCGTGCCCAAGGCTGCGGTGATCCTCACGAAGGCCGCCGAGCAGCGCGTTGCCGATCTGATGGCCAAGGCGCCGGACGACGCAATCGGCGTGAAGCTTTCCACCCCGCGCCGGGGCTGCTCGGGCCTCGCCTATTCGGTCGATTACGTGACCGAGGAAGCCAAGTTCGACGAGAAGATCGAAACCCCTGGCGGCACCTTCTACATCGACGGGGCCAGCGTGCTCTACCTGATCGGAAGCACGATGGATTGGGTCGAGGACGATTTCACCGCAGGCTTCGTCTTCGAAAACCCCAACGCCAAGGGCGCGTGCGGCTGCGGCGAGAGCTTCATGGTCTAGCGATGGCCGCAGAGGACCCCGAGATCGAACGCATCAAGGCGGCCCTCAACGGACCGGAGCGCCACACAGTCGATGAGATCGCCCGGCGATGGGGCCTGCGTGGGCCTCCAGAAGCGGGCATCCCCGCTCCCGTCACACCTTCCGGTGGGCCGCGGCCGTTCGAAGGCGGGGCCGAAGCCCCCCTCGAATACGACTGATCAGTCTTCCGCGAGGAAATCGAGCAGCGCGCGCTCGTATTCGTCGACCTGGCCGTTCGCCTCGATGCGGGCGTCGAGCCATTCGCGTTCCGAGTGTGTCACCGCATGCGCCTCGGCGACGCTTTCGTCGCGCGAAGGCTGCGCCTCCTTCTTCCCGAAGACCTTGCCGAACACATTGGGCGATTCCTTGGCCATCCGGCCGAGGAAGCCGCCGACGCTGACGCGCGTATCGGCCATGAAGGCCTGCAGTTCTTCTGCGCGCTCGCGGCTGATCTGGGCGTTCGCGTCGCTGTAGCCCTGAAGGTAGTTGGCCACGCCCTGCACGAAGAGCTGCTTCCATTCCGGAGCGTTGTCGGCGTCCAGCGTTGCATCCTTCACGCGGAAGAGCATGTCGGCTTCCTTGCGCCCGACAGCGGCCGGGCGTTCGCTCGCCGGAGCGAAGATCGCACGGCGCAGCAGCTTGGCTTCGGTCGCGTTCACGTTGCCGGCTTCGAGCGAGCCGCCGCAGCGGGTCGGGCCGGTGCCTTCCAGCACCGCGAGTTCCATCTGCGAGATGGCGTAATCCTTGAGCGCACACGGCACGTTCTTGGCGCGCTCGAACACGCGGACCAGCAGCTCGACCTCGGCCATCGAACCCAGTTCGCCATCCGCGTCGATCTGCTCCATGAGCCAGGCGGCGTTCTCGGCATCGACATAGCCGGCCGGTGCGCGCTGGTTGACGATGTATTCGCCCACGGCCTCGACGAAGAAGTCGACCCATTCGGTGCTCTTGGTTTCAAGCTGGTGGTTGAGCGCGAAAATCGCTTCGGCCTCGGCCTGCGAGATGCGCCCGTCGGGCCATGCTTCGCGCCGCAGCGCCAGCACGTCCTCGCCGGTTACCGCGCCGTCTGCGCCGATCTTCTTGGCCAATTCGCCGAAATGCACGCTCATCTGGTTCGAACCTTCGTAAAATTCAGGTCCGGGAAGACTAGCGCGGTTTGCTTAAGACCGGGTTAGCGCCGCAAGGCCCGCACGCAGGCGGCTCGGTCGACGTCGAGCCCGTCGCTGGCCCGCCGCGCGTCAACATAGGTCGCGCTCGGTTCCCCGCGCGGCTGGAGCGGGTAGAGGTAGACGTCGAGCACGCAGGCGGTGCCGACGAACTGGAGCTTCTTTGCGTCGCCTTCGGTGACGCTGAGGCGCGGCGGGCCGAACAGGTTGGCGAGCGCGGTCTCGTTCTTGCCGATCACCGTTTCGAGGCCCGGCACGTTCATGACGCGCGGGGCGCGGAAGCTCTGGGTCGTCGGCGCTACGCGAACTTCCTGCGGCGGGGGCGTTGCCGCCGGGCGCGTTTGCACCGGCGCGGTGCGGACCGGCGCAGGCGCGGTGGCACAGGCAGCGATCAGCGGGAGGAGGAGGATGGGGGCGAAACTACGCATGCAATTCTTTCTCACGCGCGCGGTGCACCAGGTGGGTCGCGCAGGCGGCCCCTATTATCGGGGCGAGAAGGTTGACGAAAGGTATGGCGAGCAGCCCGACCACAACCGCGCCCAGTAGGAAGCGGTTGAGCCCGCCCATCGGCGCGATCTCGTCCGCGGCGGAACGGTGACGAAGCCACACCATGTCGCGCAGCTCGCGCCCGATCAGGAAGGCGTTGACGGCAAAGAAGACGAGGAACGGGCCGATCCCGCTCAGGATCAGGAGCCCCGCCACGGGGAGGGCGAGGAGATTGACCAGCACGGTTCGCCCGAAGGAGCGCATCGCATGGCCGACCTCCTCTTCGAAGGGAATGCTCCGCAGGCTATGGCGCGTATGCGGGTAATGCCGCGCCTCGACCGCGCCGACCACCTCGTCGGCGAAGAACTGGAGCACGAACAGCGCGACCACGCGAAACAGGAACCAGCCAGCGAGTATGGTGATGACCAAGCTTAGCAGGAAAGTGTATTCGAACCCGGCAAACAGCCCCGCATTCGCGAAGGCCGCGTCGAGCGCATAGCCACCCGCAACGGCCGCAATCAGGAAAATACCGAGGGTTATCAGCGCTGTCTTGAGCAGCACTCGCACGATTGCCGGATCGCCAAGCTGGCGCAGCGACAGGGCGAGGGCGGCGGGAAGCGACATCATCGGCCCTGACGGATGGGCGCGGGGCCTGCCCAAGTCAACGCTGCCCTTGGCCAATGCGCGACGAACCGCTAACCGCGCCCGACACAGCGAATCCCCCCTCCCCCGGAGCCGAAATGACCGAACCCCGTTACGACGTAATCGCCATCGGAAACGCCATCGTCGATGTGATGGCCCCCTGCGAAGACGAGCTCATCGACGAGCTCGATCTCAACAAGGGCGGCATGACGCTCGTCGACGAAGAGGGCGCCCGCCGCCTTTACGATGCGATGGGTCCGGCGAAAGAGATTTCGGGCGGCTCGGCGGCCAATACGCTTGCCGGCATGAGCGCGCTCGGTGCGCAGTGCGCCTTCGTCGGCCAGGTCGCCAAGGACCAGCTCGGCGACGTCTTCAGCCACGACATCCGCGCCGTCGGCATCGACTTCGACACGCCGGCGCGCGAAGGCCAGCCCTCGACCGCGCGCTGCCTCATCTTCGTGACCCCCGATGGCGAGCGCACGATGAACACCTTCCTTGGCGCCTCGCAGTTCCTGCCGCCCGCAGCGCTCGACGACGAGCTGATCGCGAGCGCCAGCATCCTCTACCTCGAAGGCTACCTGTGGGATCCCGAAGAGCCGCGCAGCGCCATGCGCCGCGCCATCGAGGTTGCGCGCGGAGCGGGCCGCAAGGTCGCCTTCACCGCCAGCGAAAGCTTCGTGATCGACCGCCACGGCGACGACTTCCGCGCGCTGATCGAGGAAGGGAAGATCGACATCCTTTTCGTCAACGAGCACGAGCTCGCCTCGCTGACCGGCGAAAGCGATTTCAATGCCGGCCTTGCAGCGCTGGAGGGCAAGGTCCCCGTGATCGTCGCCACCCGCAGCGCCAAGGGCGCTGTCGGCATCGCCAATGGCGAGCGCGCCGAGATCGCTGCCGAGCCGATCGAGAAGGTCGTCGACACCACCGGCGCCGGCGACCTCTTCGCCGCCGGCTTCCTCACCGGCCATGCGCGCGGCGAAAGCCTCGAGACCTGCCTGCGCATGGGCGCCATCTGCGCCGCCGAAATCATCTCGCACTACGGCGCGCGCAGCGAAGCGGACCTGAAGGCGCTGGTGGCCGAAAAGCTCGGGTAGGCTGTTCTCCGACCTAACGCGGCGAATCTGGAGAAGCTTAGCGAAGACCTGCTGGGCGCATGCCTAGCAGCATCCCTCAACTTATTCCGAGCCACTCTAGCGGACTTGGCAATTCGTCCTCGGAGTAGTCGACTTGCAGAACTCTTCGGCCGCCGCTGGCTGTCGAGCGTTCGGAGGCGTGCAAAATTGGCGTAGCATAGGCCCAGACGTCGCCACGATCTGCGAGGCAGACGTGTGTCGGGAGCGATTGAGCTACGGAGTTGACCTCTGACGCTGGAATGCGTCCCATGCGATGCGATCCTTCGGCCACCAAGAGCGGTGCGTTATCCCTGGGCACAGGGTCGAGATGGATTCTGAGCGTCTTCATCCGATCGATTAGGCCGAAAGGCGGCTCTACATGGACGAGGCCCTGCTTGATCGAGAATGGGCCAAAACCCACAGCCTCGACTTTCTCCCTTACGCAAATCGTGCGGTCCTGATGCCAGCCTAGCGACCAATTCTGGTCAGCACGCTTGTCGAAAAGAATTGCTCGGACGGGACGAGCACCAGGTGCACCTATCGCCGCGAGAATTGGAGGGATGACGTCCCCCACTTCCAGCAAGTTGGCCAGGTGCTTGGAGTTTGAAATGCGTTTGCCCGGGACACCCCGCTCGAATGCTGGAAGAAGGCACTCAAGCGTGTCTATGGCATCGCCAAAAGCGGCGCTGAAATACTGATAACCCCGAGCTTCGAAGGACATGGATCGAGAAGACTAGCCCCGCTCGCGCCGCACTTCCCTTTGCCCGATGTCGCGGCGGCAGAAGCCATCTGCGAAGTCGATGGCGTCCACGGCGGCGTAGGCGTTGGCCTGCGCTTCGGTGGCGCTGGCGCCGCGGGCGGTTACGTTGAGGACGCGGCCGCCGCTGCTGGTTAGCGTCTCGCCCTCCAGCTTTGTGCCGGCGTGGAAGACCTTCGCGCCGCTTGCCTCGGCCTCGCCCAGATTGATCGTGCCGCCTTTCTTGGGGGTGCCGGGATAGCCCTCGGCGGCCATGACCACGGTCAGAGCGAAATCGTCCGACAGGACCGGCGCGGCAATATCGCCCAGCGTGCCCTTGGCGCAGGCCTGCATGATTTCGACGAGGTCGCTTTCGAGCCGCATCATCAGCACCTGGCATTCCGGGTCGCCGAAACGCGCGTTGTATTCGATCAGCTGCGGGCCGTCCTTGGTCAGCATCAGTCCGGCGTAGAGCACGCCTGAATAGGGCATGCCCTCGGCGGCCATGGTGCGCACGGTCGGCTCGACGATTTCGCGCATGACCTGGTCCTGCAGCTCCTCGGTCAGCACCGGAGCGGGGGAATAGGCGCCCATGCCGCCGGTGTTGGGGCCGGTGTCGCCTTCGCCCACGCGCTTGTGGTCCTGCGCGGTGCCGATGGGGAGGATGGTTTCGCCATCGGTCAACGCGAAGAAGCTTGCCTCCTCGCCCATCAGGAACTGCTCGATCACGACTTCGCTGCCGGCGCTGCCGAACCTGCCGTCGAACATCTCGTTCAGCGCTTCCTGCGCTTCTTCGAAGGTCTCGGCGATCACCACGCCCTTCCCCGCGGCGAGCCCATCGGCCTTGAGCACGAAAGGCGGCTTGAATCGCTTCAGCGCGCCCCAGGCCTGCTCGAGGGAAACGCAGCGTTCGTAGCGCGCGGTCGGGATGTTCGCGCGCTTGCACAGCTCCTTGGTGAAGCCCTTGCTGCCTTCGAGCTGAGCGGCCTGCTTCGACGGGCCGAAGGTGTCGATCCCGGCGGCGCGCAGCGAATCGGCAAGGCCGTCCACCAGCGGGGCCTCGGGGCCGATCACGACGAGGCCGATGGCGTTCTCGCGCGCGAAAGCGATCACCGCCTCGTGGTCGGTCGAATCCAGCGCCACGCACTGCGCATCCTGCGCGATGCCCGGATTGCCCGGCGCCGCCCACAGCTTGTCGCACAGCGGCGATTGCGCCAGTTTCCAGCTAAGAGCATGTTCGCGCCCGCCCGAACCGAGCAGTAGGATATTCATGGCCAGCGATTTCCCGTCCAATGCAGATGATGCGAGCTTGGTAGCGAAGCCCTACGCGGGCGACAACGCCGAGCCGCTGACGGTGAGTGAAATATCGCAGGCGCTGAAGCGCACGGTGGAAGACCGCTTCGGCTTCGTGCGCCTGCGCGGCGAGCTGTCGGGGGTGAAGCGTGCGGCCAGCGGCCACATGTACTGCGCGCTGAAGGACGAGAAGGCGGTCATCGACGGGGTCATGTGGCGGGGCAACACGGGCCGCCTGCCGTTCAATCCCGAGGACGGCCTGGAAGTGGTCGCCTCCGGCAAGCTCACCACCTATCCCGGGCGTTCGAAATACCAGATCGTGATCGAGCGGATGGAGCTGGCAGGCGAAGGCGCGCTGCTGGCGCTGCTCGAGAAGACCCGCGCGCGGCTCGCTGCCGAAGGGCTGTTCGCCGAGGAGCGCAAGCGGGCGCTGCCCTTCCTCCCGCGCACGATCGGCGTCGTGACCTCGCCCACCGGCGCGGTGATCCGCGACATCCTCCACCGGCTGGCCGACCGTTTTCCGAGCCGCGTGATCGTGTGGCCGGTGCTGGTGCAGGGGCAGGGCGCAGCGGACCAGGTCGCAGGCGCGGTGCGCGGGTTTTCGGCCTTGCCCGAGGGGCATCCCGGCCGGCCCGACCTCGTCATCGTCGCGCGCGGCGGCGGGTCGATCGAGGATTTGTGGAGCTTCAACGAGGAAGCGGTGGTGCGGGCCATTGCCGAGTGTTCGATCCCCACCATCAGCGCGGTCGGGCACGAGACCGATACGACGCTGGCGGACTTCGCCGCCGACCGCCGCGCGCCGACGCCCACCGCGGCGGCGGAAATGGCCGTGCCGGTCCGCGCGGAGCTTGCTGCGACGCTGGCCGATTTCGGCGCCCGCAAGAAGCGCGCGATCCTGCGGCCCGTGCAATTGGGCCGCGAACGGCTCGAAGCGCGTGCTGACCGGCTGCCGGCGAAGGATGCCCTGCTCGAACCGCAAGCCCAGAAGCTCGACGACCTCGCCGCGCGCCTCCAGCAGGGCCTGCGCGACCGTGCAAGCCGGGGCCGCGAACGCCTTAGCGAACTGCGCCTTTCGCCCGCGCTGGTGAACGGGCGGCTGCGCGAGGAACGCGGGCGGCTTGCCGGCATCCGCCTAGCGCCCGCCCTCCTCGAGCGTCCGCTCGCCGAGCGGCGCGAACGGCTGGCCGCGCTTGCGCGCCTGACCGAGCAGCTGCATCCTGACCGTCCGTTACAGCGCGGCTATGTCCGCGTGACGGGGCCGGACGGACGCACGCTGACCGACAAGGCGGCCGCGGCGCAGGAAGCCGCGCTGACGCTCAACTTCCGCGATGGCGCGCTCGAGGTGCATACGGGCGATACGCGGCCTGCCAGGCCCGCTCCCAAACCAAAGCGCAAACCGCGAACTTCCGGAACCGCTGCGGCCCAGGATGATTTGTTCGGCTAGCCCGCCGATGCTAAGGAGGCAGCCATGTTGATGAGCAAGAAATCCGGCCCGTCCGATGGTGAGGCCAAACTGCATTACGGTCCCTCGGGCTTTCGCGTCCTGCGCGCGGGACAGCACGTGTTCTGCGCGATGAGCGGGGTGCCTATCCCGCTCGACGAGCTGCGCTACTGGTCGGTCGAGTACCAGGAGCCCTACGCCAGCGCGCAGCTTGCGACCGAGCGCCTCGCCCCGTGAGAATGCGGCGGGCCGCTACCCTGATCCTGGTTGCCGCAGCCAGCCTTTCCCTGTTCCGGGTCGAGACCGCGCTGGCTGACGATGACGATGCAGCCATTGCTGCACGATCCGACGATTCCGCCCTGCCGCCCATTCCTGGCCCGCCTTTAGCACCGGCCGACCTCGGCGGAGAATACGAACAGGGAGGGTGGATCCGCGGCGTTGCCCCGTTCGACACGGTCTCGGCAACCTTCAACGGCCAGCCCCTGACGCTGGACCCGGCGGATCGCCGCTTCTTCGTCGGGCTCGACCGCGATGCCGGATCGAACGCCCGATTGGTCTTCACCGCACGCGACGGGCAGCAGCGCGTCCACACGCTCGAGGTCGATCCGCGCGACTGGCAGATCCAGCGGGTGAACGTCGCCAAGCGCCCCGGCGGCAGCAGCGAGGAATGGTGGAAGCGCCGCGAGCCCGAATGGCTCGCCATCCGCGATGCACGGGCGCTTGATACGGGCGCCGAGGGCTGGAAACAGGACTTCATCTGGCCGGTGGAGGGCCGCATCTCGGGCCGCTTCGGGCGCCAGCGCATCTATCGCGGGGAACCGGGCAGCTACCATTCGGGCATCGATATCGCGCCCGGCAACGGCGTGCCTTTCGTTGCGCCTGCCGACGGCGTCGTAGTGCTCGCGCGCACCGGATTCAGCCTCGAAGGCGGGATCATCATCGTGGACCACGGGGCGGGCCTCAACAGCGCCTTCATCCACCTCTCGCGCCTCGCGGTTGCCGAAGGTGATCGGGTCGAGCAGGGGCAGGTTCTCGGCAATATCGGCGCCTCGGGCCGGGCCACTGGCCCGCACCTGCACTGGAGCCTCATGTGGAACGAAGCCCGACTCGATCCGCTGCTTTTCACCGGCCCCATGCCCTAGGCGCTTGACCGGCGTGGGCTGGCGTTCAAAACACGGCCACCTCCATGCGTCCCTCGCGTCTCATCCTCGGCACAATGCTCGCCTGCGCGCTCGCGCCCGGTACCTGGTGGCGCGCGCCTGAACCCCCTCGCACATTCGAGCAGCTGACCACGATCATGCCGCTCGATCTCGGAGTCCGGAGGTCCGGGCCCTTCACCCTGCTGGCTGGCTGGGAAATGGCCGGGGACCCCTTTCGGTTTGGCGGATTGTCGGCCTTGGTGGCTCTCGACGAGGAGCGCTTCCTGTCGGGTACCGATGGGGGCCTTCTGCTGGCGTTCGAGCGGCCTGACCGAAGCGACGAGCCGGGCGTGCTCAGCGTGATTGGCGAAGGCGAAAGCGCCGCCAAACTGGGCCGCGATCTCGAATCGCTTGCGGTCGATCAGGCAACCGGCACCGTCTGGGCCGGCTACGAGTTTCGCAACGCCATCCTGCGTCTCGATGCGAATCTCGATCCGGACGAGGAGGTCCAGCCCGAAGAGATGGAGGAGTGGGGCGAGAACGCGGGGCCGGAAGCGCTCGTGCGCCTTGCCGACGGACGTTTCCTCGTTATCGAGGAGCGGGCCCAAAGCTGGCGCAGCACGCTGTACAACGCGTTGCTGTTTGACGGCGACCCGGTCGAGGCCTCTGCTCCCGAACGCGCCACAATCCGTCTCCCGGAGGGCTATAGGCCGGTCGATGCAACGGCGACCGAGGAGGGGCGCGCCCTGGTCTTGCTACGCCGGGTGGAATGGGGTGTGCCGCCGATCTTTCATTCCGCGCTTGCAGAAGTCGATACGCGCAAGACCGGCGACGACGGGACGCTCGATGTGCGAATCCTGACGGTCTTCGGCACGGCGATCCCGCAGGACAATTACGAAGGCCTTGCGATCACGCGTGACCCAGATGGCACGCATGTCTGGATGGTTTCCGACGATAATTTCATGACGCTCCAGCGCACGCTCCTGCTCAAGCTGCGGTGGGACCAACGCGAAAAGGCGCGCGAGTAAGCCTCGCGCGCCCTTCAGTATCGCCAATAAGCTGCAGCGCCGAAGCGCCCGGCACGCTTACGAAGCGGCGACAGCCTTCTTCAGCTCGCGCTTCACCTTGAGCGCGTTGGCCGAGAGCTTCTCGTCGCTGGTCTTGAGCAGCCAGTTGTCGAGGCCGCCGTTGTGCTCGACCGAGCGCAGGCCGTGCGTCGACACGCGGAACTTGAAGCTGCGATCGAGCTTTTCGCTCATCAGCGTGACGTTCTGCAGGTTCGGCAGGAAGACCCGCTTGGTCTTGTTGTTGGCGTGGCTCACATTGTTGCCGACCTGGCGGCCCTTGCCGGTGAGTTCGCAAATACGCGACATGATACGTCTCTTCGTTCGAATGGGCGGGCGAGCTTTCCCGTGCTGCGCCGTGGCAGCGTGGGTCCGTTCTTGTCCCGGAAAGCGGCGCGCATAGCGGCGAGGGTGCGAATCGTCAAGCGCATTGCGCCCCCACAGCCCGCGGGCTAGCGAGGCCGCACTATGGCTTCCTGGACCCTCCCGCAACCCATGCAGCGCGCGCTGGCGCTGGCCGAGCAATCGGCGGCCGCTGGCGAGGTGCCCGTGGGCGCGGTGGTGACGCGCGGCGGGCAGGTGATTGCCGAGGCGCACAACGCCCCGCGCGAGACCCATGACCCGACCGCCCATGCCGAAATTCTCGCGATTCGCCGCGCGGCAGAGGCGCTGGGCGATGAGCGCCTGACCGGCTGCGAACTCTGGGTCACGCTGGAGCCCTGCGCCATGTGCGCCGGCGCCATCGTCCACGCGCGGATCGCGAAGGTCTACTACGCCGCAAGCGATCCCAAGGGCGGCGCCGTGGAGCACGGCGCCCGCGTGTTCGACCAGCCGCAGTGCCTCCACCGACCGGAGGTCTATTCGGGCATCGGTGAAGCGAAGGCGGCGGAGTTGCTGCGCGATTTCTTCCGGGAACGACGCTAGCGAAGACTCATGTCGGCTAGCGACCCGATCGCGGTCTCTACATTTGGGAAGGAGTGCGCACGATTGTGCGGGCGTGGACTAAGTCGTCAACAATAATGTCGCGCCCCGGCTCGGTGAGGTTGCAGAGTGGATACCTCCCAACAAACTCGACCTCCATCACGTAGGCCAAGTTATCAGACGCATGCCTTTCGAGTGCGTCTCCCCACAAGCGGTCGGTGGCATCTTGGTGCTGCCATGCCTCCTCGGCGGTTAGCACCTGACCTTCATGAAATTGATTGAACTCAAAGTCGGTCGCCCAAGTGCCGGTGAAGCGCTGAGGCTCTGACATTGGGACGCACTCATCGAAAATAGCACCACCATTCCGCTCCCCAGACCCGGCCGCGCGATCGATGCAAGCAAAGGCTTCTTCTCGGAGAGCTTCGCAATCAACTGGCCGTTCATCGCTGCAAGCTGTGAGCGCACCAACAATTAGAAGGGTCTTCCAATACCGCATGGTTATTATGCTAGGCGACCAGATAACCGCTTTCCACCCAACTTCGGACATGGGTGTCTCGTCTAAAGTCCCCGCCAGATCTTCGCCTGCGCTCCATCCCGCGCTCCGAACCTCGCCCGGTCGCAGGCTGTCGGCATGAAGCGCTTGTCGTAGCAGAGGCGCAGTTCCTGCAGCCAACCGCGCGAATTGAGCTTCACCCCCACTGCCTCAGCAAACCAGCCAGGGTTGGCATCCACGAAGCGGGTGCGGATCGTGCCTGCGGTAAGGTCGTCCTCGCGGCTCACGCGGTCGAAATCGGGGATGCGCAGGCCTTGCCACAGGATACGCGTGACCTTGAGATAGGTCGCCGGACGGCGGGTCATGCAGGCGCCGTGTTTGGCCCATTGGCGCGCGACCAGCGAGGCGGAGGGCGAGATGCACAGGTTCGCCGCAACTTCGCGCGGCTGGGGTGCGCGCTGCGCCGGGCACCATTGCGGCCAGCTGCGCCCGCTTTCCGGCCACAGCCCGTGGACGATCAGCCCGAACATCCCGTCGCGCCCGCTGCATTGCCGTGCGTGGGCGCGCTGGCCCTTGCGCGGCTTGCAGAACTCCGGGCTCCAGCTGAGCGCAAGCGTGTAGCCGGTAACGGGCAGCACCCGCGGTGGAGCTTCGGCGCGCACGGGCGGCACCGGTGCACTGCGCGGGAGGCTGCATTGGTAATGCTGTGCGGCGACCGCCGAGCCCTGCAGGGCCAGCGCCGCCGCGCCAAGCGCGGCGCAAATCCTAGGGCTCAAACCGGCCATCGGGCTTTTCGGCGAACCACGCGCTCGAATCGGGACGGAACAGCAGCAGCACGGCCACAATTCCGGCGAGGGTCGCGGCAAGGTCGACGAAGCCTGCAAAGCTGGGGCCGACGACGCGGAACGCCATCAGGTTCTGATAGAGGGCGAGCAGCACCGCGGCGGCCAGCACCCAGCGCATGAAGCCCATCCGCATGAAGGAAATGGTCGCCCACAGGATGCCGGCGAGCAGGGTGAAGATGAACAGCGAGGCGATCACCATCCAGATCGCCATCCCGCGCGCGCCTTCACCGTCGGCGTTGAAGCCGATCTGCACCTGTGCCTCCAGCGCGCCGAAGCTCAGGATTGCCGAAGCAAGCGCCAGCAGCGCCGCCAGCGGAAACAGCATGTCGAAGCGTTGGATTGATTTCGGTTTCACGTGCGTCCTCCCTGCCCTCGGGGCGAAGAGGATGCACAATTCCCGTAGCAGGTAAACCCGAAGCCCGCCCCGCTATGGACTTATCGGTTGAAAAGCCCCGCGCTTTGCCCTGCCAGCCTATGCCGCGGGGTTTGCGCCTTTGGGCTTGCCGAGCCACTCGACTGCATCGCGGCGGAACAGGAGCGTGACCGCGACCAGCTGGAGCAACGCGGCCACGGCCGAACCGATGTTGGCAAGCGACAGCATGTTCTCAGTGTCGAAGCTGATCATCAGGAAGCCGATGGCCACGAGTGCGACCAGCACCCACTTCGCCACGACGCTTGCCCGGCGCGCGATGAGGTAGGTCAGCAGGAGGGGGATGCCGAGGCTGAAGGCCACGACGCCCATGACGAAGCCGCCACTCCACCCCATCTCGGCCATGACCGGATCGGCTTCAACCAGCGCGACCGCCGAATCGAACGACAGGATCGCGTTGCCGAGGCCCAAGAGCAGGCTCAGCAGGAAAAGACGTTCGAACCAGATGATGGATGCAGGACGCATCGGACCCTCCTTGCGCTGTGTTCTCTTATGGAAGGGGCCGATGCCCGGATTCTAGAGCGGCGTAAAGTCGAGACCGATGTCGGCTGCCGGCGCGCTCTGGGTCAGGCGGCCCACCGAGACATAGTCGACGCCGGTCGCCGCCTTGGCCTTGATCGTGGCGAGATTGATGCCGCCGCTGGCCTCGGTCGGAACCCGTCCGGCGACGAGACCAACCGCTTCGCGCAGCGTATCGGGCTCCATATTGTCGAGCAGCAGCCGGGTCGCGCCCGCTGCCAGTGCCGGTTCGATCTGGTCGATACGGTCGACCTCGCAGATGATGTCTTCGACGCCCGCCTCGACCGCGCGGCGCACCGCCTCGCCCACCGATCCGGCGACAAGGACGTGGTTGTCCTTGATCATCGCGGCATCCCAAAGGCCCATGCGGTGGTTCGATCCGCCGCCCATGCGCACGGCGTATTTTTCAAGGTGCCGCAGGCCGGGAATGGTCTTGCGCGTGTCGAGCAGCGTGCAATCCGGATTGTCCATCGCAGCGACATATTCGGCGACCATGGTGGCAATGCCGGAAAGGTGCTGGACCGTGTTGAGCGCGGCGCGTTCGGCGGTCAGCATGGCGCGCGCGTTGCCTTCGAGGCGCATCAGGTCAGTGCCGGCCGGAACGCTTGCCCCTTCCTCGACGAGGATGTCGATGGCCATGTCCGGGTCAAGCGCGCGAAAGAACGCCTCGGCCACCGGCAGGCCGGCAACATGAATGGCATCGCGCGTGTCCATGACCCCGGAGAACCGCGCATCGGCGGGAATCACGCTTTCGCTGGTGACGTCCTTGCCGCCGCCGGGCAGCCCCTCGCCGAGATCCTCGGCAAGCGTGTCGCGGACAAAGCGTGAAAGATCGAAACCGGGTAGTTCGAAAGTCACTAGCTATCCAATTTTCCGTTCATGGTGTTCGCGGGTAGCGAGCACTGCTTTTAGGTCGGCGTAGGCAGCCTTCCACCGTGGATCGTTCTTGAAGAGAATCTTGTCCTTCGCCTTCTCAACCTCGTGAGGCAACAAGTCCGAGGATTCCGGGCCATCCTCGCACCAGCGCAGACGGATCAGCCTCGCAAGCAGCGCTCCGGTAGCCATGGGTTCCAAATCGCCCCGCTCAACTACGTCTAGAGCCCTCTCGAGGCCGTGTCCCTTCTTCATGAATCTTCGTCACCAAATTTCGATCTGGCGGACTAGTGCACGAAACGCGCCACGACGTCACGGTAGCTTCGGCTTACCTTCACCTCCGCGCCGCTATCCAGCACGAGGAAGCATTCGCCATTGGTGTGCGGTTTCACCTGGCGCACCTGGTCGAGGTTGACGATGGTCGAGCGGTGGACGCGCTGGAACTTGCGCGGGTCGAGCCGGCGTTCGAGGTCCTTCATCGTCTCGCGCAGGATCAGCGAATTGTCGCCGGTGTAGATGCACATGTAATCGCCGGCGGCCTCGATATGCTCGATCGTATCCGTCTCGACGCGGAAGATCTGGCCGCGATCCTTCACATTGATCAGCTTTTCGTAGCGGCTAGCGGCCTCGGCGCCATCGCCGTCTTCGCCCGCAAGGGTCTCGGCCGCTTCGGGCGCGACTTCGGACAGCACGCCCTTGAGTCGCTCGGCCTCCTCGGTCGATTTCTTCTCGGCGAGACGCTGGCGCACGCGCTCGATCGTGTCGGCCAGCTTGTCCTCGTCGACCGGCTTCATGAGGTAATTGACCGCGTTGGCTTCAAACGCGCGGATGGCGTGTTCCTGGAAGGCGGTCACGAAGACGAACAGCGGCGGTTCGATCTCCATCACGCCCTGGACCACCGAAAAGCCGTCGAAACCCGGCATCTGGATGTCGAGGAAGACGAGGTCGGGCTTCAGGGTCTTGATCGCGCGGATCGCTTCGCGCCCGTTCTGGCAGGTCTCGATGATCTCGACGTCCTCGAAGGGTTCAAGGCGGAGCTGGAGGCCCTGGATGGCGAGCTTCTCGTCGTCGACGAGGATTGTGCGAATAGTCATGTCGTCTGCTGTGCTTTCGGGGGTAGTTGCGAGGGTACAACGGCTGGGGGAGCCGAGGGTTTCGGAAGCGGTCGGGCCTGGGGGGTGGCCGGAGCGGCTGCGCTGGGTTGCGCGGCCGGGACGTCAACCTCTTCGGACTCGAAGGGCAGTTCGATGAGGACCGAGAAACCGCCACTTTCCGGGGAGCGGATCTCGAAGCGGTGTTCCTCGCCATAGGCCTGGGCGAGGCGGTCGCGGATGTTGGTCAGGCCGACGCCGGTGGAGTCGCGCCGCGCGCGGCTGGGGCGCACCGCCGGAAGGCCGGCCTCGATGCTGTTCATCGTCATGCCGGGGCCGGTGTCGGATACGGTCACGCGAAGGCGCGGGCCCACGACTTGGGCGACGATGGAGATCTCGGCGCCGTCCTCTTGCGGGCTGACGCCGTATTTGATCGCGTTCTCCACCAGCGGCTGCAGGAGCATCGCGGGCAGGCAGGCCTTGGCTGCGTCGGGCTCGATCCGGAAATCGGAGCGCAGCCGCTCTTCGAACCGCATCTTCTCGATTCCGAGATAGAGCTTGAGCGTCTCGACCTCCTGCTCGACCGTGACCTTGCCACCGGGCTGGGTGACGAGCGTGTGGCGCAGGAAGCTGGACAGGCGCGTCAGCATCGCGTTGGCGGTTTCGCTCTGTTTCAGGAGCACCAGCGTGCTGATCGAATTCAGCGTGTTGAACAGGAAATGCGGGTTTAGCTGGTACCGCAGCATGGCGAGCTGCGCGCTGGTCGCCTGCGCCTCAAGCCGCTCAAGCCGGTCGGCCTGTTCCTCGACCTGGAGGAAGAAATTGATTGCGTAATAGAGCGCCGACCAGGCGCCGAGCAGCACGAGGTCGATGAAGAAGATGCCGACGAAAAGATTGGCGAAATTGTTGCCCGACGAGGCCGCGCCGGCAACTTCGAGAACCCAGCTGTCGATGAAGGCGTAGACACCGGTCGCAAAGCCGAGGACCAGCGCGGTCACGCCCCAGGTGATCAGCGGGCGCTGCTTGATCAGCTGGCTGTAGACTACCGCGAGGATGAGGCTGATCGAGAAGCCGGTGATCGTCGCGATCAGGATGATGACCAGCCGGTCGGGAGGTTGCCCGTTGGCAAGCGCGGACATCGCGCGCAGCAAGGTTGCGCCGCCCCAGCCGGCAAGCTGGAGGTTCCAGAACGCCTGGTTCTTGTTGGCGAAGAACGGCGTGGGGCGAAAAGGCAAAGCAGCCATTGGGAGTGTCCTCTAGCCCAATTGCGACGAACTGCGCCAGTCGCTACAGTGCCCTGGACAGCCGAAGCGAGGGAGAGACGCGATGGGCGTGCAGGAAAATATCGACCACCCGGCCGCAGAGCGCGCCAAGTTCCGCGAGATGAAAGAGGGCACGGCCGAAGACTGGGCCATCATCGGCGGCGAATACCGCGCCTTCGCCAAAGGCCTTGCCGACCGCGTGCTTGATCACCTCAAGCTCCTCGACGGCGATTTCGGCGGCTTCCCGGTCGACCGGCTCGAACACTCGCTGCAGACCGCCACCCGCGCGCACCGCGACGGGCGCGGCGAGCGCTATGTCGTGATGGCGCTGCTCCACGATATCGGCGACACGCTTGGCAGCTACAACCATCCCGAAGTTGCCGCTTCGATCATCAAGCCCTTCGTGAGCGAGGAAGAGCACTGGATCTGCCAGAACCACGGCGCCTTCCAGGGCTACTACTACTTCCATTTCCTCGGCATGGACCAGAACGCGCGCGACAAGTTCAAGGACCACCCGCATTACGAGGCCTGCCGCGAGTTCTGCGAGAAGTACGACCAGGCCGCCTTCGATCCGGATTATGAGAGCGAGCCGCTCGAGTTTTTCGAGCCGATGGTGCGCCGGGTGATGGAACGCCCGCTTGCCTCGGCTTACGCCAAGGCTCTCGAAGAGGAATAGGCGCGCAGCCTAGCCCGCGCTGTCGAGCGCCTCGGCGAGGCGCTCGGCCGGGACCATGCCTTCGATTGTTTCGTTGCCCGCCACCCAGCTGGGGGTGCCGGTGAACTGGAGCGTGCGGGCAAAGGCCATGTTCTTGGCCAGTTCGGCGGTTGCTTCATCCGAATTGGCGAAGGCCTCGGCGGCGGCCATGTCGAGCCCGGCGATCTCGGCGGCGCGCTGGATGCCTTCCTCGCTGGGCGAACCCTGCTCGAACATCGCGTGATAGAAGGCCGCGTATTTGCCCTGCTGCGCCGCGGCGAGCGCCATGCGAGCGGCGGTCTCGCTGCCATCGAAAATCGGCCATTCGCGCACCACGACCTTGAGGTCGGGGTTGGCGGCGATCAGCGCGTCGACGGCGGGCACGGACTGGCGGCAGAAGGTGCAGCCATAGTCGGTGAACTTCACGAGGACGCTGGTGCCATCCGGATTGCCCAGGACCGCACCGGGGAAGGCCTCGGCCACCTCATCCGAGATTTCCGCAAGGCGGCCCTCAGCTTCGCCGCGCTGATAGGCTTCGGCCATTTCCGGCAGGATGTCGGGGTTCTCGACGAGATAGGCGCGCGTCTGGCTATGGCCGAGGCCCGATAGCGACCACAGGGCCGCGCCGCCAAAGCCGGCCACCAGCGCGATCAGCGCCGTGATGAGGTGGTTTTTCATGGAGTCCCTCTCGAATGCGTCAGCCCGGCGCGCAGTTGCGCTGGCGCTGCATTTCGCACTGCCGCTCGAGCAGCGCGCGCGCCTGCATGCCGATATCCTGCGCGCGAATCCAGTCCGGCGTGCCGTGTTCAAGGCCAGCCTCGGCCGCCCGGGCGCTGCGCAGCGCCAGCGGGTACTGGCCCGCCATCACTTGCTGCTCGGCCGTGGCAAGCCGCGCCCGCGCCGTATCGCCGCGCGCCGCGTAGACGACACCGAGCTGGTACCAGGCGAAGGGGTTGAGCCGGTCCCGACCGACAGCGGCGCGCAGGACACGCTCGGCCTCGGCGAAATTGGCATCGTCCTCGGTCGCGATCAGCGCGTGCCCGAACATGCTGGCAATCAGCGGTTCGGAATTGGTCAACGCGGTCGCACGGCGCAGCGGATCGAGCGATTCTTCCGGCCGGCCCGATTCGAGCAGGACCTGGCCCTTCAGTTCGAGGAAATATGGGTCGTCCGGATTGGTCGCGAGCAGCTTGTCGGCGGTTTCCAGCGCCAGGTCGACGCGGGCGCTCTGGTGGTAGGCGTAGGCCCTTGCGTAGAGGCCGGGGACCGTCTGGTCGGTCTCGGGATAGTCGCGCAGGGTCGCCTGCGGCTTGCCGATGTAGCCGACCAGCTTGGCCTTCACCCGCTCGAAATTTGCCTGGTTGCGTGCGTTGGCAGGGGCATCCCACGCCGGGTCTTGCTCGTAGACTTCGCGCAGGGCCGCGATGCGGTCGCCGGACAGCGGGTGGGTGCGGTAGAAGCCCGCCTCGTCGCTCTGGCTGTAGGCGTAGCGGTATTCCATGTTGAGCAGCTTGCCGAAAAAGGCGAGCGAGCCGCGCCCCGAGATCCCGGCTTCGGAAAGGTACTGCGCGCCGGCGAAATCGGCCGAGGATTCCTGCGCGCGGCTGAAGGAGAGAAACTGTCCGAGAGCAGCCTGCTGGCCGAGCGCGAGGATGCCCATTGCCGCTTCGCCCGCACCGGCCAACGCGGCGCCGATCCCGGCAATCATCGACAGCAGCGAGACCCGGCTCGCCGAGGCCATCCCGTCGCTGTATCGCAGAATATGGCCGCCGGTGATGTGGCCCAGTTCGTGCGCGATAACGCCCTGCACTTCCTCGGCCGTGTCGGCGGCCTCGATAAGGCCCGCGTGGATATAGACCGCCTGGCCGCCCGCGACGAAGGCGTTGATGGAGCGGTCGCCGACCAGGATCATGTCGACGTTTTCCGGCTCCAGCCCGGCGGCCTCGATCAGCGGGGCGGCAATTTCGTCGAGGAAGGCCTCGGTTTCCGCATCGCGCAGGATGCTCTGCGCGGCGACCGGTTGGGCGGCGAGAGTGGCCGCGGCAAGAATGGCGAGCAGGCGGGCGAGGAAACGCATCGCCGCAAGCTTTAGGGTATTCGCGCCTGAACCGGAACTGAAACCTCGGTGACCCGGTGCGCAAACTCGACAAGCGCGGTGTCGACATCGCGCGAATTGCGCCAGGGGCTCGCCAGCGAGATCAGCGGGGCGTTGTGGTCGAAGCCGTCGTAGAATCGCGTCTCGACCGGGGCACCTACGCCTTCGAGCGCCGCAGCCAGCGCGCGGCTGTTGCGCGGCTTCACCAGCGTGTCCTCTTCGCCGTGGATCAGCAGGATGGGCGGTGCGTCCGCCCGGACGTGGTTGACTGGCTGGCTTTCCGCGCCCGTGCCCACCTCGCCAAAGCTCGCGATCGTGGATTCGCTGTCGAAAGGAAAGAAGTCATAGGGGCCGGCAAGGCCGACCACGCCGCGCACCGAGGCGCCGGTTCCTTCGAGCCAGCGTTCTTCCAGCGCGACCTGCACGACGTTGTAGGCCCCGGCCGAATGGCCCGAGACGACGATACGGTCCGGGTCGCCGCCAAATTGCGGCGCGAGGCGCGCGGTTTCTGCGATGGCGGCGGCGGTGTCCTCCAGCATGGCGGGATAGCGACCGCTTTTCCCGAGCCGGTATCCGGCAAGGACGACAAGGAAGCCCTCCGGCGCGAGCGAGCGGGCAACGAAATTGTAGTCGTCCGGATCACCCCAACGCCAGCTGCCGCCGTGGACGAACAGCAGGACAGGCAGCGGCTGGGAGGCATCTTCCGGCGCGTAGATGCGCAGCTTCTGGGCCGGGTGGTCGCCGTATTGCGTCTTCGACACCAGCGTTACCCCGCGCGTCCCGCCGGTAAGCCGGTCGACCGCATCGAGCACGGCGGGACCGTTGTTGCGGATCGCCATGAGCAGGGCGCCGCCTGCAAGAAGGAGGATAGCGACAAGGCCAAGGAGGATTTTCACGCTGCGCCTCATGGTTTTACGCCCGGCTCGGTCCCTTCGACGGTTTCGACGAGCGCCTTGGCTTCGTCATCACCGAGAAGTCCGACCGAAGCGAGGAAATTGCGGCCCGCAGCGTAATCGGTTCCGAGCCATAATGGCACATTCGCCGCCTCTAGATTGGCCTTTGCGGTTAGTTCGTCTGGACTCATGGCCTCACCGACCTTTCGGATAAAGACCGCGCGGACCCGGCCGGGGTTGGCCAGCGCCACATCGGCAAAGGCGGTCAGGTCTCCCTGGCTGTCATCGCCCACCAGCGCGAACCTGAGCTCGGGGTAGGCGCCGAGGATCCCGTCGATCGCGGCGCGCTTGTGCGCTCCGTGGCTGGAGGAGCCGAAGGTTGCGCGGTTGAGACCCCAGTCGCGCAGGAAGATCGGCCCCAGCGGCAGGCCGCGCCCGCGAATATAGGTGACGAGGTAGCTGAACAGGTTCCACGGGCTCGACGAGACATAGAAGAAGGGGCGGTGCGTTGCCGGTACGCGTTCGCCCGCGTGGCCTTCCCCCTCGGCCAGCACTTCGCCGCCGCCCAGCGCGTTGTAGAAGACGTCGGCGCCCGGAACGATGATCCGTTCTTCCGGCATCTCCATCAGCACCCGGCGCCAGTTGCGCAAAACCTTGCGGAAATCGCCCGTAATCCCGGTTTCGATGATGGTGTCGTCGATATCGGAGATCACTGCGAGGCCGGTATCGGTCCCCGGCACCAGCACATGCGCATCGAGGCAATGGTCGCCGGTTCCGTTGGTCCAGTGGAGGACGGCGGTTTCCCAGGCCGCGTGTTCGCCGTAATCCCAGGCCGGATCGAGCCGGATATCGAAATGGACGAAGCCTTCCTTGTCGGTCAGGCCCTGGTGGAGTTCGCTCGTGCCGCCGGGCCGTGCAATCTCCAGCTGGACGGGAAATTCGGCGACCTCGTGGCTGGCGAACTGGCCGAGCATGGTCTTGACCGCGCGCCACTTGCCCCGCTTCTCGAAGCTCCCAACCCGCGAGCGCAGCGCACGCGCCGTAAGCCGCAGCCGCTCGCGGTTCCGATAGCCGAAATAGGGCTGGATACGGACGTGTTCGGTGGGCAGGAACGGCATCGCCCCCGCGCTAGCCGGAGCAGCGCGGGGGCGACAAGCGTTTTATCCAGCTTGTTGTTTTAGCCGAGCAGCTTGCGCGCGGCGCGTTCCACCAGCGGCACGTCTTCCGGCACTTCGCCGATGACTTCGAGCTGGCCGTCTGCCGTGCGGCGGACCATCACCAGGGCGAATTCGGCGCCGTCCTCGTCGAGATCGGCGAGCGAGAGGGTTTCCAGCGCGCGCAGCTTCTTGGCGAGATTGGGACGAACGGCCTTCTTGTCGTCGACCGGCTTGCCCTGCTCTTCCTTGCGCGCGCGGCGTTCGGCGTTGACCACGCCCTTGAGGCCGCCTTCGGCCTCACGGAGGAAGGTGGCGAGCTTGCCGCGCTCCACGCCCACGCGGTGCGCATGCATCAGGACGGCAGCGTATTCGGTAAGGCGCGTCTTGTCGTAATCGGCGCCGAAAACCAGCTTCACGACCGGCGTCATGGGCGCGCGGTCCTGGAAGGTCAGGCCGTTGTCGACCAGCAGTTCGTCGAAGTCTTCCGGTGCGTTTTCGGCTTCGAGGCTGAAGTCGTAGGCGCGGCCCACGGCGGCATAGAGCGCCTTGCGGCTGCGGTCTTCCGTATTCTGCGCGGTCTGCGCCATTTCGCGCGCCGCGGCGAGGCAGTCGTAGAGACCCTCGGGCGATTCTTCGTCGACCACGGGCTCAGCCTCTTCCTCGAAGATCTCTGCCACGGGTTCTTCCACCGGCGCGGGCGCGGCTGCTTCCTCGGCTTCGCTCTCGACCGGTTCGTCAGCCGGAGCCCCAACCGGCTCATCGGCGACGTTCTGTGCGGCCACTTCGACGACCGGTTCCTCGATCGCTTCGGGCGCTTCGGCCTCTTCTTCCGCAACAATGGCGAATTCGGTCGCCTCGTCTTCGTAGGCGGCCGGTTCGGAGGCGCCTTCGAGCGGCGCTTCAGGCTCAGCCTCATAGGCCACGGGTACGCGCGGCGGCAGCGCAACGTCTTCGCCTTCATAGGCCTGCGGAATCGCCGGGGCCGGCTCGTTGCGCGACAGGTCGACGCTCTTCTTGTTGCGACCTCCGCGGCTTACCAGCGAGACGAGGCTGCTGGAGCCCTCGTCGCCGTCGCCTGCGAGCGGATCGACGAGATCGTCGACGTCGTCTTCGCCTTCGTCCTCATCGTCCCATTCGGGAAGGCCATAGTCAGCGGCGGTCTTGATGCCGCTGTCGAAGCTGTCGTCGCTTTCCTCGCCGTAGCCGGTCTCGTCATCGCTGGCAGCAAAGCCGCCGAGCGGATTGCCGAGCGCGTCGACACGCGGGCCGGCCGGAGCCTCGCTCACAGTGTCTTCGGCCGAAACGGCCTCGATGGCTTCGTCCTCGTCGTCCTCGACCGCACCGAAGGCCGGTTGCGGAAGGGCGCCATGTGCGTGGCTGTCCATCATGTCGTTGTTCCCGAGTTCGAGCACGTCTTCGCCATAGGCGTCGGGCGCTGGCTTGGTAAGCGATTCCGCGGTTTCGACCGTGTCCTCGTAGGCTGCATCGTCCTCGTCATCACCCAGGGCCTGGTCGATGGCGAGCAGCAGCTCGTCGGCGGTCTGCTGGTCGGCCATTTCCTTCCAGTTGATCACGCCATAGATGAAATCGATGGTCTCGTTGTCGCTCGAATAGGGCAGCAGGATGCCACGGTAGAGCACCGTTGCGCCGCGTTCGTTGGTGAATTCCGCCTCGAAGCCGATCGGCGCCTGGTTGGCGATGATCTGCATGTAATGGTCGGTGATGCGGCTTAGGACCGAGCGGCTCGGCACATTCGACAGCAGCGCAAGGTCGCCGTCATGGCCGGCTTCCTCGGCCAGCTCCGAGCCCACGAAGCCGACCTTGGGGTCCTCGATGTCGTCGGACAGGTCCAGCAGCACCGAATAAGGGCCGAAGTCGTCGAGCGATTCGGGTTCGAGGTCGGAAATATGCGGGAAGGCGAGGTCGCCGAGCAGGCTGGCCCAGTGGTTGTAGGCACGCACCTGCATGCGGCGCTCGTCCTGGCCGACGGGCGACGGCGGCGGTTCGAGATCGGCGTCGGCCTCATCGACGATATCCTCGTCGATGTCCTCCGCCGTATCACGCGAGCCGAAAAAGCCGCCGAACCTGTCCATCACTGCTAAAGCCCCCGAAGAGTTTTGCTCATTCGAAAGCGGTATGCGGCCACCGTGGTAAACATATAGTTAAAGAAATTAACCATGACTGCGGCGCATTGGCGGCCGCAGTCAGAGCATGTAGCGCATCCGGATGGTGAGGGTGCGGTCGTCCTGGCCGACATCGAAGGCGGCCTCGGAGAATTTCGGCGGTCCCATGCGGACCTTGGCATCGCGCGAGAAGCCGAAGCCCTCCTTGGGCATCATGCCAAGCGCGCGGTCGGCCTTGCCGTTGCCGTTCTCGTCATGGAGCAAGGCGATGGCGTAACGCCCGGGCTTCACTCCGGTGAAGGTAAAGGCGATCGAGCCTTCCTGCGCATCGGCGGTTGCTCCGTGCGCTCCGGCGACGCCGCGGCAGCGGGGAAACTTGTCCTCATCGGTGGTCATGCAGGCGCGCACGATGCCCTTGGCGTTGCGCAGGTTGGTGACCGTGACCGAGATGGTCGCACCCTTCGACGCGGCAGGCGCGGCCGAGCCGGCCGGAGCGTTCGCGCCGAGCGCAGCGGCCAGCGGCAGCATAGCGAGGGCAGCAGTGCGTTTCATGCGTTGGGGCTCAGCCCGCGATCCGTGCCGCAGAGGCGATCCCAGACGCGAAAATACAGTCCGTAGTTGCATCGATACTCTTCATGATGACGCTGGTGGTGGCTGGCGGTTATCAGCCAGCCTCCTAACCGCGAATGAACTAGGCGGCGGGGAAACATTTCCCAGCCCATGTGATTGGTCACGCCCATTACCGTCATGATCAGGAGGACGAGCCCGAGCATGGCGACATGGATGGGGATGAGAAAGACGAGCGCCGGGATCACCACCGCGCCGGTGATCGCCTCCCAAGGGTGGAAACTCATCGCCGCCCAGGCGGTCGGCGGCCGGCTGGCGTGGTGGACGGCGTGCATGGTGCGAAACAGGCTGGGCCGGTGCATCAGCCGGTGGGTCCAGTAGAACCAGGTGTCGTGCGCGAAGAGGTAGAGCAGCGGCGCCAGCGGCAGGTACCATAGGGGGTAGGCGTTCCAATCGGTGTAGATCTGGGTCCACCCGCGCTCCTGCCAGCCCCAGGCAACGATCCCGGCCGGCACACCGTAGATCGCGGCCGAGGCCAGCGACCAGCCGATCTCGCGGCGGATCTGCGGGCCGAGCCTGTCGTGGTATCCGGGGCGCACCCGGTTGGTGATCGCCGCGAACACCCCGCTGGTCGCCAGGTACCGCAGCGCGACGATCGCGGTCATGGCGGCGGCAGACAGGAGGATGGCGTTCCACATGGTCCTGGCGACCCTAGTGGCGCGGCTGGGGCGCGCAAGCCGCCTTGGCTATTCGGGCGTACCCCAGGGCGCGCAGTGTGGGTCGAGCGCAACGGTCGCGCGGCGCAGCGCCGTGCGCGCGAGGCGTTCGACCTCGACCTTGCGGCGCGCGGCAGCAAGCGGGCGCAGCGGCGCGGGCCGTACGATTTCGCCGTCATAGCCGTCGGCCACGATGACCCCGCAGCAGTCGGGCCGGTACCCGTCGCCTTCGAGGGGGCTGCGGTCGAGCCCGGGAGGCAGGCCCCAATAGAACCGGTCGCAATAGTCGAGGTAGTCGGGCCATTTGCCATCGCCGAGCAGGTCGCCGCGCTGGACCTTGATTTCGACCAGGATGATGCGGCCTTTAGGGTCGACCCCCATGAGGTCCGCCCGCCGCCCGTTGCGCAGCGGCATTTCCGCCAGGCACCAGATGTCGTTGCGGGCAAACAGCCGCGCGATGCCGCGCGCCACATGCGCTGCCGTGAGGGTCTCGATTGCCGAATCTGCCATGCCCTCGAACTGGAACATAAAGAGAACCCGGTCAAGCGCTAAGACCCGCCGGCCGCGAGTCCCGATCCGGGACGCATGCCCGAAGCGCAGGCAAAACATGGTTAACCGACTGTTAAACATGAGCCTGGGGGCGTAGCGGATTGTCCAGACGCCAAGCCCGAACGATGTGGAGATTGCCACATGAAGCTGATCCTGACCCTTCTCGCCCTGTTCGTGGCCACTGCGCTCGGCACTTCGGCTGAGGCCGGCCAGGCGACGGCGGTGATGCAGGTTCGGGCAACGGTAGTGGAAAGCTGCAGCGTCAGCGCCGACACGATGGACTTCGCGCTCGACACCGCGCCCGGCGCGCGTGCTGAGGGGCAGGCGGGAGTTGCGCTCTCGTGCAATGGCCCGGCCGCCTATGAGATCGCGCTCGATGCGGGGCAGAGCGGCGCCCGCGAAATGGTCGACCCGGCCACCGGCCAGAGTCTCGCCTACGAAATCTACAGCGATGCGGCACGCACCACGCGCTGGGGCGATGCGCTGGGCGTCGATACGGTTGCGGGCACGGCGGGCGATGACGGCACGGCGCAGCTCACGGCCTACGGCGCCACGCTCGCCAACGCAGACGGGCTCGCCGCCGGCACCTATGCCGACGCCGTGGTCGTCACCGTCAACTTCTAGGAAAAGCTCAGCCGGCCTCGACGAGGTCGACGATCGCGGCGCGCGCCGTGTGGAATTCGCGCCAGAGCGTCAGCGCTGCTGCCGTCGTATCCTGGCCTTGCGCCGTCAGCGACAGCAGTGCGCGCAGACCTGGCTGCATGACCGCGGCCAGATCATCGATGCCGCGGGCTGCCATCTCGTAGTGCCAACCGCCCTTGTCGGCCGCGCGCTGCGGCAGCTGGGCGATCTCGGGTGACGGCGCTTCGCGGCCAAGCTGGGCGAGGTTGCCCACGGCTGCAGCGGCTTCGTGAACGGCATCCCACTGCTCGGCCAGAACACGCAGCTCCGGCGCCGGGCGCGGGCCCGCTTCGGCGGGCGGGAGCATGGTGGCCTGGGAAAGGTCGAATTCGTGGGATAGCGCGCTCATGCTTGCCATGATTACGAAGCCAGTCTTGCGAAACTCCTAACGCGCGAGTCACCAAAGGGAGGTTCGATTAAAGGCTGGCGAGCCGCGCGCCGCTTTGCTAAGCGCCGCGCTCGCCGAACGGCGCGTGAAAGCACCCGTAGCTCAGCTGGATAGAGCGCTGCCCTCCGAAGGCAGAGGCCACAGGTTCGAATCCTGTCGGGTGCGCCAGCATTTCAAAGCCTTGCAGTCGCCTCCGCAGAAAAACCGGGCCACATGGGGTTGCCGGTGTTACTTTTCGGCACGCCTGAGCGAAGAATGCTTTGCGACAGTATTACAATTTGAGGAAAATGCCCTAGGTAGGGGAGCGAGGGCGCGGTTAAGGCACAAGGTTCATGGACCGGGTAATATACAACTTCGACAGCCTGCCCCTCCGGCAGACCGCGACCCCGGCGCCCAAGCGGCGCGCCATTTACCGTGCGCACCGTACGTCCGATCCGCGCATCGGCGTGATCTATAATCCGCGCAGCCACCGCAACAAGGGCCAGGACCTTGCCTGCACGGGATCCGACCGGATCACGGTCGCCCAGCCGCGCACCCGCAACGAGATTTTCCACGCGCTGTCCGGCTTCGCCCGCGACGGGATCGATTTCCTCGTCATCAATGGCGGTGACGGGACGGTGCGCGACGTGCTGACGATTGGCCAGATGGTCTTTGCCGACCGCTGGCCCGCTGTCGCCGTATTGCCCAAGGGCAAGACCAACGCGCTCAACGTCGACCTTGGCGCTCCGGCCGACTGGTCGCTGGAAGAGGCGATGAAGGCCTATCACACGGGCCGCCGGCTGGTCCGCCGTCCGCTCGCGATCAGCCGCGAAGGCGACGACAACCCGCCGATGCTCGGCTTCATTTTCGGTGCCGGCGCCTTCACCCTCGGTATTGAAACGGGCCAGGACGCGCACTCGCTCGGCTTCTTCAACAGTCTCGCCGTCGGTGCGACGGGCGCCTGGGGCGTGCTGCAGGCCCTTTTCGGCACGGATCGCAACAAGTGGCGCCGCGGCACGGAAATGGATCTGCGTTTCCTGCCCTCTGGCGAGAGCGTGCCGCGTTCGGCCTTTGGCAATCCGGACCGCCGCAGCGTGATGCTCGCCTCCACGCTCGAACGCATGCCGATGGGCGTCCAGCTCTTCGGTGCGCCGCGCCCGGGTTTCAAGCTTGCGGTCCTGGACCACCCGCGCCGCCGCCTGCTGGCCTCCCTTCCGGCGATCCTGACGGGCTGGCGTCCTCGCTGGCTTTCCGATGCCGGTTTCCACCAGCTCGACGCCGATGGCCTGTCGATCGATGTTGCCGAAGCGGTCATCCTCGATGGCGAGGCCTTCCCCGCCGGTCGATACCGGGTCGAGCAGGGGCCGGACATCACCTTCGTCAGCGTGTGACCTCCGCACTTTCGCACCGCATCGCCGCCGCGCTTGACCGCCCGGTGCGCAGCGAAGTCGCGGCGTACGCCCGGCGGCTGGGCGAAGAGGCCGGCGCGCTGGCGGTGCTGTTCTACGGATCGAACCTGCGCACAGGCTCGCTCGAAGGCGTGCTGGATTTTTATGTGCTGCTTCCCGGCCCCCAGAAAGAAACCATCTGGCCGCGCGTCAGCTACCGTGAATGGGACCATGGCGAGGAACGGCTGCGCGCCAAGATCGCGACGCTGTCGCTCGCCCAGTTTGCGCAAGCGGCGAGCGGTGTGTCGCGCGATACGACGATCTGGGCGCGGTTCGTCCAGCCCTCGGCGCTGATCTGGCAGGCGGATGAGGCGGCCCGCGCCGCCGTGCTCGATGCGCTGAGTGCAGCGGCGATGACGGCCGGGCGGCTCGCGGCGGCTGTGGGCCCTGAGGAAGGCACGGCGGAAGACTATTGGCGGGCGCTGTTCCGGGCGACCTACCAGGCAGAATTCCGCGTCGAGAAACCGGGACGCGAGAACGCCATCCTCGAGGTCAACGCAGAGCATTTCGACGGCCTGCTGCCCCTCGCCTGGGAAGCCGCAGGCCTGCCCTTCACGCGCGACGGTGAACGCCTGTCACCCAAGCTCGACAAGGCCGAGCGCGCGCGGATCAAGGCCTGGTGGCGCACCCGCGCGCGGCTCGGCAAGCCGCTCAACCTTCTGCGGCTCGCCAAGGCGACAACCACCTTCGAGGGCGCGGCGGATTATGGCGCGTGGAAGCTCCACCGCCACACGGGTATCACTATCGAAGTGACGCCGTTTCGCGCCAAGCACCCGCTGCTCGCGGCGCCCGGCGCCCTTTTCGAACTGTGGCGAAAGCGCCGCGCTCAGCGGTAGCGCATACGGATCGACATGGTTTCGACCCCGGCGCCTACCGTGAAGGCGGTCTTCTTGTAGCTCGGCTTGCCGAGGTTGAAGATGTTGATGCTGGGGTTGTTCGACATCGCCCCGCCGTCGGCGAAGATGTCGGTTTTCCCGTTGCCGTTCACATCGTGGCGTACCGCAATGCCATAGGTCCCGGGGGCCGGCAGCGGCATGCAGAAGGTCATCGACCCGGCCTTGGCCGGGGCTTCCATGCGGTAGATCCAGCGGCCCTTTTCGAGCCAGTCTTCCTTGGTGCCGCGGTAGCTCTGCACCCGGATGGTACCGCTCGAGGCCTTGATGTCGGTGATCGTGACGCGCACGGCCGGGCCTGCGCCGCTTGCGCATTTGGCAGGATTGTTTGTGATCTTCTCGCGGTATTGCGCTTCGGCGGGGGACGGCGCGGCAAGGCCCGCAAGGGCGAGCGCGCTGACACCGGCGACGGCGGAGAATTGGCGAATCATGGGCGAAATTCCGTTTCGAACTGTGGTGCAGGGCGGCTGGCAGGCATCGCCCCTGGGCCCGACGGACCCCTGTATGAGGCGCTTTTTAGCATAGCGCGCTGAATTGCGGCTGAATTTGGCAGCGCGGACCTATTCATCAAGAGCGAGGCGCCCGGCGTCGAGCGCTACCCGTCGCGGCGCGCGCTGCGTCAGCGCTCCGCGATGGCCGATCACGAGGATCGTGCAGCGCCCGGCGACTGCTTCCACTGCATCGGCGACGGCGGCTTCGCTGGCCGGGTCGAGCGCGCTGGTGGCTTCGTCGAGGATCAGCAGGTCGGGATCGCGCAACAACGCCCGTGCGAGCGCAATCCGCTGGCGCTCGCCCCCTGAAAGCGTGCGGCCAGCCTCGCCAATGCGATGGTCGAGACCACCGGGCAGCTCGAGGGCGAAGGCGGCGTTGGCGCGCTCCAGCGCGGCCACGCAGTCCGTATCGCTCGCATCGGCCCGGCCCCACAAGAGGTTCTCACGCAGCGTTGCGGCGAACAGCACCGACTCCTGCTGCACATAGGCAACCCGGCTGCGCCAGGCGATCCGGCGCGGGCCGTCGAGGGCCACCCCATCGATCAAGACGGCACCCGCGTCAGGCGCAAGCAGGCCCCCGGCAAGGTCGGCCAGCGTGCTCTTGCCCGCGCCCGACGGGCCCGTGATGGCCGTGAAGCTTCCCGCCGGAAGCTCCAGGTCGATCCCGTCGAGCGCGGGGCGCGCATCGGAGTAGGCGAGTGAGGCCGATGCGAAGCGCAAGGCCGAGCCAAGGCGCGGGGGCTCCCCGGCCGCCGCTGGTTCGGCGGCGCGGTACGCCTCGGCGATCAGCGCTTCGACTTCCTCGATCGCCGGACGGTCGTGCGCCCAAGCCTGGGCGGCCTGCTGGAGCTGGCCCAGCATTGGCACCGCGCGAGCAAACAGGGCCACGAGCGGGAGCAGCGTGGCCAGCGCCACGTCCCCGCGCCCAGCGGCAAGCCACACGAAGATGGCAAGCAGCAGCGCGCCGCTTGTCTGGAGCAACGCCTTGGCGAGGCCGCTGTCGAAAATGAAGCGGCGCTCCACCGCGCGGCGGCCCTTGAGGCCCTCCTCCACCGCGGAGAGAGCCGCCGTCTCGCGGCCGAAACTCTTGACCACGCGGGCGGCGTCGAGCGTCTCGCCGACAGCGGAATACATCGCCCGGTAGCGCTCTCCCAGCGCTTCCCCGAGCCCGCGCGCCCTGCGCCTGAGCGGGGCGAAGGCGAACAGGATCAGCGCGCCGCCAAGCGCGAGGCCGAGGGCGGCAAGCGGGGCGATCACGAAGGCGGCGAGACCCAGCGCGCCGAGCCCGAGGGCCAGCCGCAGGAGGTCGGCGAACAGCTGCACCGCATTGCCCGCCCGGTCGACCGTGCCCAGCACCACCGCCCGGTGCTCGTTCTGCCGTGTGCCGGACAGGTAGCGCCAGTCGGCGCGCAGCAACGCCTCCATCGCCCGCAGCCGCAGCCCGTCTACCAGCGTAACGACGAGACCTTGCGCGACCAGCGCGCGCCACAGCTCGGCCAGCGTGCGCAGGGCGACAAGGGCCACGAACAGCGTCAGCAGCGCGCCCAGCGAAAGATCGGGCAGGGCCAGGCCGGCGAGCGACGGCGCCCCGTCTCCCAGCGTTTCCAGCATGGGCACGAGGAGGACGAAGCCCAGCCCTTCGCTCAGCGCCACGAGCATCGTGACGGCTGCGAGCAGCGCGATACGGCCCTTGGCAAGATGGTCGAGTGCAACAGAGGGAAACGGTTTCACGAAGCGAGCGCTAGGTCAGGCTCTGGGTCGGGTAAAGGCGCAAGTCATTACAGATCGTTGCGGCCCTTGGCCCGGGCGATCACTCGACCGGCGGCAATCGCAGCCGGGAGACAATAGCTCAGCGCCATCGCCGCGAGCGGATCCACGGGCTGCTTGCCATCCCACCGAACGAGGCGGTCGCTCATGCCGGAAAGGTCGAGCAGCGAGGAGAGGTCTTCATCCGCACGCATTTTCTCCAGCTCGGCGAGCAGTGCAGCGCGGTCGCGGGTCACCCGCAAGGGCCAGTCGGCATCGGTCACGCCGTGATCGTGCGACATGCGTGCAGCATCCGGCAGGCGCCCCTCCGCCAGCCTGCGCGCAAGATAACGGGTCTGCCCACGGCGCAGGAATTGCCGGGTCGGCAGGGACAGGCAGAATTCGAGCAGCGGCGGATAGGCCATAGGGTCGCGGTAGGGCACGCCGTGAACTGCTTCGACTGCCTTGGCGACTTCGGCTGCGCCATCATCGCTCTGGGCAAGCAATTCTTCGCGCACGCGGCGCGGATGCATTGGCGTTTCGCGCTCCCGAAAGTGATCCAGACCCGGACCGTCCACGAGGCCGTATTCGTCGGCCGATTCAAACCGCAATCCGCGCGCCGACAGGAAACGCGCAATATCAAGCTTTCTTGCCGACCCCCGAACCACGAGGCTGACGAACTTTCTCCAGATCGGCCGGGGATCGCGGGGTCGGTGACGAAGGGCGAGCCACAGTTCGCGCCAGCGAAGGCGCAAGAACAGTTCGCGGTATCCCCACTGGCCATCGGCCGAGATTCCGGAATTGCCCTCGTCCGCGCCCATCAGGATCTGCGCATCATTCTGGTGGGCTGACCGGGCCAGTGTTTGAAGAAAAGGAGCAAGGCCGATAGCGACGGGGGCGCAGCCGGCTTTCTCCAGTGTGCGGGCAAAGTGCTCGTCGAAGGGGCCGCTGCTGTTGATCACAATTTCGTGGTGGGCGATCCCCAATTGGTCGGCGATGGAAGCGGCTCCGCTGCTTTCGTCGGCCACATAGCCGGGGCGGGGGGCCGCGATCCATTCCTTGGCCGGAGCCATTGTCAGGGCCGTTATTGCCGCGCCCTGGTTTTGCTGCGCAAGAAACGATGCGACGAGGCCGCTGTCGAGCCCGCCGGACAGGGCAAGCGCTACCCTGGTGCCCCGCCCCGCTGCTCCTGCAACCGCCTCTTCCAGCAATTCTTGCGCTGTGCTGAGAACGCTATCGTCAGCGAGCTTGCCCTGCCTTGGCCCATGCTTCGGGGCGGAATAGCGCCAGACTGGCCACACTTCGTCGGAACCAGCGGTGATGCGGACAGCCTCGCCCTTGGCGACACGTCCGGTGTGTCGATACCAGCCTGACCGAGGGTGGGATCGATCTCCGGCAAGACCGCGCGCGACCTGGGCGAGCTCGGGATGGAGTCGCGCCGCACCCGGAAGGGTCGCAAGTACGGACACTAGGGAACCTGCGACGCAGTGCTCTTCGGAAAGGCGGTAATGGATCGGGGGAGCATTGAAAGCGCTGCGGGACAGGCGCGCCCATGCCCCTCCCTCATCGACGATCGCTGCTGCGTAATTCCCGTTTATATGGTCGTCGGAGGCATCGCCCCACCTCTGATAGGCGGCAAGATAGAGAGCGACATCCTCGGCATTGTCACCAAGCCCCAGGGCTTCGCGAAGGGATGTGCGATTGCCGATCCAACCGTCGAAGGCCGCTGTGACTGAGGCGCCGCGCAGCACTGTCTCCTCGCCCGAAGGCCCACGCCACGCCGCCAGACTGGATTGGCGCGAACTATGCTCGACATGAGGGCGACGGGCGCAATAGCCCAAGGCTCCTGCAAGGATGTGGGGCGGCACGGGCGTGGGGCGCAGCGCAATTGCGACGGCAAACACCGCAAGGCCTTTCAGGCTGGAGCTTCAGCTTCTCCGGTCGGGGTTCGATCCATTGCTAGTAAACCCTCCCTGCGGCCCCGCTATGTTGCGGATCGCGCCCAGCCGCTTGAGCTTCGGCGCTTGCCAAATGCGTTTCTGGTCGGTTTCGTTTGCGTGCTTGGTCATCGTGATGCGCCCTTCGTCAGCCGCGGGCAGCATAGCAAGATCAATCCAAGGCGACCAGCGCCGCTTTCTCGAGCTCGGCGAGCAGAACCTCGACGTCCCGCGTCAGCACCGCTTGCTCGGCGTCATAAGCCTCACCCAGCGCGCTTGCGATATCGGTCACGCTCCGCTCGCCGTCGATGAGCTCCCACACCGCGCGGCCGGTCCCTCCGAGCGAGAGCAGTTCGCCTCCATCGAGGTCGACGATGAGGATCTCGTCATCGACGCGGGTTTCGACGAAATTGGCCGTGAGCTTGCGCGGGATGGTCATGGCCTGACCGCCTAGCGGGGGCGGGCGATGTGGAAAAGGGGGCGCGGCTTGCTTGTTAACCCTCGTTTCGCGCGCGTAGGGCTGGCCAAGGCTCACACGCGACCAAGGCAAACCGCCCGCATGACCACCCCGCTGATCTCCCCTTCCATCCTGTCCGCCGATTTCGCTGCGCTTGGCGAAGAGGTCCGCGCGATCGACGCGGCCGGCGCCGACTGGATCCATGTCGACGTGATGGATGGCCACTACGTGCCCAACATCACCATTGGCCCTGCCGTGGTGAAGGCGCTGCGCCCGCACACGGACAAGCCCTTCGACGTCCACCTGATGATCGCGCCG
Source organism: Qipengyuania flava (assembly GCF_019448255.1). Lineage (NCBI taxonomy): Bacteria > Pseudomonadati > Pseudomonadota > Alphaproteobacteria > Sphingomonadales > Erythrobacteraceae > Qipengyuania > Qipengyuania flava. The sequence continues at coordinate 238,996 of NZ_CP080410.1, forward strand.
ATCGATCCCTATCTCGAAGCCTTTGCCGAAGCCGGGGCCGATATCATCACGGTGCATCCGGAAGCCGGCCCGCATATCCACCGCACGCTGCAGGCGATTTCGGGCCTCGGCAAGAAGGCGGGCGTGGTGCTCAATCCCGGCACGCCTCTCGAAGCGCTCGACTACATCCTCGAAGACGTCGACCTGGTGCTGGTGATGAGCGTCAATCCCGGCTTCGGTGGGCAGAGCTTCATTCATTCGCAGCTGAAGAAGGTCGAGGCGATCCGCAAGCGCATCGATGCGCTTGGCAAGCCGATCCACCTCGAGGTCGATGGCGGCGTGAACGCCGAAACCGCGCGGCTGTGCGTCGATGCCGGCGCCGATGTGCTGGTCGCGGGCTCGGCCACTTTCAAGGGCGGCCCTGCGCAATACGCAGCCAATATCGCCGCGCTCAAAGGCCAGTCATGAGCGAGGGCGCGCGGACCCTCCTGCGCGAAGACAGCGAAGCGCTGGCTGCAGCCGATGCACCGGCGCTGCCGCTGGGCGGCCAGGACGAGCCGCTGGCCTCGCCGCCGGCCGCCGAACTGCCCGAAGCCGTCCCGCTCGAACCCGGCCGCGCGCTGGTCCTCAGCGATTTCCGCGCGCCGCGAACCGGGCCGATCGAAAGCGTCGTGCGCTGGGCCTACCGCCTTGGGGTGCCTGGGTCCGTGCTCGCCTCGCCGCTGCGCAAGCCCGCCGCCCCGCGCCTCCTCGCCACCGTCGCCAGCCCGCTGGAGGGTGAACGCGCCGGAGGCATGGCGCTGCGGGCCGGGCAATTCCTTGTCCACGGCCTCAAGGTGCCGTTCGACAAGGTCGATTTCGCCAGCGGGGCGCCGCTCACCGCACCCGTGCAGCGCACCGTGCAGGGCTTCACTTGGCTGCGCGACCTTGGCGCCTGCGCCCCGCGCGAGGAATGCGCGGGCATTGGCGAGAAACTGCTCGCGCGCTGGCTCAAGGCAAACCCGGTGCCGGCGAAGGGCCCGGCCTGGACCGTCGAGCACGCCGGCCTGCGCCTCCTCGCATGGCTGGTCAACGCGCCGCTGATTCTGAGCGGGGACGCTGCCCTCCGCGCAAAGGCGCTCGAAGCGATGGAAGCGACCGCGCGCTATCTTGACCGGCAGGTGGCCCGCGCCGAAGACCGGCTTGGCCAGGTGGCCGGCTGGTGCGCGATTGTCGCTGCGGGGCTCCTGCTGCCCGATGGCCAGCCGCGCCGCCTGTTCGGCGAAGCCGGCCTGCTGCGCGCGCTTGGCGAACTGGTGAGTGAGGATGGCGGGGTGCTGTCGCGCAGCCCGCTCGCGCAGATGGAAGCGATCGCGCTGCTGGTGGATTTGCGGGCCTGCTACGAAGCGGTCGATCGCGATCCGCCGCCGGCGCTCGAAACCATGCTCGGCCTGCTGGTGCCGCCGCTCCTCACCCTGCGCATGGGCGACCGGGGCCTTGGAAGCTGGCAAGGTTCCGGTGCGACCTCGGCCGCGCGGCTCGACGCGCTGGTGACCGCAAGCGGCATTCGCGCGCGCCCGGGCAAGGACAGCAAGCACTGGGGTTACCACCGGGTGGACGCAGGCAAGGCCACGCTCGTCCTCGACGCGGCCCCGCCCCCGCGGGCGCGCCACGCGCGTTTCGGCTGCGCCTCGACCCTCGCGTTCGAGCTTTCGCATGGCGAACAGCGCATCATCGTCAATTGCGGCGGGGCGGAGCTGGCTGGTGGGCAGGTGCCGGTGCGGATCGAACAGGGCCTGCGCGGCAGCGCGGCGCATTCGACCCTCGTGCTCGACGATGCCAATTCGACGGCGGTTCTCATCAAGGGGCTGATCGGCAAGGGTGTCGAGGAAGTCGACATTGCCCGCACCACGGTCAAGCAGAAGGGGCGCGATGCGGCCCGGCTGGAAGCCTCGCATAACGGCTACGCCGCGCGCTACGGCCTCATTCATCGCCGCACACTGCTGCTCGGCGCGGACGGCAGCGGCTTGTCGGGCGAAGACGTGCTCGAACCGTCGGGCCGGCAGGGCAAGCGCGGCAAGATCGCCTTCGCGCTGCGGTTCCATCTCGGCTACGGGATCGAGGCGGGGCTGTCGGACGACAAGCGCGGCGCAGGGCTAGCCCTTCCCGACGGAAGCTACTGGCAATTCCGTCTCGGAGGCGATAGCGGCGAGGCGCATATCGCGATCGAGGACAGCCTCTGGGTCGACGGGCAGGGACGCCCGCGGGCGACCAAGCAGCTGGTCGTCGAAGGACTGACATCGCGCAGCGGGGGGCGTTTCCCCTGGCTGCTCAAACGCATGGGGTGATTTCTAGTGGCTGACGTGGCGATCAAGCGGGCACTGCTTTCGGTGTCCGACAAGACCGGCTTGGTGGATCTGGGCAAGGCGCTGGCGGCCAAGGGCGTGGAGCTCGTCTCGACCGGCGGCACGGCCAGGGCCCTGCGCGAAGCGGGGCTCGAGGTGAAGGACGTCTCCGACCTCACCGGCTTTCCCGAGATGATGGACGGCCGCGTGAAGACGCTGCACCCGATGGTCCACGGCGGCCTGCTGGCGGTGCGCGACAACCCCGAACACGCTGCCGCGATGGACGAGCATGCCATCGGCGCGATCGACCTCGTGGTCGTCAATCTCTACCCCTTCGAAGCCACCGTGATGCGCGGCGCCGAGCGCGACGAGATCATCGAGAACATCGATATCGGCGGGCCGAGCATGGTGCGCAGCGCGGCCAAGAACCACCAGTTCGTCACCATCGTCACGGACCCGGCCGATTACGACACGTTGGTCGGCGAACTCGATGCGAGCGGCGCGACCAGCCTCGACTTCCGCCGCAAGTGCGCGGCCAAGGCCTTTGCCGCGACCGCCGCCTACGACAGCATGATCAGCCAGTGGTTCGCCTTCGCCGACCAGCAGCAGCTGCTCCCCGACTTCCTCGCCGTGAACGGCAAGGCCCCGGTCGAACTGCGTTATGGCGAGAACCCGCACCAGAAAGCGGCGCTCTACACGCCGGTCGGCCCGCACGCGAAAGGCATCGCCCAGGCCGAGCAGTTGCAGGGCAAGGAGCTGTCCTACAACAATTACAACGATGCCGATGCGGCGCTGGAACTGTGCGCGGAATTTGCTGGCGGCGAGCCGGCGGTGGTCATCGTCAAGCACGCCAACCCCTGCGGCGTTGCGCAGGCGTCCAGCCTGATCCAGGCATGGGACGAAGCGCTGGCCTGCGACAGCGTGTCGGCTTTCGGCGGCATTGTCGCCGTCAACACCGAACTCGACGGCGAAACGGCCGAGGCGATCTGCAAGATCTTCACAGAAGTCGTCATCGCCCCCTCGGTTAGCGATGCAGCGCGCGAAGCCTTCGCCAAGAAGAAGAACCTGCGCCTGCTCGTGACCGGCGATATGCCCGATGCGCGTCGCGGCGGCCTTTCGGTCAAACCGATCACAGGCGGCCTGCTGGTGCAGACACGCGACAACGGCGCGATCACGGAAGCCGACCTCAAGGTCGTCACCCAGCGCGAGCCGACCGAGCAGGAGCTGAAGGACTGCCTCTTCGCCTGGACGGTCGCGCGCCACGTGAAATCGAACGCTATCGTCTATGCGAAGGACGGAGCGACCGCGGGCATTGGCGCAGGCCAGATGAACCGCCGCGACAGCTCGCGCATCGCCGCGATCAAGGCGGCCGAAGCGGCCGAGAAATACGGCTGGGAACAGAGCCGCGCGGTTGGCAGCGCCGTGGCCTCCGACGCCTTCTTCCCCTTCGCCGACGGCCTCTTGGCCGCAGCCGAAGCGGGCGCAACCGCGATCATCCAGCCGGGCGGTTCGATCCGCGACGAGGAAGTGATTGCGGCGGCGGACGAGGCGGGCCTCGCCATGGTCTTCACGGGGATGCGCCACTTCCGGCACTAGGGTGCGGGCAGGGCGTCTCATCGCCTGAACCGATCACAACAATCCGATTAAGCGCGTTGCAATCGGGGCGGGTGTAACCACGTCGGCAAGACTGACGAAAGACCCACCATGACCCTCTTTACCCCCGACCTCTATCGCAACTTCGCCATCGGCTTCGGTGCCGGAGCCATCGCTGTCGTCATCGGCGGCGGCGGCGAGATTTTCGCCGCCGTGCCGCAACTGATCGCCTCGATCTTCTGATGGACCTGCGCGCACCCCTCGCGGCCCTGGCCCTGTCTCTGGGCGCTTCGGCCTGCCAGCAGCCCGCCCTTGCTGCCGAGAAAGCGGTCGCGGCGCCGGCAGCCGAGCGCGTTGCGCGTGAAGGCGCAGGCCTCAAGACGGCGGTGTTTGCCGGCGGATGCTTCTGGGGCGTCGAAGGCGTTTTCAGCCATGTGAAGGGCGTGAAAAGCGCCGTATCCGGCTATCACGGCGGGACCGAGCGCCAGGCCGACTACAAGATCGTCACCTCGGGCATTACCGACCACGCCGAATCGGTGAAGGTCGTCTACGACCCCAAGGTCATCCGCTACGACCAGCTCCTGCGGATCTTCTTCTCGGTGATCGCCGATCCCACCCAGCTCAACCGTCAGGGCCCCGATGTCGGCGCGCATTACCGCACCGCGCTGATCCCCCAGTCGCGCGAGCAGGCCGCCGTCGCTGCCGCTTATCTCAAGCAGCTGCGCGAAGCGAAGATCTGGTCGAAGCCGATCGTCACCAGGATTGAGAAGGCACGGACCTTCTATCCAGCCGAAGGCTACCATCAGGACTTCATGCTGAAAAACCCGCGCCACGGCTATATCGTGCGCTGGGATGCGCCGAAGGTGAAGGCACTCAAGGCCATGTATCCGGGCGTATACTCGGCGACCTTCCAGCCCGACTAGCTTGCGGCGGCGCGGGCGCGCGCCTACCTTGCGGAGCATGGCACAGCACGCGCACGCACACACAGAACATTCGGGCGAGGACCTGATCCAAGCCGCCCGCCACACGCTGACCGACAACGGCGAGCAATGGACCGGCATGCGCCAGTCCGTGTTCGAAGAGCTGGCCCGCCATGACAAGCCGGCCAGCGCCTATGACATTGCAGACAATCTATCGCGCAGGCGCGGCAAGCGCGTGGCGCCCAACAGCGTCTACCGCATCCTCGACCTGTTCGTGCGCACCAACCTTGCCAACCGGATCGAGAGCGCGAACGCCTATCTCGTCAACACTCACCCCGGCTGCCGGCACGATTGCATCTTCCTGATCTGCGACGATTGCGGGAAGGCCACCCATATCGATGACGAGCGGGTCACGGGCGCGCTGCGCGAAGCCGGCAAGGACGCGGGTTTCACCGATGTTCGCCCCGTGGTCGAGCTGCGCGGCTTGTGCAACGATTGCGCCGCCTGAGTAATCGCCCGTAATCGCGGCGCGTTTTAGCCAGATGCAGCGCCAAACCGTGCAAATTCATCGATAAACCGTTCATCGACAGTTCCGATTTAGCGGTGTAAAGCCGCTTCCCATGACGACGCGCCCCAAGACGCCGCTGCTAGACACGGTCGCCACCCCCGATGATCTCCGCAAGCTGGAGAAGGATCAGCTTCGCCAGCTCTCCGACGAGCTACGCGCCGAGATGATCGATGCGGTGGGCACGACCGGCGGGCACCTTGGCTCTGGGCTGGGCGTGGTCGAACTGACGACGGCGATCCACTATGTCTTCGACACGCCGACCGACAAGCTCGTGTGGGATGTCGGCCACCAGTGTTATCCGCACAAGATCCTCACCGGCCGGCGCGACCGCATTCGCACGCTGCGCCAGGGCGGCGGCCTGTCGGGCTTCACCAAGCGCGCGGAGAGCGAATACGACCCCTTTGGCGCAGCGCACAGCTCGACCTCGATCTCGGCGGCGCTCGGCTTTGCAATGGCCAACAAGATGCTCGGCAAGCCGGGCCGCGGGATCGCGGTGATCGGCGACGGCGCGATGAGCGCCGGCATGGCCTATGAGGCGATGAACAACGCCGAACAGGCCGGCAACCGCCTGGTGGTCATCTTGAACGACAACGACATGTCGATCGCGCCGCCGGTCGGCGGCCTCTCGGCCTATCTCGCGCGCACCGTGTCGAGCAGCGAGTACCTTGGCCTGCGCAGCCTCGCCTCGCGCATTTCGAAGAAGCTCAGCCGCAAGGTCCATGACGGGCTCGAAAAGGCGGAAGAATACGCGCGCGGCATGGTCACCGGCGGCACGCTGTTCGAAGAACTGGGCTTCTACTACGTCGGCCCGATCGACGGCCACAATCTCGACCACCTGATCCCGGTGCTGGAGAACGTGCGCGACAGCGAGCAGGGCCCGGTCCTGATCCATGTCGTCACGCAGAAGGGCAAGGGCTATGCGCCTGCCGAAAACAGCGCGGACAAGTACCACGGCGTTGCCAAGTTCGACGTGGTCACCGGCGAGCAGAAGAAGTCGACCGGCGGCCCGCCCGCCTACCAGAACGTCTTCGGCGAAACGCTGGCCAAGCTTGCCGATAGCGATCCGCGCATCTGCGCCATCACCGCCGCCATGCCGAGCGGTACGGGCGTCGACAAGTTTGCCAAGGCGCATCCCGACAAGGCCTTCGACGTCGGTATTGCCGAGCAGCACGGCGTGACCTTTGCCGCGGGCCTTGCCGCGGAAGGCATGCGCCCCTTCGCCGCGATCTATTCGACCTTCCTGCAGCGCGCTTACGACCAGGTCGTCCACGATGTGGCGATCCAGAACCTGCCGGTCCGCTTTGCGATCGACCGCGCTGGCCTTGTCGGGGCCGATGGCTGCACCCACGCCGGCGCGTTCGACATCACCTATCTCGCCACGCTGCCCAACATGGTCGTGATGGCCGCCGCCGACGAGGCGGAGCTGGCGCACATGACCTACACCGCGGCCGAATATGACGATGGCCCGATCGCCTTCCGCTATCCGCGCGGCGCGGGCACGGGTGTGGAAATCCCGGAGCAGCTCGAAAAGCTCGAGATCGGCAAGGGCCGGATCGTGCGCGAAGGCAGCAAGGTAGCGATCCTCTCGCTTGGCGCGCGCCTGGAAGAAGCCAAGAAGGCTGCCGACCAGCTCGAGGCCAAGGGCCTCTCGACCACGGTTGCCGACATGCGCTTTGCCAAGCCGCTCGACACCCAGATGATCGAGAAGCTGATGCGCAGCCACGATGTGGTGGTGACGGTCGAGGAAGGCGCCGTGGGCGGCCTCGGCGCGCATGTGCTGACCTTCGCTTCGGACGAAGGCCTGACCGATGCCGGGCTGAAAGTGCGCACCATGCGCCTTCCCGACGTGTTCCAGGATCAGGACGCACCCGAAAAGCAGTATGACGAAGCCGGCCTCAACGCGCCGCATATCGTCGATACGGTGCTCAGCGCCCTGCGGCACAACAGCGCAGGCGTGGAGGAGGCGCGGGCCTGACCACGGCCTCGCAGGACCCGGCGGTCTCCTTCGAGGCGCGCTACTCGGTTCCCAAGCTGCTGGGCTGGCTGGCGCTTTGCGCGCCCATGGCGATTGCCTCGGTGTGGGTTCTCTCGGGCGGGCTTGGCGGAGGGTCGCTCCTCACCTGGGTAGTCGGGCTGCCGGGCTTCCTTTTCTTCGGCGGCGCTATGGTGGGCTTCGTGGCCGCACTTTTCGATCGCAGGGTTAAGGTCTCCGTTTCGCCCCAGGGACTGGTCGTTTACCCCCATTCTCCCAGGCCTATCGCCCTGCGTTCGATCAAGCGGATCGGCACGCAGCAATCGCAGGTGCGCATTCTCCTTCATAAGCCGTCGAAATACCCGGTCGAGGGGCGCTGGCGCAAAGCCCTCATAGCGATCAGCTCCGGTATCCAGCGCGCCAACGGGGATGTGTGGATGTTCTGCCAGCTGTACGATTGCAGCGCGCGAGAGATGGTCGACGCAATCCGGGCGGCCCGGCCGCGGACCAAGTTCGAGCAGGAGATCGACGCCGTTGTTGCCAGCTGGGATGAGAACGGCGGGCCCTATGGCGACGCTGCCCATGGCTGAGCGCGTTCAACACAGCGAGTGGCCATGCGCCTCAAGCGCTTCGTGACAACGGCCCTTGTCGCGCTTGCGACGTTCTACCTTGCCGTCACCGGCATCCTCTACCTTGCGCAAGGTCCGCTGCTCTATCCCGCGCCGCGCGCGATCGGGCCGTCGACCGGCGGGTTCGAGGAGGTGCGCTATGCGACAAGCGACGACCTGCTGCTGACCGCCGGCTATCGCGCGCCCGAACCGGGCCGCCCGGTGATCGTCTATTTCCACGGCAATGGGGCAGACTGGGTCTCGAGCGTGGTGGCAACCGACCGCCTGGTGCCTGCGGGCTACGGCGTGCTCGCCGCCGAATACCGCGGCTATCGGGGCAATCCGGGAACGCCGAGCGAGGAGGGCCTCTACCGCGATGGCCGCGCGGCGCTGGCCTTCCTGGACGAGCGCGGGATTTCGCCGGGCCAGACCATCGTGATCGGCAATTCGATCGGGTCGGGTGTCGCGGTGCAGATGGCCCTCGAAACCCCGCCCGCAGCGCTGGTTCTGATATCGCCCTTCGCGAGCCTGTCTGATCTCGTGGCAGAGAAGTTCCGCTGGCTGCCGACCCGCCTGCTGCTGCGCGATCGCTACGAAAGCATCGACAAGATCGCCGCAATCGACGCGCCGGTCCTGATCCTGCATGGCGATGCCGACACGCTGATCCCGCATCATCACGCCGAGCGGCTTGCATCCGCCAAGCCCGATAGCGAGTTGCGCATCTTCGCAGGATTTGGTCATGATCTCGCCTGGCATCCCGATGCCGAAGAGGCCGTGCTCGACTTCCTGGCGCGGCGGACTGGAGAGGACCCACCCGAATGAGCCTGCTGACGATCGACACCACCGGCCACGTCACGACCCTGACCCTCAACCGACCGGACACGATGAACCCGCTCGGCGCGAAGGGGGACGGGGACGCTTTTGCCGAGGCTTGCGATGCGATCAACGCGGATATGGACGTGCGCTGCGTGATCCTGACAGGCGCCGGGCGCGCCTTCAGCGCGGGCGGCGATATCAAGGCGATGAAAGAGCGCACGGGCACCTTCGGCGGGACCGCGCCGGAGATTTCGGACGGCTATCGCAACAACATCCACAAGGTCCTGCGCGCCCTCTACAGCCTGCGCGTGCCGCTGATCGCGGCGGTCAACGGGCCGGCGATCGGGCTTGGCTGCGACCTCGCCTGTCTCGGCGATATCCGCATCGCCAGCGACCGCGCAAAGTTCGGCGTGACCTTCCTCAAGCTCGGCATCATCCCGGGCGATGGCGGCACCTGGATCCTGCCGCGCATCATCGGCGAGGCGCGCGCGGCCGAGCTCTTCTACACCGGCGATGTAATCGACGCGGCCACCGCGCTCGACTGGGGTCTCGTTAGCCGCGTGGTGGATGGCGAGGCGCTCCTCGATGAAGCCCACGCGCTGGCCGGCAAGATAGCCGCCATGCCCCCGCACGCGCTGCGTCATGCCAAGAACCTGATGCGCCAAGGGCGTTCGGTCAGCTACGATACGGCGCTGGAACTGGCGGCGAACACGCAGGCGCTTATGCACCTTACCGAGGATCACATGGAAGGTATTGATGCGCTGCTCGAAAAGCGCGCGGCGGAGTTCAAGGGACAGTAGGCGCCCGGTCGATCAAAGCCAGCGCCAGATGCCTGCCGGGATGCCGGCCGCGCTGAGGTGCCAGTAACTGATCCCCGCCCAGGCCGCTGCGGCGACAATCCAGAGCCCTAGACCGGCGCCGGCCAGCTTGCCCCAGCGCGGCCAGTAGGTGGTCTTGGCTTCCCATTCCTGCCAGGCCGCGCCCATCAGCGCCTCCTTCTTGCGGTCCTGCATCTTCGCGCCGACCAGCGCGAGGACCAGGATGGCGCCCGCGACGATCATTGTGCGCCAGCTCCAGAACAGGATGATGTGCGAAAGCGCCCAGAGCGCGAAGCCCCACATCATCGGGTGGCGCGTCACTGCCATAACGCCGCTCGGCTCCTGCTGGGTCAGCGCTCCGGCGCCGGGTGCGGGCAGGGCGGGATTGCCCCTCAGCGAGCCGAGAAAGAGAACCAGTGCGGGCAGCGTCAGGATCGTGGCGATCACCCAGCCGATCTCCCCGCTGCCGCCAAGGTCGGCGCCCGGCGCGGCGGTGAAGGCGAAGTACATCCAGGCCATGCATCCGGCTGCCACGATGCTGTAGAGACCCATGAACCCGCCATCGCCCAGCGCGCCGACAAGCGGTGCGCGCAGCGGGTGCGAGAGCGCGAAATGCGTCCCGACAAAGGCGATCGACGCAGCAAGAAGCGAAACCAGAGCCTGATCCATGACGGCCACTCCCATGTTTACAGCGTCAACATGGGTAGCAGATTTCGCGCCGGGTGCAAGCGCCTTGCTTCTTGAGGCGAGTTACTCGGCCGCTTCGATGCCGAGCAGCTGGACCGTGAAGAGCAGCGTCGCGCCGCCCGGGATGGGGCCGCGCCCCTCCGGTCCGTAGGCAAGGTCCGCCGGAGCGGCGATCTCGATGATATCGCCCACGCCCATCTCGGGGATGGCCATCTGCCAGGCCTTCACCAGCCGGCCGAGCGGGAAGGTCGCCGGCTGTCCGCGGTCGAAGGAGGAATCGAATGGCGTCCCGTCGATGAAGGTGCCGGCGTAGTGAACAGTCACCGTGTCCTCGACCCGCGGCTTATCATCGCTGCCTGCGTATTTGGCGTAGCGCCACTTGAGGCCGCCCGGCATGAACCGCCAGCCATCCTCGCGCGACAGGCTTGCGAGATAGGCTTGCTGCTCGGTCATCCAGACGATGTCCTGCGATCGGTCGGGTGCGTCCTGTGCAGCCAGCGGGGACGCAGCGGTGCCTGCGGCAAGCGCGGCCGCGAAGGCCATGAAATTCTTCATCCTCTTACCAGTCGTAGGCCTTGGGAAGGTCGCTCTCGTCAAGGTCGCGGTAGCGTTCCTTGAGGCGGCTCTGGTGGTTGTCGAGCGGCTGTTCGACCCCGTCGATATAGACCCGGATCGGGGCCGAGGAGACTTCGAGCGGGTCGCCGTCCCACACCACCAAATCGCCCATCGCGCCCGGCGCGAGGACACCGGCCTTGCCGTCCATTCCGCTGATCGCAGCAGGTACGGAGCTGATGGCGGCAAATGCCTGCCCCCAGCTCAGCCCATCCGCACCCGGAATGCGGGTCAGGGCGACCAGATTCCCAGCGTACTGATTGAGGTTGCGCGGGTTCTCCATGGCGCTGGCATTGATCGCCACGCGCACGCCCGCCTTGACCATGCGGCCGACATTGGACTGCGTGCTGCCGAGCTCGTCAAAACCCTGCGGCAGATCGTCGAGACCGTCGGCAATCACCGGAACGCCTGCTGCGGCGATCTCGTTCGCCACGAGCCAGCCTTCGCTCGCGCCAACAAGCACGAGGTCGAGGCGGGGGAATTCCCGCTTCAGCCCGAGCACGGTGCGGATGTCCGATGCCCGTTCAACCGCGATCATCAGCGGCTGTCTGCCCGAAAGGACCGCGCCCAGCGCTTCCGCGTCGGCGCGCGGGAGCATGGCGTCTGCCCCATCCCACGTGCCGTTCGCATAGGCGCGTGCTTCGAACAGCGCGTTGCGCAGCGCGGTGTACATCGCCGCGCGGCTGCCGCCAGAGATGCGAGCGCCGTATTCGCCCATCGCGACCGTCTGGAATGCGCGCGCTTCGACAACCGCGTCGCCATCGGCGCCAAGGTCGATGATCGCGCCCTGGCCGCCGAAGATCTCGCCGGTGGGCAGCACCGTGCTGGCCGCGCGTGTGATGCCAGCGGCGCGGTGGATCGCGATGTGCTGCGAGGCAGGGTTGATCGCAGGCGCCACGTCGAGCGCAGCGCTGAACGGACTGTCGCTCGCGCGCGTGTCGTTCGATTCGCTCACCGCGCCCACATCCCACAGGCCGAGCGAGGTCATCGTGGCGAAGAGGCCGGGCGTGACCCAGGTCCCGCTGCCGTCGAGCACCGGCACGCCCGCCGGAACGGCAACGCCGGTTCCGGCCGCGACAACCTTGCCGCCCTGGACGACGACGGTCGCGCCCTCGATCGGGTCGGAGCCGTCGCCGGTGGCGACAGTCGCGTTGGTGATGGCGACGCTCTGCGCGGCGGCAGGAGCGGCGAAGGCGAGGGCAATGGCGCTCGCAGCAAAGGTCAGGGCGCGGGTCATTTCACGTCTCCTTCACCGGGCTGGCCGAGCTCGAAATCGCTCACCGGGCGCCGCTTGCGGTCCATCGCGTCGAACATGAGGGCGCCGTCGATCCAGACCTTCTCGGGCCGCGAATACACTGACAGCGGATCGCCGTTCCACAATACCACATCGGCCATCTTGCCGGGCTCCAGGCTGCCGGTCATGCCGTCGATGCCCATGGCCTTGGCGGCGTTGAGGGTAATCCAGCGGATCACTTCGGCGTCGGGAATGTCGAGGCCGAGCCTCAGGCCCGCAGCCTGCGCCTTGGCGGCTTCTTGGTTGAGGCGCTGGATCCCGTTCGCATCGTCCGAATGGATCACCACGCAGGCGCCCGCCTGGTAAAGCAGCGCGGCGTTTTCGAGGATGCCGTCATAGGCTTCCATCTTGAAGCCGTACCAGTCGGCCCAGATGGCGCTGCACACGCCGTTTTCGCGCAGCAGGTCGCCGATCTTGTAGGATTCCACTGCGTGGTGGAAGGCGCTGACCTGGTATCCCATCTCCTTGGCCATATCCATGACCAGCGCCATTTCGTCGGCGCGGTAGCAGTGGTTGTGGACCAGGATCTCGCCGTCGAGCACGCCCTTCAGCGTTTCCTTGCCAAGGTCGCGCTTCTTGCCGTCATAGGCCTTCGCATCGAGCCAGGTCTGCCGATTGACCGCGAAATTGCCCATGCGGGTCGAGGGCATGCGCCCGCGGTTGCCGTAGACGCGCTTGGGGTTCTCGCCGCAGGCCATCTTGAAGCCGTAGGGCGCGCCGGGGAACTTCATCCCCTGCACGGTGCGGGCGGGCACGTTCTTGAGCGTCGCACTGCGGCCACCCATCAAATTGGCCGAACCGGGCAAGATCTGCAGGCTCGTCACGCCGCCATTGGCCAGCGCGCGGCTGAAGCCGGGATCCTGCGGCCAGACCGAATGCTCGGCCCAGACTTCGGGCGTGGTCGGGCTGGTGGCCTCGTTGCCATCGGAATGCGCCGCAACGCTGGGCGTCGGGTAGTCGCCGAGGTGCGAGTGGATGTCGATGATGCCCGGCGTCACGAATTTGCCGCTGCCGTCAATCCGATCGTAGCCTTCGGTCGAGAGCGAGGCATCGCCTACGGCCACCACTTCGCCATCGCGGAACAGGACCGTGCCGTTCTCGATCCGGTTGCCCGCCCCGTCATACACGGTCGCGCCGACCAGCGCCGTGGGGCGGCCGGGGTAGCGTTCGTAGGTCGAGGGGAACGGGTTCTTGTCGAAGGCCTGCGCCGCGCTGGCGCTTTCGGTCTTCGTCTGCCCGGTGGTCGAACAGGCGGCGAGCGCGGCGGCCGCGATGCCTGTGGCGATGGTGCGTGCTGTGATCCTCATGACGTCCCTCATGCCCTGAATTGTCGGCGCTGCAAACAGAAAGGGCGCGGATCACTCCGCGCCCTTCGTGTCTGTGCCAGGCTTAGTTGCCGGACTGTGTGGTGGGGTGCACCCCGGCCTCCTGGGGTTCGAGCCCCGCTTCGGCCTGCCCTTCGAGGGCATCGTCCTTGAGCGTGTCGAGATGCATCAGCTTCTTGATGAGCGGGCTGATGACCATCACCACGACGCCGATACCCACGGCGTACCAGCCGACCGTGGTGTAGACGTCGAGGACGACCTGCTTGCCGGCTTCCTCGCCGACGCCTTCGCCGCCGGTTGCCGCAGCGATCAGGCCGGCTGCGAAGTTACCGGTGGCCGATGCGAAGAACCAGGTGCCCATGATGAGCGAAGCCATGTGGCCCGGGCTCAGGCGGTTCATTGCCGACAGGCCTACCGGCGAGAGGCAGAGCTCGCCGGTGGTGTGCAGCAGGTAGATGAGGAAGATGAAGATGACCGGCGTCGGCACGTTCACGCCGACGCTTTCCGCGCCCCAGACCAGGACGAGGAAGCCGAGACCCACCTGGATCACGGCGAGGCCGAACTTCATCGGCGTGCTGGGTTCGGCGCCTTTGCGCGCCAGCCCCTGCCACAGCATCGCGAAGAGCGGTGCGAGCAGCACGATGTAGATCGCGTTGATCGACTGGAACATCGATGCGTTCACGCCTTCGGTGTCGACGTGGCGGTCGGTGAAGACGTTGAGCGACGAACCCGCCTGCTCGAACAGCGCCCAGAAGACGATCGACACGAAGATCAGGAACATCGCAGCGAAGATGCGATCGCGTTCCTCGGCCGGCAGCTTGGCCACGGCGGTGTACAGGACATACGCCACAAGGCCGCCGCCGAAGACGAGCAGCACCCAGCCCACGAGATCCTGGTACTGGATGGCGAGCCAGCAGAGCGCGACCATGCCGAGGCCCGCGCCGTAGATGCCGAATTCCTTGCCGCCGGCGATCTTCGCCGGGTCCTTCGGCTCACCCTTGCCCTTGAGCAGCGGCTTGCCGATCACGAAGAAGACGAGGCCGATCAGCATACCCACGCCGGCGAGGCCGAAGCCGTATTCCCAGCCGTAGGTCTGGCCGAGGAAGCCGCAGATGATCGAAGCGGTCGCGGCGCCGACGTTAATCCCCATGTAGAAGATGGTGTAAGCCGGGTCGCGGCGGATATCGGTCCGCTCGTAGAGCTGGCCGACGATCACCGAGATGTTCGCCTTGAGGAAGCCCGAGCCCACGATGATCAGCGCCAGCGCGAGCCAGAACACGTTGATCATCGGGTCGTCCTGGCCGCCGCCGCCTTCGAACGCCATGAAGAAGTGGCCGAAGGTCAGCAGGATCGCGCCGAACAGCACCGCCTTGCGCTGACCGAGATACCGGTCGGCAAGGTAGCCGCCCACGACCGGCGCAATGTACACCAGCGCGGTGTAGGCACCGTAGATGACGTAGGCCTTGTCCTCGGCAAACATCCAGTGCTGGATCAGGTAGAAGATCAGCAGGGCGCGCATGCCGTAGTAGGAGAAGCGCTCCCACATTTCGGCCATGAACAGCAGGAACAGCCCCTTGGGGTGCCCGATGACCTCTTCCTGCGGGCGGGTGATCAGCACCACGCCGCCGATGAGAAACGCTGCCAGTGCGACCACGGCAACCCTGAAAGTCCACATTTCGAACGCAGAGTCGAATGTGAAGAACATACCCTCGACCATAGATTTACGGTGTCCTTGTAATTTCCTGACCGGAACCGCGCAGGCGCGCCGGCCCTCCCCGAAGAAGCGCGCACCCTAGCGGTCTCGTGCGCAATGTGAAGCCTTAGTTACAGTCGTGACCGCATTGGCCGCAATCGGACGGAAAAGCGGGGAACCTTGTGCGCCGCGCTGTATTATGGCACTGTAGCAGTCTGTCGTTCGGGGAAGTGCAATGCCTAACCAGTCCAAGCCCGTTTATCTCAAGCTGCGCGACATGATCGCGGCGTCCATCATCGACGGACGTTATGCCGAAGGGGCCATGCTGCCCTCGGTGCGCGCGCTGGCCGCCGAACAGGGCGCAAACCCGCTCACGGTCGCCAAGGCTTATCAGCAGTTTCAAAACGATGGCCTGGTCGAAGTGCAACGCGGGGTCGGCATGTATGTCGTGACCGGCGCGGCCGATCGCCTGCGCCGCACCGAGCGCGAAGCCTTCCTGCGCGACGAATGGCCCGAAATCCGCGCCCGCATGGACCGCCTTGGCGTTTCCGCGAGCGAGCTTCTCGAAGAGGCCTGAGGGCTCTCTTCCAGCTATTTCCAACAGTTAGCTTGCGGCCAAGGCGCCCATCTGGCACAACCAGCCTGTCGGAAACGCGCGGAAAAGCGTGGTTCGATAGGGTCGCTGAATGGAAACAATAACTTGCGGCCAGTCCGTTGGGGCTGGTTGGGAGACGCCGCATGATCCGATCCGAGCTTCTTGCCGCCCTGGCGCAGGACAACCCTGACCTGCGGGCCGAGGAAGTCGAACAGATCGTTGACATTTTCTTCGAGGAAATAGCCGAGCGCCTGACCGAAGGCGGACGGGTCGAACTGCGCGGTTTCGGCGCTTTCTCGACGCGTGAGCGCGAAGCCCGCAAGGGCCGCAACCCGCGCACCGGCGAAGCGGTCGACGTGCCGGCCAAGCGCGTGCCCTACTTCAAGCCCGGCAAGGACATGCGCCGGCGCCTCAACGACGCCTGAGCCAACATCCTATTATCATCTGAGCGATTGCCCGCTTTCCGGCGAGCCACTAGGGCTGCCTGACGCGCGCGCGGGTGTGGCGGAATGGTAGACGCCGGGGACTTAAAATCCCCTGTCCTTTGGACGTGTGGGTTCGAGTCCCACCACCCGCACCACGCGCCAGTGTCGGCCGATTTCCATGCAATTCCAACGCTCCCCGGCAACCGGTGTCGGTCTGGCTGACAATTCCTCGCGCGGCCTTATCCCTGCGTTAACCCCTAGACCCGTATTAGCGATGTTCGAAGGGGCACTGGTCCAAGGACTCTGTGGCGGCCACTGCGGGGCTGCTGCGCACTTGGGGAATTGTAGGACGATGGAATTTACCACCGGACTTGGGATGGACGACAAGGCAACCGGCTCCGCAGCCGATCAGCGCGGCGCACCGCGCTACACCTCGCTTATCCGCGCGGCCAAGCTCGTGTGCGGACAGGGCGAGTTTGTCTGCGTCATCCGCGATGTTTCCTCTACCGGTGTCTCGCTGCGCACCTTCCATCCGCTGCCCACCGACCACGAAATCGCGCTCGAGCTCCAGAACGCCGAGAGCTACGAGATGAAGCAGGTCCGAATCGACGGGAACGAGGCGAGCTACCGCTTCAACCGGCCGATCGCGGTCGAGCGGCTGATTCACGAAAACTGGAACTTCCCCAAGCGCCAGCTTCGCCTCAACATCATGATCCCACTCACCGTTAGCGCCCTGTCCGGTAGCGCCGAGGCGGTGACGCTCAACATCTCGCAGCAGGGCGCGCGGATCGAGTGCGACCATGTCTTCGCGATCGACCAGCGCGTGACCATTTCGTGCGAGCACCTGCCGTCCGACATCCGCTGCAAGGTGCGCTGGCGCAAGGACAGCAATTACGGCCTCGTCTTCGAGGACACCTTCACCCTGCGCGAATTCGCCATGCTGGCGGTTCAGGTGCAGTGCCCCTTCCTGCTGCAGGACTAACCGCCCGCCACTCATCGATTTCGGCGCCGGCGTTAACCATCCCCTAACCATTATCCTTCACTCCCGATCAGGAAATGAACCGGGGGACTTCATGACCGTTCAAGCGCAGGAACTAGCCGTCGACGTTGCCATCATCGGCGCCGGTCCCGCAGGCCTTACCGCTGCTTACCTGCTGACCAAGCAGGGCAAGTCGGTCGCGATCATCGAGAAGGACGAGACCTATGTCGGCGGGATCAGCCGGACGGTCGAGCACGAAGGCTACCGCTTCGACATCGGCGGGCACCGCTTCTTCTCCAAGAGCCAGCAGGTCGTGGATCTGTGGAACGAGATCCTTGGCAAAGAGGATTTCATCCAGCGCCCGCGGATGAGCCGCATCTATTACGAAGGCAAATTCTACAGCTATCCGCTGCGCGCTTTCGAGGCGCTGTGGAACCTCGGCATCTGGCGCTCGACGGCCTGCATGGCGAGCTACTTGCGCTACAAGCTGTTCCCTAGGAAAGACGTGAAAAGCTTCGAGGACTGGACCACCAACCAGTTCGGCGAAAAGCTCTATTCAATCTTCTTCAAGACCTACACCGAGAAGGTGTGGGGCATGCCCTGCAATGAGATGAGCGCCGACTGGGCGGCGCAGCGCATCAAGGGCCTTTCGCTCTGGAGCGCGGTTGTCGACGGCCTCAAGCGCAGCCTGGGGCTCAACAAAAAGCCCAACGACGGCATGGCGACCAAGACGCTGCTCGAAACCTTCCGCTACCCGCGGCTGGGCCCGGGCATGATGTGGGACGCCGCGCGCGACAAGGTGCTCGCCACCGGCAAGGGACACCTGTTCATGGGCCACGGCCTCAAGCAGCTCACTGCCGATGCCAAGGGCGGCTGGCGCATGAGCGCGAGCGGGCCGGGCGGCGAAGTCGTCGTCAGCGCAAAACACGCCATCAGCAGCGCGCCTATGCGCCAGCTCGCAAAGCGCCTGCACCCGCTGCCCAAGTCCACGCTTCAGGCCAACGACCTCAAGTACCGCGACTTCCTGACCGTTGCGCTGATGGTCGAGGGCGAAGACCTCTTCCCCGACAACTGGATCTACATCCACGACAGCAAGGTGAAGGTCGGCCGCGTACAGAACTTCCGCAGCTGGTCGCCCGAAATGATCCCGGACGAAAGCATGGCCTGCGTCGGTCTCGAATACTTCTGTTTCGAAGGCGATGGTCTGTGGTCGATGGACGACGATGACCTCGTCAAGCTTGCCACCGACGAGATGGAAATACTGGGTCTCGTCGACCGCAAGAAGGTGAAGTCCGGCGCCGTGGTGCGCCAGGAAAAGGCCTATCCGGTCTATGACGAGGACTACGCCGCCAATGTCGATGCCATGCGCATCGAGCTGGAGGAAAAGCACCCGACGCTGCACCTCGTGGGCCGCAACGGCATGCACCGCTACAACAACCAGGACCACGCGATGATGACCGCCATGCTGACGGTCGAGAACATCCTCGCTGGCGAGCGTGTCTACGATACCTGGTGCGTCAACGAAGACGCCGAGTACCACGAAGCGGGCGACGAAGGCGCCGAGAAGGCTTTGCCCGATACGCGCCAGCCGCTGAGCGACGACCAGGTGGCTGCGCTCTCCTCGGTGCGCGAGGTGCCCGAGCGTCTTCCCGCCGGCGACCAGAAAGCCGCTTAGGCCGTGGCCGCCTTCATCACCCGGATGGCCGATATCCGCCTGGTGCGGTATCTCCTCGCCAGCGTTGGCGCGCTGGCGGTGGATGTCGGGGTATTCCTTTCCTTGCTGGCCTTCGGTGTGTGGGCCGCAGCCGCCTCGGCGGTCGGCTATTGCCTTGGCATTGCCGCGCACTGGCTGATGAGCAGCCGCGCCGTATTTGTCGGAAATGTCGCAGAGCGTGGGGCGGGCCGTATCCGCCAGAAAGCGCTGTTCGTCGGATCGGCGCTGGTCGGTCTGGGGCTGACGACGGCGATTGTCTGGGCGGGCGATGCCAGCGGCTTCGATCCGCGCCTTGCCAAGCTTGTCGCGATCGCGGTGAGCTTTACCGCCACATGGCTCCTTCGCAGCCGCGTGGTTTTCCGATAGCGATAGCCGCCGATGGGACATCGGGGGTTCGACTGGCGCGATTTCCTGCGCAGGCCGCAGGCCGTGCTGGCCGCGTGGCTGGTGTGGTGCGCGGCGCGCCTCGCCTTGCAACCGCTGTTCGGCTGGGATCCTGTCGGCCCCGATGACTGGACCCGCCTGCTCGAAGTGCGCAGCCTGCTCGACGGGCAGGCCTTCTGGGATGTGACCCAGTACCGGATGAACCCGCCCGAGGGGTTCTCCATGCACTGGTCGCGGCTGGTCGACCTGCCGATCGCCGCGCTGGCGCTGCCGCTGGGCGAAACCGCCGCACTGGCGCTTGCGCCGCTGATCTGGCTGCTACCCGCGCTGTTTGCCGTGCGGGCGATCCTCCTTCGCCTTGGCGCGAGCGAGCTGGCGCTGGGTTTCGGCCTGGTCCTACTCCCGCTCATGCCGCTGCTGCCCGAGGCTTTTGCGCCCATGCGGATCGATCACCACACGCCGCAGGCGGTGCTTGGCCTGGTATGCGCAGCGCTGCTGCTGTCGCCCGGCCGACGCGCAGCCGTTGCGGCCGGACTGTGCGCCGCAGCATGGATTCTCATATCGCTCGAAGGCCTGCCGCTAGTGGCGGTGATCACCGCGCTCTATGCGCTTCGCTACGTGCTGCGGGGCGATCGTATGCTGGGCTGGTTCCTTGGCACACTGACCCTCGGAACAATGGCGCTTGGCTTCGCAACCCGCGGGCCGGCGATGTTCGCCCCGGGCTATTGCGATGTCGTGCTGCCCGGACACTTCGCCGCTTTCGCCGTGGCAGCCGCCGCAAGCGCGATCGCTCCATTCTTGCCGGGTCAGGACCGCATAGCTGCGCGGATCGCGGCTCTGCTGCCCGTCCCGATCGCGGCGCTCGCTGTCGCTGCGGCTACCCTGGGACCGTGCCTTGCGAACCCCATGGCCCAACTCGATCCCGTTCTGCAGAGCTACTGGCACGGCTACATCACCGAAGGCCTGCCGGTGTGGCGCCAGCCGGTCTCGGTCATGCTGATGACGCTGTGGACGCCTGCCATCGTACTGGTCGCCGCCTGGACCCGCCGGGAGGTCTGGCAGGAAGCGGGTAGTGAAGAGGCTCTCGTCTGGACGCTCGCCACGCTGCTGGCGCTCGCAGCCAGCGGCTATGGGATCCTTCTGATGCGCGCAGGCGTGATCGCGCAGCTTCTCGCGCTGGCTTTCTCCGCGATCCTGCTTGCCCACTGGCTGCCGAAGGCTCGGGCGCTCGACACCGCGCTTCCGCGCATTGGTGCCACGCTTGCGGTGATCGGCCTTGGAACCCCGGTGCTCGCCAGCGCACTCGCTGCGCCGCTCGATGCGCGCTTTCCTTCGCAGACCCTGCGCGGATCGGTGCAGGCGCCGGTGGAAGCGGGCGAATGCGACTTCAGCCGCCTCGGCGCGCTGGAGACCGGCCTCATCCTTGCCCCGCTCGATGCAGGCCCCGAAATCCTCGGCCTGACGCAGCACAGGATCCTCGCGGCAAGTTATCATCGCAACCAGGCTCCCATGCGCGATGCCCTGCTCGCCTTCACGGGTTCGGTCGAAGAGGCCCGGCGGATCGTGCGAGCGCGCGATATCGATTTCGTCGTCGCCTGCGGTTCGGCGGCCGACCTTGCCCTCTACCGCACCGCCGGGGCAGGCAATTTCGCCAATGCCCTGCTCGCCCGGACACCGCCCGATTGGCTCGAGCGCGACGAGGTGGTCAGCGCCGGGGCGCTGCGCGTCTATCGCGTGCTGCGCTAAGGCCGGTCAGGCCGGGCGGAAGTCCATTGCCAGCCCGTTGATGCAGTGGCGCTTGCCGGTCGGGCGCGGGCCATCGTTGAAGATGTGCCCCAGGTGCCCGCCGCAGTCGGCGCAGTGCACTTCGGTGCGCGGATAGCCGATCTTGTAATCGGTGCTGGTGCCCACGGCGCCCTTGTCGATCGCTTGCCAGAAGCTGGGCCAGCCGGTGCGCGAATCGTACTTCGTCTTCGAGCTGTAGAGCGCGTTGCCGCAGCCAGCGCACAGGAAGGTGCCGGCGCGCTTTTCCTCGTTCAGCGGCGAGGAGTAGGGCCGTTCGGTCCCGGCCTGGCGCAGGATGTAGAATTCGCTCTTGGTCAGCCGCTTGCGCCATTCCGCTTCGCTGAGCGAAATCGGGAAGTCCTTTGCCTCGGCCGGGGCCGAGCCGCAGGCGGTCAGCGCCGCGAAGCTGACGGATGCGCCGATCCAGCCGAGCAGGCGGCGGCGGTCGAGGGAAGTGTCGGTCATAAGGCCCTGGCTCATGGCGTGGGACGATAGTGCCCCACGCCTGAACCTACGCTTGAACCGGCCAAAAGGTTACAGGCCGAAGGCCAACTCAGAACTCGGTGATCTCGACTTCGAGCTTGCGGAAGCCGTGCACGAAGTTGGCGCGCACGCGCTCGATATCGCCTGCGACATGCACGCGCATGCGGCGCTTGTGCATTTCCTCGAGCAGGACGCGCAGCTGCAATTCGGCAAGGCGCGCACCGACGCAGCGGTGGATGCCGTAGCCAAAGGCGATGTGGCGACGCGCATTCTCGCGTTCTAGGTCGAGCTTGTCGGGGTTCTCGAACACCTCTTCGTCGCGGTTGGCCGAAAGGTACCACAGCACGACCTTGTCGCCGGCCTTGATCGTCTGGCCGAAGACCTCGGTGTCTTCCACGCAGGTGCGGCGCATATGCGCAAGCGGGGTCTGCATGCGGAGCATTTCCTGCACCGCATTGGGGATGATTTCCGGCTTCTGTTCGAACAGCTTGCGCTGCTCGGGGTTCTTGTCGAGCTGGTAGACGAAGCCGCTCATCGAATTGCGCGTGGTGTCGTTGCCGCCCACGATCAGCAGGATGAGGTTGCCCATGAATTCCTGCGGGCTCATCTGGTTCATGGCCTCGGAGTGGATCATCATCGAGATGAGATCGTCGCCCGGCTCCTTGTCGTGCGTGCGCTCGATCCACAGCGACTGGAAGTAGCCGGCCATCTCCTGGAGGATACCCCAACGCACCTCGTCGAGATCGCGCACGGTGGCGAGCTCGGTGTCGCCCGACCAGTCGGACCAGAAGGTCAGCAGGCGGCGGTCTTCCCAGGGGAAGCCGAAGAGGATCGCGAGCATGCCCGTGGTCAGCTCGATCGAGACCTTGTCGACCCAGTCGAACACCTCGCCGCGCGGCAGCGTGTCGAGCAGCTCGCCGGTGCGCTGGCGAATCTCGCCTTCCATCTCGGCCATGCCGGAGGGCGTGAACTTGGGCGCGACGGTGCGGCGCTGGCCGGTGTGCTGCGGGCGGTCCATTGCGATGAACATGGGCAGCTCACGGCGTTCCTCGATCCCGCGCTCGGCCAGCTCTTCCTCGGTCAGGCGGTTGAGGATGGTGATCCCGCCGTGCTCCCAGCTGGAGGAGAAGGTATCGGGCAGCGCCTCGATGTGCTGGATCGCCTTGTGGCCGACCACCGCCCAATAGGGGCCGAAGGGGCTTTCGGGGATGTAATGCAACGGACCGGCTTCGCGCATTTCGCGGAAGATCGGGTGCCAGGTGTTCTCGGCGTAGATGTCGCTGCGGCTGACGTCCCACTTGTGCGGGTGCTCAAGACGCTCTTCGGGATGCTCCTCGAAGTGCTTCTTCAGCGCTTCATAGGCCGTGGGGGACGTACGGCATTGGGGGCGTTCAACTGCGGCGGTTGCCATGTCACTCTCCTAGCGCGGGGGCGACTCCGTCCGGCCGCCTCTCCTGTTGCCTACCATCCTGCCCTAACTGACAGGCGTGTCAATAGTGCGTTTCAAATCGCTACCGATCTAGCAGGGCGCTTCGTCGCTGCATTGCAAATTCGCGACGCGTCAGGCTGCGCGCGTGCCCGCCACATGGCCTTTAACCGCGCGCCCGCCCTTGCCCGATTTCATCACGCGCCGGCGGAAGATCTGCGCGCCGAAGCGCACGAACAGCAGCACGCACAGCGCCTGCCAGCCCAGCGCGAGCGCGTGCGGCCAGAGCGCTTCGGATTGCGCGGCGCGTGCCAGCATGGCGAAGGGCGAGGAGAGCGGGAAGATGGCCGCAAACAGCTCCATCGGCGACCCGGGACGCGTGATCGAGGAGGCGGCGAGGAAGAACACCAGCAGCTGCGCCATGGTCACGGGCATGGACAGGGTCTGCACCTCGCGCACGGTTGCCGCCATGCCGCCAATGGTCAGGAACAGCGAGCCGAGCAGCAGGTAGCCCATGGCGAAGTAAACGATCCCGAAACCGATGAAGAGCGGCCAGCCGAGCGCCGGTTCGGGCAGCTGCGGCAGCGCGTTGCCTGCGAGCAGCGCAATGGCACCGCCGGCTGCGCCCCACACGGCTATGCCGACGAAGCTGACGCCAAGCATGGCGACGAGCTTGCCGAGGAACACCGATTCCATCGGGATGGCGGCCGCGAGGACCTCGATGACCTTGTTGGCTTTCTCCTCGACGAGATTGGAAAGGACCATGCCTGCCAGCAGCATCATCAGGAGGAAGAGCAGCAATTGCCCCGCCTGCGCGGTGCGAATGCGGTCGGTGCGCTGGGCGGCGATCGTGGTTGCGACCGGGCGCGGGGTGACCGCGGGGTAGCTGGTCGCTTCGCCCGCGCGGGCTTCGGAGGCCATCATGGCGACCGGGCCGCTCCAGAAGGCGATGGCCTCCTGCGTGCCGGTCAGTTCGGGCGAATCGAGTGTACCGCTAATGACCGCCGTGTAGTTGCGCCCTTCTTCGCGCAGGATCGCTTCGGGCGCTTCGCGGCTGGTCGTTGCCTCCAGTTCGGGCAGGGCGTTGCCGATTTGCGGAGCGAGCCGGGCGCGAGCCTCGATCATGGCGGCGGCATCGGCATCCGCCATGGCCACGGCGACAAGGCGCGTGGTGGCGTCGCGCTGGACCTGGCCGCCGATCCCGCCGGCAAGTGCCCCGACGATGATCGGGAACAGCGGCCCCAGGAGGAAAAAGAAGAACGCGCGGCTGAACAGGATCGCGTGGAAATCGCGCCGCGCCACGACGCGGGCGGCCTCGAAACGCGAAAGGCGGGTGGTGTCGCTCATTGCGCGGCTCCTTCGGCACTGTCTTCTTCCAGCGCGCGGGCCGCGGCCTCGCCTGCGATCTCGACGAAGGCGTCGTGCAGGCCGGCGCGTTCGATGGAGAGCGACAGGATACCCGCCTCGCCGTCGATCAGCCGCTTCAATAGCGCTTCGACGCCGGTGTCGGGCACGGGGAAATACCAGAAATGGCTTTCTGCAGACTTGGCGTCGTGGCGGACTTCGGCGGGAAGTGCCTCGCGCCAGGCGCCTTCGCTGGTGCGCGTTTCCAGCCGGACCTGCGCCGGAATCCGGTCGCGCGCGGCGTCGACCGATCCGGCGTAGGGCACCTTGCCCCCCGCGATGATCGCAACCTCGTTGCACAGGCGCTCGGCGTGGTGGATCACATGGGTCGAGAAGATCACCGTGGTGCCGGCCTGCGCCAGTTCGCGGATCATGACTTCAAGCTTGCCCTGATTGATCGCATCGAGGCCGCTGAAAGGCTCGTCGAACACGACCAGTTTCGGGCGGTGGACCAGCGTGCCGAGCAGCTGGACCGTCTGCGCCATGCCCTTCGAAAGCTGGCGGATCTGGCGGTCGACCGCATGGCCAAGACCGTGGCGTTCGAGCAGTTCGCGTCCGCGCGCCCGGCCCTCGTCCAGCGGCAGCCCGCGCAGCGCGCCCATGAAGGCAATCGCCTCGTCGCATTTCATCGCCGGGTAGAGGCCGCGTTCCTCGGGCAAATAGCCGATCAGCTTGGCGACCTCGTGCGGCTGGTCGTTACCGAACACGCGGCGCACGCCTTCGTCGGGGTCGATGATGCCCAGCAGCATGCGCAGCGTCGTCGTCTTGCCCGCGCCATTGGGGCCGAGGATTCCGTAGATCGCGCCTAGCGGCACGGCGATATCGACGCCGTCCACCGCCAGCGTGTCGTCGAAGCGCTTGACCAGCCCGCGTGCCTCGATAGCGAGCGGGGGCTGGGCGTCGGCAAGGGGTCGCGTCATGGTGCCTGTCTCGATAAGCATGGGACTTGGCATAATCGGTGCCGGTGAACGGGAGCACACGCAAGCGTGGTTAACGCGGACTTGCAGGCGGACTTGCGCGAAGAGGCGGCGCGGCTGGGCTTTGCCGCCTGCGGTTTCACCGCGGCCGCACCCGACCCGCAGCGCGCCGAGCGGCTCGAGGATTTCCTCGGAGAAGGGCGCCATGGGTCGATGGAATGGATGGAGACGCGCAAGGCCCAGCGCGCCTCGCCCCAGGGGCTATGGCCCGAGGCGAAGAGCGTCATCGCGCTCGGCATGAGCTACGCGCCCGATGGCGACCCGCTGGCACTGGAAGGTGAGGGCGAGAAGGCGCGCATTTCGGTCTACGCCCATGGCCGCGACTACCACGATGTCGTCAAGAAAGCGCTGAAGGCGCTCGCCCGCTGGCTGATCGAACGCGCGCCCGACAGCGAGCTCAAGGTCTTCGTCGATACCGCTCCCGTCATGGAGAAGCCCTTGGGCGAGGCGGCGGGGCTCGGCTGGCAGGGCAAGCACACCAATCTCGTCAGCCGCGAACACGGCAGCTGGCTGTTCCTCGGCGCGATCTACACGACGCTCGAATTCGCTCCCGATGCTCCGGGGCGCGACCGCTGCGGATCGTGCCGCGCCTGCCAGGACGCCTGCCCGACCGACGCCTTCCCGCAAGCCTACCAGCTCGACGCGCGGCGCTGCATTTCCTACCTCACGATCGAGCACAAGGGACCGGTCCCGGAGGAGTTCCGTGAGGCACTGGGCAACCGCATCTACGGCTGCGACGATTGCCTGGCGGTGTGCCCCTGGAACAAGTTTGCCGACACCGCGCACCGGCACTTGAAGCTCGCCCCGCGCGAAGAGCTGCTGGCCCCGGAGCTGGCGCAGTTCCTGCGTTTCGATGACGCGGGCTTTCGCCAGTTCTTTTCCGGATCGCCGATCAAGCGGATCGGGCGCGACCGGTTCGTGCGCAACTGCCTCTATGCGGCGGGGAACAGAGGTTCTCCTGCGCTCGCCGAGCCGGTCGCGGCACTACTGGACGATCCCGACCCGGTCGTTGCCGATGCGGCGCGCTGGGCCAAGGAGCGGCTCGGCTAGTCCTTGCGGTAGAGGTGGTCGTGTTCGCCAAGGCGCGGCGCGGGCGAAGGATCGGGCGCGTCCCAAGCGGAGAAGCTCGAGGGTTCGCGCATCTCGACAACACCGCCTTCGCTGGGGTGTTCGCGCCGCAGGAAGAATCCGGAAGCGTTGAGGTGCGGTTCCTGTGCCATGTCCGCCATATCGCGCACGGGCATGGCCGGGATAGAATTGGCGTGCATCAGGGCCAGCAGGTCCGCGGTGGTGAAGGTCGCCGTGAGTTCGGCAATCCGGCCGTAAAGCGCGCTCTGGCCCGCGATCAGACCCTCAATGGTCGAGAAGCGTTCCTCGCGGGCAAAGGCCTCGTCTCCCATGAGCGCGATCACCTTGGTGAAATGGTCGAGCTTGTAGGGCACGATGCTGATGTAGCCATCCTTCGTCGGGAAGGGCTGGCGATCCGGATCGACCTGGCGCGCGTAACACGCTTGCCCGACCGGCGGGTCAAAGGTGTTTCCGCCCAGATGCTCCTTCAGCATGAAGCTGCTAAAGGCTTCGAACATGGGGATTTCGACATGCTGGCCCTCGCCGGTCCGCAGCCGGTGGATGACCGCCGCCATCACCGCGTAGGCGGCGTGGAGGCCGGCGACCTTGTCGGCGATGAGCGAAGGGAGGTAGCGCGGACGCTCTTCCCCGTCGGCGCGCGGAAGCAAGGTCGCGGTGCCGCTGCCGGCCTGTATCACATCGTCATAGGCCTGGAGGCCCGCGTAAGGGCCGCCCGATCCGAAGCCGACGCAATGCGCGTAGATGATCCCCGGCGCGTATTCGCGCACGCTGCCATATCCGAAGCCGAGCCGTCCGATCGCCTCGGCGCGCACGTTGTGAATGAAGATATCCGCGCTTTCGAGCAGCTCGCGCAAGGTGGCTGCATCGCTGTCCTGCTTGAGGTCCAGCACCAGCGAGGACTTGCCGCGGTTGAGCGCGATGTAGCCCGGGCTCATGCCGGGCGTCTTCGCGGGCTTGGCGGCGTAGCGGAACCCGTCGCCACCGGGCGCCTCGACCTTGATAACCTCGGCCCCGAAATCAGCGAGGATCTGCGTGCAATAGGGTCCGAAAACGACCGAGGTCATGTCGACCACCCGAAGCCCTTCGAGCATCGGCCGACCGTCCCCGGATGCGATCACCGCATTTCCTTGAGCGGCACCGAGGCATCGGCGAGGAGGTCCGGATCGATCTCCGCCCGGTCCATCACCAGCTTGCGGCCCTGGACGTAATCCTTGGTGTTGTTGACGCAGTCGAGCGCCAGAACCCGGCCTTCGCGCAGATAGATCACGCTGAACTTCCTTTCCGCCGGATCGCCGCGCAGCACTGTTTCGTCATGGCCAATGGAAAGCCCGACCGTTTGCAGGCGCAGATCGTACTGGTTCGACCAGAACCACGGCACCGCATCGTAATCCTGCTTGTCGCCCATGATCGCCTTGGCGGCGCAGGTGGCCATGTCGTTGGCGTTCTGGACCGATTCCAAGCGGATGACCTTGTTGTCGGCATAGGGGTTGGCGTGCGCGGCGCAGTCGCCGATCGCGTAGATATCGTCGAGCGTGGTGCGGCAGTAGCTGTCGACATCGACCCCGTTCGAACCCGCAGCGCCCGCCGCGATCAGCGGACCGACGGACGAAACGATGCCGATCCCGGCAATCACGATATCGCAGGCTATCGTCTCGCCGCTGTCGGTGAGCACGCCGGTCACGCGGCCGCCCTCGCCCTCGATGGTCTCGACCCCGGTCGACAGGCGCAGGTCGACGCCCTGTTCGCGGTGGTAGGCGGCGTAGAAGTCGGACAAATCCGGCCCGGCAACCCGCGCCAGCACGCGGTCGAGCATTTCGACCACGGTGACCTGGCAGTCGAGCTTGCGCAGGACGGCTGCGGCTTCGAGCCCGATGTATCCCGCGCCGATAATGACCGCACGCTTGCCGCCGCTCCCCAGCTCCTCCTTGAGCGCGTCGACATCGCGGCGAGAGCGGATGTAGTGGATGCCGCCCAGGTCGCAGCCCGGACAGGACAGACGGCGTGCATCCCCGCCCGCTGCCCAGATCAGCTTGCGATAAGTGACGCGCGTGTCGTCCGACAGGCCGAGCTCGTGCGCGATCGGGTCGACCTCGTTGACGTTGCGCCCGAGGCGCAGCTCCACGTCCTTGTCCGCCCAGAACTGCTCGGGGCGGATCTGGATGCGCTCGAACGGCTTGTCACCCGCGAGGTATTCCTTCGAAAGCGGCGGGCGTTCGTAGGGCGGGTTGCGGTCGCGGCTGACCATGAGGATCGACCCCTCATGCCCGTTCTGGCGCAGCGCGATGGCTGCCTGTGCTCCGCCGTGGCCCGATCCCACGATGACGACGTCGTAATGTTCCATCGCGGCGGTGGCTGGCGCGAAATCGCCAGCCGGTCAAGCCATGAGCTATCGTCCGAGCAGGTTGCGCGCCATGCTGGCGACCTGCGCGAGCATGGCCGGAGCGACCGGGGACTGGCCCTGCGCGCGCGCCACCATCGAGCGGAAGCTGCGCACGGCGACGCCCTGCTCCTCCGCCCATTTTGCGACCGTGGCCGGCATGTCCTTCTTCGCATCCTTGCGCCTTGCGAGGCGGCGCAGGAGTTCGAGGCGCATCTGCTGGAAATCACGGGCGAGGCCCGAAACCAGGAGGCGTTCCCAGACGTCCGACGGGCTCATCAGCGCGGCGGTCGACTGCGCCCAGTCGAGGCCGAGCCGCTGGCCGACCTCGGTGAAGGCTTCGGTCAGGCCCAGCGGGGCGATGCCCGTTTCGCTTGCGAGCTTGGCAAGGCCGACCGCGCCGTCGAGGTCGTAGAGATGGGCCACCCTCGCGGCGAGCGCTTCGGGCGCGCCGGCTTCGACCAGCTGCTCCATCAGGCGCCGCGACTGCTGGCGCGATTCGCTCGACAGAAGGTCGGTCGTGGCACCACTTAGCTTGATGACGCCCTTGCCGATCTCGCCCACCAGCGCGCTCGGGTCGACACTGCCCGACGAGGTGCGCAGGATGTCGGACATCAGGTTTCCGGCGGCGGCCGCGAGGCGGTCGAACAGCAGCAGGCGAGCGGTTTCGGCCATCGGTGCGGTGTCGATCGCATCCCACAGGGCAGGCAGGTTGAACAGCTGTTCGGCGGCCACGAAGGCGGCGGCCACTTCGCACAGCTCGACGCCTTCCTCTTCCGCCAGCTCGAACGGGTGGATCATGCCGAGGCGGTTGACGATGCGGTTGGCAAGCTTGGTTGCGATGATCTCGCGGCGCAGCTGGTGGCCGGCGATCTGCGTCTTGTATTTCTTGCGCATCGCGCTGGGGAAGGCGGCGAAGAGCGTGTCTTCGAGCAGCGCGTCTTCGGTCAGGCGACTGCGCTCAATCGCGTCCTGCAGCACCAGCTTGGACGAAGAGAGCAGCACGGCAAGTTCGGGCCGGGTGAGGCCGTGGCCATCCGCGGCGCGGCGTTGCAGCGTCTGGTCGTCGGCAAGCCCTTCGGTCCGCCGGTCGAGATTGCCGCCGGCTTCCAGCGTCTCGATGATGTGGCGCTGCGAGGCCATGGCGCGCGGCCCCCCGACATTGGCGATCGACAGCGCGAGCGCCTGCAGCCGGTTGTCCTCCAGCACGATGGCGCTGACCTCGTCGGTCATCGATTCGAGCAGCGCGACACGCTTGGGTTCGGACAGCTTGCCCGCGCGCTTGGCGGCGGCGAGCGCGATCTTGATGTTCACCTCGTTGTCCGAGCAATCGACCCCGGCCGAATTGTCGATGAAGTCGGTGTTCGAGCGTCCGCCCGTCTGGGCGAATTCAATGCGTGCGGCCTGGGTGATGCCGAGGTTCGCGCCTTCGCCGATGACCTTCGCCTGTACCTCGCGCGCATCCACGCGCAGCGCGTCGTTCGCCGGGTCGCCGACCTGCACGTTGTTCTCGTGGCTGGCCTTGATGTAGGTGCCGATGCCGCCGAACCAGATGAGGTCGATGGGCGCGCGCAGGATGGCCGAGATCAGCGCTTCGGGCTCGATCTCCTTCTGCTCGATGCCGAGCTTCGCCTGCATCGCCTTCGACAGCTTGATGCTTTTCGCATCGCGC
Organism: Qipengyuania flava; assembly: GCF_019448255.1. Lineage (NCBI taxonomy): Bacteria > Pseudomonadati > Pseudomonadota > Alphaproteobacteria > Sphingomonadales > Erythrobacteraceae > Qipengyuania > Qipengyuania flava. Next base: position 269,515 of record NZ_CP080410.1, read on the forward strand.
GGGAACACGCCGCCGCCCCTGGAAATCAGCGCGCTGTCATAATCCTCCCAGCTCGAACGCGGCAGGTCGAACAGGCGCTTCCTCTCCTTCCAGCTGACCGCCGGGTCGGGATCGGGGTCGAGGAAGATGTGGCGGTGGTCGAAGGCGGCGACGAGCTTGATTGCCTTCGACAGCAGCATGCCGTTGCCGAACACATCGCCCGACATGTCGCCGCAGCCAACGACTTCCACGCTGTCGGTCTGCACATCGATGCCCATTTCGAGGAAATGGCGCTGGACGCTGACCCAGGCGCCCTTGGCGGTGATGCCCATGGCCTTGTGGTCGTAGCCCTTCGAGCCGCCGCTAGCGAAGGCGTCGTCGAGCCAGAAGTCCTTCGATTCCGCAATCGCGTTGGCGACGTCGGAGAAGGTGGCGGTGCCCTTGTCCGCCGCGACGACGAAATAGGGGTCCTCGCCATCGGTGACGACGACGCTGTCGGGATGCACGACCTTGCCGTCGACGATGTTGTCGGTGACCGACAGCAGCGTGCGGATGAAGACCTCGTAGCTTGCGCGCCCTTCGGCGGCCCAGGCCTCGCGGTCGAGCGCGGGATTGGGCAGCTGCTTGGGATAGAAGCCGCCCTTCGCGCCGGTCGGCACGATGACCGCGTTCTTCACCCGCTGGGCCTTCATCAGGCCGAGGATTTCGGTGCGGAAGTCGTCCCGCCGGTCGGACCAGCGCAGGCCGCCACGTGCGACGGGGCCGCTGCGCAGGTGGATGCCCTCGACCCGGCGCGAATAGACGAAGATCTCGCGGTACGGGATGGGCTTGGGCAGGTTCGGAACCTTGGCCGAATCGATCTTGAAGCCCAGCGCCTCGCTTGCCGCGGGCGCGAAGGCGTTGGTGCGCAGGATCGAATCGATCAGCGAATTGTAGAGGCGCAGCAGGCGGTCATCGTTGATCGCCTTCACCTTCGCGAGGCCGCGCTTGATGGCAGTGCGCGCGTCCTCGATCGCCTTGTCGCGGCCGCTGCCGAACTCCGGATCGTGGCGCGCGGTGAACAGCGCGATGAGGGCGCGGGTCACATCGGGCGCGGCCGCCAGCGCGTCGACCACCGTATAGATGGTAAAGCCCATGCCGGCCTGGCGCAGGTAGCGGTAGAAGGCGCGCAGCCAGTCGGCCTCGCGCGCCGACAGTCCGGCTTCGGGGACCAGGCGGTTGAACGGATCGTTTTCCGCTTCGCCATTGAGGACCGCCGCAATCGCTTCTTCGATCGCGTCGGAGCGTTCGACCAGCGCCTTGGGCTCGGCACCGGGTTTCAGGTCGAGCAGGAAGTCGTGGATCGTACCAAGGCGCCCTTCGTCGAGCACGGTGGGCATTTCGGAGCGCACGTAAAAGCCGAAATCCTCCAGCGCGGGCACGCCTTCGGACAGCGGCAGGCTGCCTTCGGATTGGTAGAGCTTGAGCCGCAGGCACCCGTCCACTTCGCGCTCGCAGAAGTAGAGCCGCGCGCCGCGTACGATTTCCTCGCTGTCCTGGCTGGCGCCAAGATCGTGCAGCCGGTCGATGTCGAGCGCTGCTTCGCGCGGGCCGTAGCGGCCACGGAAGGCGGTCGGGAAATGGTCGGCAAAACGCATGGCAAGGCCGGCCGCGCGCGAGGGCTCTTCCAGCGTGGCGAGTTCGGCCTCGACCGCTTCGCCCCACCCGCGCAGCAGTGTTTGCATCTGCTCCTCGAGGCGCGCTTCGTCGGGGGCGGAGTCGCCGTCGCGAATGTCGAATACGAAGCGGATGGTGGCAAGGTTGCCGCCTTCCACCTCGAGGCTCCAGTCGAGCAGGCGGGCCGCAGCGGCTTCTTCGAGCAGGGCCTGGATTTCGAGCCGGACCTGCGTTGCGACCATGTCGCGCGGCAGCCAGACGAAGGCGAAGAGGTGACGGGCGAGCGGAGCCTCGACCAGCGCCAGGCGCGGGCGCGGGCGGTCGACCAGGCTCATCATCGTCGTCGCAACACGCTCGACGTCGCCTTCCGAGAAGCCGATCAGGAGGTCGTGGGGGAGCGTCGTCAGCGCGTGGACCAGCGCCTTGCCCGCATGGCCCGCTTCGTCGAAGCCGTGGCGGTCGCGCAGCGCGTCGAGCTGGCGGCGCAGGCGCGGCACGCTGCGCGGCGGAGCGGCGAGCGCGGCGCTCGTCCACACGCCCGCGTGAACCGACAGGGCGGCAATCGCGCCGTCTTCCTCGATCGGGACGATGAACAGGTCGAGCGGCACGCGGCGGTGCACGTTGCTGAGGTGGTTCGCCTTGATGATCAGCGGGCGGCGCGGATCGCTGCCCGTGTCGAACCAGGCGAAGGCGCGTTCGTAGGAGGCTTCGGCAAGCAGCTCGCGCGTGCTCTTGCGGCAGATGCCGAGCGCCGCGTCCTCGGTCCCGTCACGATAACGCGTGACGTGGCCAAGCTGGGTGAGCATGCCCGAATTGAGCCATTCGAGGAGGTCTGCGCCCTCTTCATCGCTTTCCCGGATGCGCTGCGCATCGGCGGCCATCGCTTCCTGCAACTTGGGCCAGTCGCTAACCGCCGCGCGCACGTCGGCGAGCGTTTCCTTCAGGCCTTCCTGCAACAGGCGGCGGGTCTTTGCATCGACGCGCGCGGCCTCGATGTAGATCATCGATTCGTAATAGGCGTCTTCCGGGTCATCGGAAGGGATGCCCGTGAGTTTGCCCTTGGCGTCGCGCTCCACCGGAAGAACCGGGTGGACAAGGCGGTCGATCGACAGGCCGAGCGCGGCAATCGCGGCGGCGACCGAATCGACGAGGAACGGCATGTCGTCGTTGACGATGGCAATGCGCGTCAGGCGACGCTCGTCGCTCACGCTTTCGATGGCCATGGACGAGCGGCCGAAGGTCCGCTCGGCGGCCAGCGCGCCAACGAAGGCTGCGGCGTCGGCGAGGCGCGCCTTGTCGAACGGCGTATCGCCGCTCAGCAGCGATGCGTGCATGCGGTCGGTGATGGCGGACTGAAGCTTCTTGGGAAGCGCGGACGTTGTCGAACCCATGCGGGGCCTCTCTCCTGACGGCGCATGATCGTTACGGCGCCGCGTAATTTCCGAGTCGTGCAAACACGAGCTGCGCGCCGCGCCTAGGCCTGTTGAGAGCGCCCCGCAAGGCTCTGCGCGCGCAATTTCGCAATCGTATGCGCAGAGCGCGACGAGCCGCCCTGCCGTTACGGCATGCCTAGCTTGTCAGGGCTTCCATGGCGCGCTCGAGCGAGCGGCAGCGGGCTTCGGGCTCGAAGACGCTTCCGCCGAAGATGATCTCGTCGGCGCCGGTCCGCGCGATGAAGGCTTTCACCGCCTCGGCGGCCTCCTGCGGCGTGCCGATGGCGCTGGCCTGGCCGATATGAGCGAGCATGGCCTGCGCCTGGGCGGGCAACTGGTCGCGATAGCCGCGCACCGGAGGCGGCAGCTTGCCCGGCGTGCCGGTGCGCAGCGCGACGAAGGCCTGCAATTGCGAGGTCGCAAGGTATTCGGCCTCTTCCGCGGTGTCGGCCACGAAGAGGTTCATGGCCGCCATCACATGCGGCTTCTCGCACTGTTCGGACGGCTGGAAATCGCGGCGGTAAAGCTCCAGCGCCATGTCGAGATGGTCGGGCGCGAAGTGGCTGGCGAAGGCGTAGGGCAGGCCGAGCTCGGCGGCGAGGCGCGCGCCGAACAGGCTCGATCCGAGCATCCAGAATTCGGGCTTCGCCCCAAGGCCGGGCGTCGGATGGATGGTCGTCTCGCCCTTCATCAGCGCCATCAGTTCGACCACGTCCTGCGGGAACATCTCGGCGGCGCGGTGCAAGTCCTTGCGCAGCGCGCGCTGCAGTTCGGGCCCCGCCCCCGGCGCGCGGCCCAGGCCAAGGTCGATGCGGCCTGGAAACAGCGCGTCGAGCGTGCCGAACTGCTCGGCAATCTGGAACGGCGTGTGGTTGGGCAGCATGATCCCGCCCGACCCGATGCGGATCGTCGAGGTCGCGTTGCCGATATGCGCCAGCACGACCGAGGCTGCGCCGCCCGCAATGCCCGCCATCGCGTGATGCTCGGCCACCCAGAAGCGTTTGCAGCCCACCTTCTCGGCCGTCCTCGCCAGCGCGGTCGCCGCCTCGAAGGCTTCGGTGAGGCTTCCGCCTTCGCGCACGGGGACGAGGTCGAGGACGGAGAAATCGGTCACGATTGAAGCTGCTCCAGATAGCCGCGGGCCTTGGCGGCTTCTTCGCTGTCCGGGGCGACGAGCACAACCGATTCGAAGCTTCGGCGTGCCTCGTCCTCGCGCCCGGAAAGCGCGGCGATCACGCCCGCTTCAAGCCCGACGGCCGGGTCCTGCGGCGCCAGCAGCGCGGCCTGGGCGATCTGTTCGCGTGCTTCGTCGAAGCGTTCCAGGCGCCGGGAAAGCGTGGCCGAAAGCAGCCAGGCGGTAGCATTCGCAGGATCGTTGCCGCGTGCGTTCGACAGGGCGAGCGCGGCGTCCTCGGTTCGGTCCAGCGCCACCAGCGCGCGGGCGCGGTCGATCGAGACGCTCGCCAGCAGCGGCGCATCGGCTGCCTCGGTCGCGAGGCCCACGGCGCGGGTGAAGGCAATATCGGCAATCGCCGGCTTGCCCTGCGCCATGGCGGCGTTGCCCGACATGGCGGCGAGACGCGCCTGGTAGGCCGGATAGCCGAAGGGCACATCGTCGGTGGCAATATCGAAGGCGCGCTGGGCCTCGACGAAGCTGCCCTGCTGGACGAAGGCCAACCCCAGGCAATGCGCCGACTGCGCGAGTTCCAGCTGGCTATCGGCACTTTCGCGCCAGCGCTGCGCGTAGTCGCGCGCTGCCTGCGGATCGGTGCGCGAGCGATTGGCGCATTCGGCCAGCTTTTCGCCCGAGGGCGACAGGGCGGGCGCGGTTTCGGGTGTGTCCTGCCCCGGTCGCGGCGGCCGGTCGCGCAGTTCCTCAGGCAGGCCGGGGAAGGCGTCGATCGTGGGGTTGGGGCCGACCTGCATGATCAGCAGGGCGAGAGCGGAGGCAATCATTCGGGGCCTTTCGACAGCGATTCCAGTGTGCGCAGCAGGAGCGCAATGTCCTGCTCGCGCGACAGCCGGTGGTCGCCGTCCTTTACCAGCGTCACCTGTACATCGCCCGAACGCAGCCGATCGGCGAGCTGCATGCTGATGTCCCATGGCACATCAGCGTCGCGTTGCCCGTGGATCAGCCGCACCGGCGCGTCGATCGCGATCTCGCCGGTCAGCAGGAGCTGGGCCTGCCCATCGGCAAAGAAGCCAGGGTGCATGGGTGTGGGTTCGGGGCCGTAGGGGTTCGGGTCGTACACGGTTTCGCCGGCCGCGAGCGTACGCTTGTCCTCTTCGGAACGGCCCCACTCGGTGAAATCGGGGGCCGAGGCGATGCCGACGATCCCGGCAAGACGATCCCCAAGCGCGAGGCCGACGGTCAGCATCAGCCAGCCGCCCATGGAGGAGCCGATGACAAGGATCTCGCCCTCGGTCTTCGAGGCGATCAGCGCCAGCACCTCGTCGCGCCACTTTGACAGCGTGCCATCGGCGAAATCGCCGTCGCTTTCGCCGCAGCCCGAATAGTCGAGCAGCAGGCAGGCCTGGCCGCGCGCCTCGGCCCAGGCGAAGACGGCGCTCGCCTTGCCGCCGGCCATGTCGGACATGTAGCCTGGCAGGAAGACCAGCGTGGGGCCGGTGCCGGGTGTGTGGCGGAAGGCGATCCGCCGGCCATCGGGCATTGCGTGAAACTGGGTGTCGCTCATGCCGCCATGCTCTTCACATCCCCCGGCGCGATTGCAAGGCTCAGAAGAAGTCGAACTCCTCCACATCGGGATCGTTCGCGCACATCGACTTGAGCGCGGCGAACTCGTCTGCGGTTAGCACGGGGGTGTAGTCCTCGCCCTCTTCGGCGGCCTCGCGAAAGGCCTCGGCGCGTTCGCCGGAGGCCGGGTGGCTGGCCAGCCAGCCCAGCGCGGCAGGCGCGCCGTCGCTCTCGCCGCTGTCATCGGCCAGCCGCTCGAAGAAGCGCGCCGCGCCCAGCGGAGAGATATCGCTTTCTTCCATGCGTGCGCGGGCGAAGGCATCGGCCTCGCGCTCGGCTTCGCGCGAATAGCCCATCGAGGCGAGGCCGAAGAGGCTGTTGGTCACGCCCGAATCGGCGCCGGCGAGCAGGATCGAAAGGCCGAACTGCCGGATCAGCGCGGTCATCACGTGGCGTTCACGCACGTGGCCCACCTCGTGCCCCAGCACGCCGGCCAGCTCTTCGGGGCTTTCGGCTTGCTGGACGAGGCCGTCGAACAGCAGCACCTGCCCGCCGGGCAGGGCAACGGCGTTGACCATGCCCATATTGGCGACCCCGGCCCGGACCTTCACCTCGGCCGGATCGACCTTGGCGAGCAACTTGGTGAGCGCGGCATCGCCTGCGGGGGTGTGGCACACCCGGTTTCCCAGATCGCCGACCATCGCTTCGCCGATGTTGCGCTCCCAGCTGTCGGGGATGCGCGGGCCGAGCCAGTCGGGCGCGGTCAGGAACAGCGCGACCGCGGCCGCGCTGACCACGGCGAAACCGGCAGCGGCCTTGCCCAGGCCCACCCGGTCGATCCATCCGCCGTACACGCTTTTCGCCGGCAGTTTCGACGCGAGGCCGGCCGGCAGTTCATCGGCAAGCATCAGGCGAAAATCGGGCAGGCTTTCGCGGTGGTAGACATGCTGCCCGGGCCGGTTTTCGCCATAGCGCAGGTCGCTAGCGGCGAAGGTCTCCTGCGAACTCGGCGCGTCGAGTGTCAGCGTCTCGCGGCCGTCCCACGCCAGTTCGCCCGTATGGCGGATGGCGTTGGTGCCATCGTACCACTGCGCCGCAATGCGAAACGCCTCGTCCATCGGCCTAGATCGCGCCCATGTCGAAGGCGTCGAGCAGGCCTTCGCCGTGCTTGGCCATCGTCGTCTGCGACTGAGTCAGCTCGTCGAGCAGGATTTCGCCGCTCGCCTCGAGATGGGTCATGAAGAACTTCCAGTGCCGGTAGGACAGGAAGACGAAGCCGATGCCGAACGTGAAGACGACCAGCAGGGCATCGCCGATCAGCAGCTTTACCCAGTCCATCGAGGAGGCCTCAAAGCTGAACTGCAGGTCCTTCCAGCTCGTGGCTCCGACCACCTCGCGGTAGAACTTGGCGTAGAAGGCCACCGCGATGAGGCCGAGGCCAAGGTAGAAAAACAGGATCAGCCCGATGATGCCGATGGCGCCTCCAATGGCCATGCCATCCTCGCCGCCGACGCCGTATCCGGCCAGCATGCCCATCCCGGCCATGAACAAGCCGCCGACGAACAGCACGAGGGGCGAGAGGTAGAAGAGGAGGAATCGGGCAAAGACATTTCCCGATTCCGCATGGGATTCGAAAGCAAAGGGCCCGAAGCTCATCTTCGACCAGCGTTCGTTCCACAGGCTCGTAATCGACCAGGGGATGGCAAGGCCGAGCGGGAGCCAGCCGACCACGGTCTTCCACATGTAGGAGAGGCCGAACAGGAAGCCGGCGGAATCGCTGCCGCCGCGAATGCCGCGCCAGCGCGTGCGCGAAAGGCGGTAGCGCAGGCCGCGGAACCGCGCGACGCCCAGCAGGTAGAAGATGGCCAGCGCCGCGAGCATGCTGAGCGCGACGCCGATCTCCTCGTAGCCGCGCGCGATCAGCGCCTGCGCGGCGAAGGTGAGGAAGAAATAGGGCAGGCCGAACAGCACGAAGACCATCACGAAGCCGAAGAACAGCTCCTTGCCGGTGCCCGCCCATTCGAGGTGCTCGTCGACGAAGCGCGAGCGCGACCACAAATAGCGCCGTTCGCGCGCGGTGGCCCAGAAGCGGTAAATGCCCAAGGTAACAATCGTGAGCAGCAAGTTGGGCAGCGCGATCTTCGCGAATTCCTGCCACGTTCCTTCAAAAGCGAAAGCGCTGTCAGCGCCCTCCATGTCGTGCGACCCGTCCATAAAAGAAAAACCCCTTCGATCCCTTGCCCGCTTGGTCGGGGATCGAAGAGGCGGTGTCAATCGGGGCGAAGCTAGTCTTCCCGCTGGAAGATCTCTTCGATGGTGAGGCCGAATACATCGGCGATGCGGAAGGCGAGCGGCAGGGAGGGGTCGTAGCGCCCCGTCTCGATCGCGTTCACGCTCTGGCGGGACACCTCGAGCCGCGTGGCGAGATCCTGCTGGCTCCAGTCGCGTTCGGCGCGAAGGACCTTGAGGCGGTTCTTCATGCGCCGCGCACCTTCTGCCACAGCTGGGCCGCGCCAAGGCCGATCGCCCAGACGGGCAGGACCCACCAGGCCCAGACGTGCGGGACCAGTTCGAACATTTCGAGGAAGCCCCAGAAGATGCCCAGCGCCAGCACGAAGCCGAGCGCGACGAGCGCGGCCATGATGGTGCGGTGGCGCAGATATTCGTCCTGCTCGTCGGCGAGATAGCGGCCCATGGCCCATATCACGCCGAAGGTCGGCAGGGTGGGCAGAAGCGAAATGACGAAGACCACCGGCGTGGAGAGCGTGTAGCTGTTCCACAGCGTAACCGCGATGCCGAGGCCGAGGACATAGCCGAAGGTGCTGACCAGCACGCGCCGGTTGTAGGTCGCCATGGCCGGGCTGGTGCAGGCCCCGGCGCGGCGCATCGGCACGATCATCGCTCCGGTTGCCACTGCGAGGAGGATGAAGCCGAAGGGGCTTTCGATTGCCCCCGTGAGCTTCAGCGCTCCGATAATGGCGACGCTCGCAAGATAGAGGCCGACCCAGAAGCCCTGCGACCGGCCTCCTCTTGCCTCCGTGTCGCCGCTCACGAGCAGAGTGCCTTCAGCGACTTGGCGCATTTGGCGGGACGCAGCGTCGCGACGGCGACGGCAGGCAGGATGACCATCATGGCCTGTCCGGCTTCGGCATCGACGGTGCCGTTGGCAACGCCCAGGGCGGTGAGGATCATGGCGGCGGCGAAGCCAGCGCTGGTGATAAGACGTTCCATTGGTCAAGCTCCCTTGCTTTGATGTAAAGGGTAATTGACATGATTCGCACCTATTGTCAAGCGTGCTTGTCAAATGGTCGTGTGTGCTTTCCGTCTTGAGGAATTCGCTTGTCACCAGCCCGTCATCGGGCGCAGGCATGCATCCGAGAGAGGAGACCTGCCCCCATGTTCGCTACCGAGCCGCCCGCCGAAACCCGCGTTCCCGCACTCGACCGCCGCACCCTGCTGAAAGGAGGGCTGCTCGGCGCGAGTCTTGCCGGGGCGCCGCTTTCGGCGCAGATCGGCGCGGGCGCTGCGGGCTTCACGCATGGTGTCGCAAGCGGCGAGCCCGCGGCCGACGGCGTGCTGCTGTGGACTCGCTTCGTGGCCGGGCAGGACACCGCGCTTGCGTTCGAAGTCTCGCGTTCGCTCGATTTCTCGTCTCCCGAGGCGGGCGGCACGGCCACTGCTCGCCCCGAGAACGACTGGTGCGCGAAGGCGAAGGCCGAGGGCCTGTCGCCGGGCACCTGGTACTACTACCGCTTCGTCGCCCCGGATGGCTCGATCTCGGACGTCGGGCGCACCAAGACCCTTCCGGCGGGCGCCACGGAGAAATTCCGCATGGCGGCCTTCTCCTGCTCGAACATCGGCTTCGGCTGGTTCAACGCCTACGCCGATGCCGCTGCGGATGGCGGGTTCGACTGCGCGCTGCATCTGGGCGACTATTTCTACGAATACGGGCCTGGCACCTATCCCTCGAACGCCGAGGCCGAACCCGGCCGCGTGCTGTTCCCCGCGCGCGAGGTCGTGAGCCTCGCCGACTACCGCGAACGCTACGCCACTTACCGCGCCGATCCCGACCTGCGCCGCCTGCACCAGCTGTTCCCGATGATCTCGGGCTGGGACGACCACGAAAGCGCCAACGATTCGTGGGAAGGCGGCGCGCAGAACCACCAGAGTGACAGCGAAGGCGAATGGTCGGTCCGCAAGGCCGCCGCCATGAAAGCCTACCGCGAGTGGATGCCGGTTTCCGACGAACCCTGGGCGGCCTATGAAATCGGCGATCTGGCCACGCTCTTCCGCCTCGAAACGCGCCTCGAAGCGCGCGCGGAGCAGTTTTCCTACGGCGATATCCTCTCGGGCAAGACCTCGGCCGAAGAGGCGATGGCCGCGCTCGTCGCGTTCCGCGAAGGCGACTATCGCAGCGCGGAACGCCAACTGCTCGGCATGAAACAGCAAGCCTGGCTGTCTGACGGGCTGCGCCGCTCGGCAGCCGCAGGCAAGCCGTGGCAAGTGCTTGTCCAGCAGGTGCTGATGGGCAATCTCTCGACCGCGCCGACGCTGACCGAAGGGCTGCCGGGCGACCTGCCGGACTATATCCGCCAGCGCATTATCGCGGGCGCGATGGCGAGCCGTGCCGGCCTCCCGCTCAATATGGACGCATGGGACGGCTATCCGGCTGCGCGCGAGCGGGTGTTCAAAGCCTCGCTCGAAGCGGGCGCCAGCCTCATCAGCCTGGCGGGCGACACCCACAACGCCTGGGCCTTCGACCTCGATCACGAGGGCGAAAAGGTCGGCGTCGAGTTTGGTGTTCAGGGCGTCACCTCGCCGGGGCTGGAAAGCTACATCTCGCACATTCCGACCGACTGGGTCGAACGCGCGACAGTAGAGTACAATCGCCAGCTCAAATGGATGGACGGTTCGCGCCGCGGCTACATGGTGGTCGAGCTGACCCCCGGCAGCGCTTCGTGCGAGTATCGCTTCCTCTCGAGCGTGCGCGAGAAAGGCGCGAAGGTCAGCGACACGAAGCGGGTCACCACCCTGGCAGGCAGCCGCCAGCTGACGATGGGTTGAGAAGTTAACTCCTCAGCGCTATCTGGTGGCGCATGACGCAAGCGCGCATCACGACCACGACTACCACCACCCCGGGCTTCCGGGGGCGGGCGGTCGCGATCTGACGCGACGCTCCGCCGCCCGGTTTCGGGCGGTCGGCGTTTCCTCCCGAAATCGAAATTCTTCCAAACGCCGCTTCAATGCCGCGCTCCCCTGTGTCATGGGCGCGGACAAGCAACGGTAAGAGACGATGACGGAACTTCTGAAGATCAGCCTGCCCGACGGTTCGGTGCGCGAAATGGAGCCCGGCAGCACACCCGGAGATGTCGCTGCCGCTATCGGCCCCGGCCTCGCCAAGGCGGCAATCGCCGCGCGCGTGAACGGCGAACTGCGCGATATCAACCGCCCCTTCGAAGGCGATGCAGAGCTCGCGCTGGTGACGAGCCGCGACGAGGAGGACGCGCTCGAACTCGCGCGCCACGACTTTGCGCATGTGCTCGCAGAAGCGGTGCAGGCGCTGTGGCCGGGCACGCAGATCACCTTCGGCCCGGCGACGGACGATGGCTTCTACTACGATGTGAAAGCGCCCGAGACGCGCGAGCCGTTCAGCATGGACGATCTCCCCGCGATCGAGGAAAAGATGCGCGAGATCATCAAGGCCGACAAGCCGCTGCGCCGCGAAGTGTGGAGCCGCCAGCAGCTGATCGACAAGTGGGAAGCCGAAGGCGAAGTGTTCAAGGCCGAATGGGCCAAGGAATTGCCCGAGGACGAAGAGCTGACGGTTTACTGGTCGGGCGAAGACTGGCTCGACATGTGCCGCGGCCCGCACCTTGCCTCGACCGGCAAGCTCGATCCGCAGGCCTTCAAGCTGATGCGCGTCGCCGGTGCCTACTGGCGCGGCGACCAGAAGAATGCGCAGCTCACGCGCATCTACGGCACGGGCTGGCTCAACAAGAAGCAGCTCAATGCCCACCTCATGCGGCTGGAAGAGGCCGCCAAGCGGGACCACCGCAAGCTGGGCCGCGAGATGGACCTCTTCCACCTGCAGGAAGAAGCCCACGGCAGCGTCTTCTGGCACCCCAAGGGCTACCGCATCTGGCGCGAGCTGGAAGCCTATATGCGCCGCAAGATGGACGGCGCGGGCTACCGCGAGATCAAGACGCCGCAGCTGATGGACGTGCGCCAGTGGGAGCAGTCCGGTCACTGGGGCAAATATGCGGAAAACATGTTCGCCGTGCCCGACATGGTGCCGGAGGTCGATGAAGAGAGCGACGGCGCTGCCTCACCCACGGTCGCAGCCGATGCCGACTGGATGGCGATCAAGCCGATGAACTGCCCGGCCCATGTGCTGGTCTTCAAGCAGGGCATCACCTCCTACCGCGACCTGCCGATCCGGCTGGGCGAAATGGGCTGCTGCCACCGCAACGAACCGCATGGCGCGCTCCACGGCCTGATGCGCGTGCGCCAGTTCACGCAGGACGATGCGCATATCTTCTGCACCGAGGCTCAGGTGGTCGAGGAAGTTCGCGCCTTCTGCCGCCTCGCAGCGGAGGTCTACAAGGACTTCGGCTTCAGTTTCGCGATCAAGCTCGCCCTGCGCCCCGAAAAGCGCCTGGGCTCGGACGCGGACTGGGACAAGGCCGAACAGGAGCTGCGCGACGCGGTCGAAGAAGCCGGCATGATGAGCGAGGAGTTCGGCTGGGAAGAACTGGAAGGCGAGGGCGCTTTCTACGCACCCAAGCTCGAATGGCACCTCACCGATGCGATCGGCCGCACCTGGCAGGTCGGTACGATCCAGGGCGACCGCGTCCTGCCCGAACGGCTCGATGCAAGCTATGTCGGTGAAGACGGCGAGAAGCACCGTCCGGTGATGCTGCACCGCGCGATCTTCGGTTCCTACGAGCGCTTCATCGGCATCCTGATCGAACACTTCGCCGGGCGCCTTCCGGTGTGGCTCGCCCCGACGCAGGCGGTGGTTGCGACCATCGTTTCGGACGCGGACGATTACGCCAAGGAAGCGGTCGCCAAGCTGGAAGCGGCGGGCATCCGTGTCGGCAGCGATCTCAGGAACGAGAAGATCAACTACAAGGTGCGCGAACACAGCCTCGCCAAGGTTCCGCACCTGCTGGTCGTCGGCAAGCGCGAGGCCGAGGAAGGCACCGTCGCCGTACGCACGCTGGGCGAGAAGGAGCAGCGGGTGATGAGCCTCGACGAGGCCATCGCCATGATCCGCGACGCCGCCACGCCGCCCGACCTGCGCTAGAAAGGGCTGAGGTCGGTCGGTGGAGCTGCTGGCGGCCTATGCACCCTGGCAAATCGGGGCGGCGCTCGTCGCGGCGCTCGGCTCGGCCTATGTTCGCGGGCTCACGGGGTTCGGCATGGCGATCCTGCTGGTGCCGATCCTCGCGCTCGCGCTGCCGCCGGTGGAAGCCGTCTTGCTGGCAAACTTCCTGTCGCTTTTCATCGGCCTTTCCGAAGCGAAGCGGCTTGTTCGCGGGGCTGAGAAAACCGCCTGGCGGATCGCCGGGCTGGTCGTGCTGTTCACCCCGCTCGGCCTTTACGGCCTGTCGGTCACGAGCGCGGACCTTGCCCGCTTCCTGATCGCGATGATCGCGCTGTCGGCCTTCCTTGCTGTCCTGCTGCCCAAGCGGTCGGGCGCCGAGCCGGGCGCGGTTGCCACAGGCGGGGTGGGCGTGCTGAGCGGGCTGATGACCGGCTATGCGGGCATGCCCGGCCCGCCGGTCGTGCCTTATTACGTGGGCCGCGATATCCCGCGCGAAACGGCCAAGACCTCGATGATGCTGATCTTCACGATCGCGTCGTTTGCGGGGCTGGTGTCGGGCGCGGCGCTCGGCCTGCTTGCCTGGCGCTTGCCGCTGCTTGCCGCGCTGCTGTTTCCCGCCGTGCTGATCGGCAACCGGCTGGGCGACCTCTCGTCAGGCAAGATCGGCGACACGCTCTGGCGCGCGGCCGTGGGCGTCATCCTCGGCGGAGCGGCGCTCGCGGCGCTGGTGCGACTGGTCTAGGAAATTAGAAGGGCAGGACCGGTCCGGCAAGGACCAGCGCGAGGCCGCAGCCGCTCACGATCAGCGCACGGGCGATGTCGGCCACCGGCAGCGGGGCGACATGAGTGCGAGCAAGAGCGATAGCTTTGGCCATGCGCCCATTCTCGGCTGCAATCCCTAACGAAGCGTTAAGGCTTCCACCCGGCGGCGGGCATTTGCTGGCTTGCGCAGTGGAAACCGCCGCCGCCGGCCAGCACCGCGTCGCCGGGAAGGCCCACGGTGGCGCGGTCGGGGAAGAGCTCGGCAATGGCCGCCACCCCGTCCGCATCGTGCGGGCTGCCGAAGGTCGGCACCACGACGAGATGGCTGGTGATCGCAAAATTGGCGTAGCTTGCGGGTTCCACGTAGTCGCCGCTGGTGACGAGGCCGGGGGAAGGTATCTCCTTCACCGCCACGCCCGCTTCCTGCGCCCGGCGTTTCGCATCGACGTAGATTTCGGCGTTGGGATCGTTCGCGCCGGTCGCGCGCGGGAGGCACAGCGTGTTCGCGGCGATGAAGCGGCCGAGATTGTCGACATGGCCGTCGGTGTGGTCGTTGATGAGCCCATCGCCGAGCCACAGCACGCGGGTGAAGCCGAGGTCGCGCATGAGACGCTGTTCGATCTCCTCGCGCGAGAGCTGCGGGTTGCGGTTCGGGTTGAGGAGACACTGCTCGGTGGTGACGACAAGGCCGGTGCCATCGCCGTCGATCGCCCCGCCTTCAAGGATCCAGTCGGCGACCTCCAGCGGCAGGCCCGCGTCCTGCGCCAGCTCGGCCCCGACGGTCTGGTCGCCTTCCATCAGATATTTTCCGCCCCAGCCGTTGAAGCCGAAGCGCTGGGCAGAGCGGTTGCCCTCTTCATCGCAGAGCACCAGCGGCCCGGTGTCGCGCAGCCACACATCGCCATAGGTCCGCCGTTCGAGTTTCACGGCCCCGGTGACAAGTTGCCGAGCGCGCGCTTCATTGGCGGCGTCGCGGACCAGCAGGCGGACCTCCTGCCCGCTCTCGGCGACCGCGTTGGCGAAAGCGGCGATCTGCTCCTGCGCCCGGGGCAGGACCTCGGGCCATTCGTCCGCGTCGTGCGGGAAGCCGATCCACAGCCAGTCCTGCGGCGCCCATTCGGGCGGCATCATGAAGGCCATGGATCGGCTCTCCGTCTTACGCGTCAGGCGGGGGCGCAGCCTGCGCCGTCTTCGGCGCAGTTCGCATCGCGGGTGCCCTTGAACTCGTCACCCTCGACCCAGTTGGGCCAGCTGGTGCTGTCGGCGAGCATGCGGCCGATGCGGTAGAACAGCGCAAGGTCGGCCATCACGCCCGACCAGTCCCAGTTCGGATCGTATTCGTCCTTGGGCCCGTGGTAGCGGTTGTCGCGATAGTCCTTCGCGACCGCCGCACCGGCTTCGGTGCCGCCCTCGACGAGGTCTTCGCCGCCGTCGAGATAGAGCATTGGCACGCCGCGCTTGGCGAAGGCGAAGTGGTCCGAGCGGTAGTAATAGCCCGCTTCCGGGTTCGGGTTGGGCGTGGTGACACGGTCATCGTTCATCAGCGCCTTGTCGAGGAACAGGTCCAGCTGCGACTTGCCCGGGCCTACAACAGTCACGTCTTTCGCCGCGCCCGCCATCAGGAAGGCATCCATGTTGATACCGCCGACCGTCTGGTTGAGCGGGAAGACGGGGTTGGCGGCGTAATAGTCGGCGCCCAGCAGGCCCGATTCTTCGGCGGTGACCGCGAGGAACACCAGCGTGCGGGCCGCAGGACCGGCTTCCGCATGCGCCGCGCCAAGGGCGACCAGAGCGGCGGTGCCGGTCGCGTTGTCGACCGCGCCGTTGCAGATATCGTCGCCATCGGGTGCCGGGGTGCAGCGGCCGAGATGATCCCAGTGCGCGGTGTGGAGGACGTATTCGTCCGGACGTTCGCTGCCTTCGAGGATGCCAATCACGTTCTTCGAGGCGAAGGTGCGGATGTCGTTGCGAAAACTGGTCGAGGCGGTGAGGCCCAGCGGCACGGCTTCGAAATCCTTTTCGCGCGCAGCGGCCATAAGCGCGTCGAGATCCTGGCCGGCGGCGGCCAGAACTTCGCGTGCCTTTTCCTTCTGCATCCAGCCGTTGACCTGCGTCATCGGCGGCGGGTTGTCCCCGCGCGAGGCGTAGGCCTGCGGGCCCGACCAGCTGCTCTCGACGACGTTCCAGCCGTAACTGGCCGGTTCGGTGTCATGGATGATGATGGCGCCCGCCGCGCCCTGGCGGCCGGCTTCCTCGAACTTGTAGGTCCAGCGGCCGTAATAGGTCATCGCCTTGCCGTTGAACGGGCCTTCGAGGGTTTCGGTGCCGTAGTCGGGATCGTTGACCAGGATGACCGCGGTCTTGCCGGTCATGTCGAGGCCTTCGTAGTCGTTCCAGCCGCGCTCGGGCGCGTTGACGCCGTAGCCGACAAAGACCAGCTCGCTGTCCTCAAGCGAGGTCTGCACTTCCTCGCGGTAGGTCACGCCGACCCAGTCGGTCGAATAGGCGAGCTCGATGTCCCCGGTCTCGGCGCCTGCGATGGTCAGCGGGGCAAACTCCTTGCCGGTGATCTCTACCAGCGGCACGTCCTGCACCCAGCTGCCGTTGTTGCCTGGCGAAAGGCCCGCCTTCTCGAACTCCTCGATCAGGTAGGCGATCGTCTTCGCCCCGCCTTCGGTGCCCGGCGCGCGGCCTTCGAATTCGTCGGAGGCGAGGCGCTCGGTCACACGCTTCATGGTCTCTTCGGAGATGGTGCCGTCGGCGACATCGGGCAGGTCGAGCGCATCCGCGCCGCCCCCGGCCGAGCCGAGGTCCTGGCAGGCGGTGAGCAGCAGCGCCGGAAGGGCGGCTAGTGCGAGGCGTTTCATCGGGAGGGTCCTCTCGTGGGATTGCTGTTGTGCGAGCGCTTCTAGGCGCGGGTGGCGGCGAAGGGCAAGCTTGCGCGCGCGGCTCGCGGGCGGCAGGGGATGCGCCATGGCTGCCGACTGGTCCTCTGCCCTCACCCGCGCCCGCGAAAACGCGCCCTTCCTGGCCCGCGCGCTGGAGCGGCGCGGCGAGCTTGCCGAGCTGCTGGCCGCAGGAGAAGGCGAGGCCGCGCTGCTCCGGGCGAAGGACCTGCCCGAAGGCGATACGGCAACCGCCCTGCGCCGCCAGCGCCTCAGCCTTGCGCTGGTGCTGGCGATCGGGGACCTCGCCGGTGCATTCGACCTTGCGAAAGTGATGCGCGAGCTGTCGACCTTCGCCGACCGCGCGCTGCACGCGGCGATGGCCGCTGCGGTCGCGCGGCGGGTGCCCGATGCCGCGCCCGATGGCTTCATCGGGCTGGCGCTCGGCAAGCACGGGGCGGGCGAATTGAACTACTCTTCCGATATTGACCCGATCCTGCTCTACGATCCTGAAACGCTGCCCCGGCGCGAGCGCGACGAACCGGGCGAGGCGGCCCAGCGCTATGCGCGCGAAGTGGTCCGCATGCTGTCGGAGGTGACAAGCGAAGGCTACGTCTTTCGCGTCGACCTGCGGCTGCGGCCAGCATCGGAGGTCAGCCCGCTGGCCATCCCGCTGGATGCGGCGATCACCCATTACGAAAGCTCGGCGCTGGCGTGGGAGCGCGCGGCCTATATCCGCGCGCGGGCGTGCGCCGGCGACATCGCTGCGGGCGAGGCCTTCCTCGACCATATCCGCCCCTTCGTCTGGCGCCGCAGTCTCGATTTCGGGGCAATCGACGAGATCCGCCGCCTGACGCACCGCATCCGCGACCAGCAGCAAGGGCCCGGCGTGCCGCAGCCCGGCTACAATCTGAAACTCGGCCGCGGCGGCATTCGGGAGGTCGAGTTCTTCGCCCAGACGCACCAGCTTATCCATGGCGGGCGCGATCCCGTCCTGCGGGTGCGGGGCACACGCGCTGCGCTTGATGCGCTGGCCGAGACGGGCCGTATCTCGGCCGATTGCGCGCGTGAGTTGGGCGAAAGCTACGACGGCCTGCGCGTGATCGAACACCGCCTGCAGATGGTGGGCGACCAGCAGACGCACACGTTGCCTGCTGGCGAGGCGCTCGACGCGGCGGCGCGGTTGCACGGGCTGGTCGATGGCGACGCGCTGACCGCGCATGTGGCGGAGCTCGCCCGCCCCGTGGCCGAGCGTTTCGACGCGCTGCTCGACGAGGACCGGGTCTCGGTCCCCAAGAGCGCACCGCATGTTGTGGTGGAGGATGACGCAGCGCCCGAAGTGCCGGCCGAGCTCGCCGCGCGCGTGGCCGACTGGACGCAGGGGCAGTACCCTGCCTTGCGCAGCGCTGCGGCGCTTGGCGCCTTCGAGGCGATCCGGCCCGACCTTGTCGCCTCGCTCGCGGCATCGCCCGATCCGCAGGCCGCGGCGGTGCGCTGGGAAAGCCTGCTGGCGCGCCTGCCCAGCGCGATAAACCTGTTCCGCCTGCTCGAGGCGCGCCCCGGGCTCTTCGCCCTGCTCGCCGATTGTCTCACCCTCGCCCCGCCGCTGGCCGACGAGCTGGCGCGGCGTCCCGAACTGCTCGATGCGCTGATCGATCGTACGGCGCTCGACCTGCCCGGCAGTGTCGAGGAGCTGGCCGCGCTCATGGCCCAGCGCGAGCGCGGCGACGATTACGAGATGCGCCTCGACCGGCTACGCGTCGTCACCGGCGAGACGCGCTTTGCGCTGGGCGTCCAGCTGATCGAGGCCGCGCACGACCCGCTGGCGATCGCCGGCGGCCTCTCGCGCACGGCGGAGGCGGCGATGCAGGTCGCGCTGGAGGCGGCAGAGGAGGAGTTCGCCGCCAAGCACGGGCGGATCGAGGGCAGCGAGCTGGTCATCCTCGGCCTCGGACGACTGGGCGGCGGCGTGCTGACCCACGCGTCGGACCTCGACATCATCTACCTGTTTACCGGCACGCACGAGGGCGAATCCGACGGGCCGCGCCCGCTTGGTGCGACGCTCTACTTCAACCGCCTCGCCCAGCGGGTCACTGCCGCGCTCAGCGTGCCGACCGCACAGGGCGCGCTCTATGAAGTGGACACAAGGCTGCGGCCTCAGGGCAACCAGGGCCCGCTCGCTGTGAGCGTCGAGAGCTTCGCCCGCTACCAGCGCGAAGACGCCTGGACCTGGGAGCACATGGCGCTCACCCGGGCGCGCGTGCTGGTGGCGAGCGATGCGGCGAAAAGCGAGGTCGATGCGGTCGTGACGTCAATCCTGCACTGCGATCGCGACCCCGATACGCTGCGCGTCGACGCGTTGAAGATGCGCAGCGAGATGGCAGCGCACAAGCAGCCCAAGGGGCCGCTCGACGCCAAGCTGTTGCGCGGCGGGCTCGTCGATATCGAGTTCATCGTCCACCTGCTCCAGCTGCGCGACCACGAAGCGCTGACGCCGGATCTGGGCGAGGCCCTTGCTGCGCTGGTGGCAGCCGGACGCCTTCCGCAGGCCATGGCCGATGCGCATGGCTTGATGACGCGGCTGCTGGTCGGTACGCGGCTTCTCGCGCCCGACCTTGAGCGCCCTAACCCCGCCGCCGCCCTGCTGCTGGCGCGGCAGAGCGGGTGCGAGGATTACCCCTGCCTGATCGAACGGCTGGGCGCAGCTCGCACTGACGTCGCGGCGGTATGGCAGGATGTGTTTGGTGAGACGCTGGAGATAAACCAATGAGCACGACCTATGGCGAAGGCGACGCCTTTCCCGATTTCTCGATGGAAACGCCCGATGGCGGCACGGTGACCAAGGCGGACCTTGCGGGCAAGAAGGCGGTGATCTTCTTCTATCCCAAGGACAACACGCCGGGGTGCACCACCGAAGCCAAGGACTTCACAGCGATGAAGGCCGATTTCGAGGCCGCTGGCACCTACCTGCTTGGCGTCAGCAAGGATTCGGCCAAGAAGCACCAGAACTTCATCGCCAAGCACGACCTCACGGTCGACCTCGCGACCGACGCGGAAGAGGGTGGCCTGTCCGACGAGCTCGGCGTGTGGGCGGAAAAGAAGATGTACGGCAAGACCTTCATGGGCATGGTCCGCTCGACTTACCTGATCGGCGCCGATGGCACGATCCTGCGCGTCTGGCCCAAGGTGAAGGTCAAGGGCCACGCCGAAGAGGTGCTCGAGGCCGCCCGCGCCGCATGACGCCAGAGCATCGGAGTCTCGCTACGGCCATTCGCGCGGCGCTGCTGACCGGGGAGGCAACCGCGAAGGTCTTCGCCGCGCGACAGGTCGCGCGTGACTGGCGGCTGGGGCGGCTTGGCTTCACCTTCGACGTCGCCATGCCGGACCGGCCGGCCTGGCCCGAGGAGCTGGAGCTGCTGCCTCCGCGAGACATGCCCAAGCGCGGCAAGATGGGGTCCGAGCGCAACCGGATCGCGTTGTGGCACGCGCTCGCGCATATCGAATTCGTCGCCATCGACCTCGCGCTCGACATGGCCGGGCGGTTCGGAGAGGCGATGGGAGAGGAGTTCGTATCGGACTTCCTCCAGGTCGCCGCCGACGAGGCGATGCATTTCGCGCTGATCGCCCGCAAACTCGATTCGCTCGGTTCGTCCTACGGAGCGTTGCCTGCGCACGACGGGCTGTGGAGCGCGGCTCAGGACACCGCAGGCGACGTCGCAGCTCGTCTTGGGATCGTTCCCATGGTTCTGGAAGCGCGCGGTCTCGACGTCACGCCGGCAACGCTGGAGCGGGTGCAGGCGCAAGGTGATGAAAACGGGGCGAAAATTCTCAAACGAATCCTTGACGACGAAATCCGGCACGTCGCCGCCGGCTCCAAGCATTTTCACGCCATTTGCGCGAAACGCGGCGATAACCCACGGGAAACGTGGCGAAATCTTGTCGAAAATCATTTTTCGGGAGGGTTGAAAGGGCCGTTCAACGACTCAGCGCGTTTGGCAGGCGGCCTGCCGCGAGACTTCTACGCGCCTATTGCCTGATTAACTTTTTCACCCATAACCCAAACTCACGCAACGCCGGGGGGTTCCGGCAGTGACAAAAATTAAGGCGAAACGGCGCGGGACCGTCGATTTGCCAGGGATCGAAAGGCGCGGAACAGCGCCAATTGGACGGGTTAGCATGATTACCAAGCTCACCAAGCTTGCCATCGTTTCGGCTGCAGCCGCTCTCGGTATCGCCGCCGCTCCGGTGCAGGCGCAGGACACCAACACCGCCGTTGCGGTCGGTGCCATTGACCTGAGCACGGTCGCCACCACCGAAGAAACCGGCAACGACGCGCAGTTCCAGCAGCTGTTCGCCAAGTGGGACGAGCTCGACCGCTCGACCCCGGCCGCCACGCAGGTTTCCGTGCCGTCGCGCATGCCGCTCGACGATGCCCGCCTGACCAGCGACTACGGCATGCGCACCCACCCGGTTCTCGGCGGTCGCCGCAGCCACAAGGGCGTCGACCTTGCTGCCCCGACCGGTACCCCGATCTACGCCACCGCCGACGGCTATGTCAGCAAGGCGCAGTGGTTCTCGAGCTACGGCAAGTATGTCTCGATCGAACACGGCGCGAACCTCCAGACCCGCTTCGCGCACATGTCGCGCATCACGGTCGAGGCTGGCGAGCGTGTCGAAAAGGGCGACCTCATCGGCTACGTCGGCTCGACCGGGCGTTCGACCGGCCCGCACCTCCATTACGAAGTCCGCATCAACGGCAAGGCCGTGAACCCGATCCCCTACATGGTCGAATCGGAAGCCCAGCGCGCCTTCGCACTCGCCACCGGCACCGGCGGCCAGGGCGGCGGCGACGACGAATAATCGCACGTCCAACAGCGTATGTCGCGAAAACAGGCGGCGGGAGCAGATCCCGCCGCCTTTTTTCTTGCCCGCAGCAATGGGTTGGGTAGGTTTCTTTGCGCAACCGGATGAGTCCGCGAAAACGACGGACCGACGGCAAGGAGAGAGACACGATGCACCCCATCACCCACGCGCAGACGCGCCCCGACCATCCCGCGATCATCATGGCCGGCAGCGGCGAGACGATGACCTATGGCGAGCTGGACGCCTATGCGAACCGCTTTGCACAGCTGGTGCGTGCACGGGGTCTCGGCCAGGGCGATCACGTCGCGATCCTGATGGAGAACAACCGGCACTATCTGCCGCTCGTATGGGGCGCGCAGCGTTGCGGTATCATGATGGTGCCGATCTCGACCCGGCTGACCGCACCTGAGATCTGCTACATCCTCCAGGACAGCGATGCGAAGCTGCTCCTTACCTCGACCTATTTTGCCGGCGAGGTGCTCGACGGCATCCGCAGCGAATGCCCGGACCTCCCGCAGCTGATCGTCGGTGGCGAGGGCGAGGAGGATTTCGAAGCAGCGCTGGATGCGCAGCCGGCGGAGGCCATCGCCGACCAGCAGCCCGGCCAGTACATGCTCTACTCCTCCGGCACGACCGGCCGCCCCAAGGGCGTGCGCCCCGCGCCGCCGACCGATCCCGACGTGCAGCAGGCTACGCCGCTCACCGGCCTTGCCGTGATGGGCGCCGGCTGGCCGACCGACGGCAGCATGGTCTATCTCTCGCCCGCGCCGCTCTACCACGCCGCGCCGCTGGCCTGGTGCACCACCGTCCACCGGCTGGGCGGAACCGTGATCGTGATCGAAAAGTTCGATCCGGAACAGGCGCTGGCCGCTATCGAGAAGTACGGCGTGACCGACAGCCAGTGGGTGCCGACACACTTCGTGCGCATGCTCAAGCTCGACCCCGCCGTGCGCACGAAATACGACCTTTCGACCCACCAGCGCGCGATCCACGCCGCCGCGCCCTGCCCGGTGCCGATCAAGCGCGAGATGATCGAATGGTGGGGGCCGATCATCATCGAATATTACGCCGGGTCCGAAGGTATCGGCATGACGATGATCAAGAGCGAGGACTGGCTCGAGCACCCCGGCTCCGTCGGCAAGGCGATCTATGGCAAGATCCACGTCTGCGACGAGGAGGGCAAGGAACTGCCCGCCGGGACCGATGGCCTGCTGTTCTTCGAAAACGACCTCATACCGACCTATCACAACGATCCGGAAAAGACCGCCGATGCGATGCATCCCAAGGGCTGGATGACCCTGGGCGATATCGGCCACCTGGATGAGGACGGCTATCTCTTCCTCACCGACCGCAAGAGCCACATGATCATCTCTGGCGGGGTGAACATCTACCCGCAGGAGATCGAGAACCTTCTCGTCACGCATGACAAGGTGATGGACGCCGCCGTGATCGGCGCGCCGTGTCCCGATTTCGGCGAGAAGGTCGTGGCGGTCGTGCAACCGATGGACATGGGCGAGGCGGGCGAGGCGCTCGAGGCCGAGCTGCGCGATTTCCTCGCGCCGAGCCTTGCCAAGATCAAGATGCCAAAGCTGTTCGACTTCCGACCCGATCTGCCGCGTGAGGCCAATGGCAAGCTCTACAAGCGCGAGCTGCGCGACGAGTATGAGCGCATGGCGAAGGAGACCGCGTGATGGCGACGCAGGACAAGCCGCGCCTTGATCCGGCCACCGCCCGCGCCGTGATCGACCCGGAAAGCTACGCCCAGTGGGACGGCATCCTAGATACCTTCGACCGGCTGCGCGAAGAGAAACCCGTGGCCTGGGTCGAGCCGGAGGACGATCTCGTCCACCCGCCCTTCTGGCTGGTCACGCGCTATGACGATGTCATGCGCATGTCGAAGGACAACGCGACCTTCCTCAACAACCCGCACACGGTCGTCTTCAGCCTGACCGAGGGGATCGAATTCGCCAAGGCGATGACCGGCGGCAGCGAGCACATGGTCGCCAGCCTCGTCACCTTCGACGGGCCGATCCACATGAAATACCGCAAGCTGACGCAGGAATGGTTCATGCCCAAGAACCTGCGCACGGTCGAGGACGAGATTCGCGGCATCGCCAGTGCGGCAGTCGACCGCCTGCTCGAAGCGGGCGAGGAGGTCGATTTCGTCAAGACCGTCAGCGCGCCCTATCCGCTGCATGTGGTGATGCAGATCATGGGCGTGCCCGAGGAAGACGAGCCGCGCATGCTGATGCTTACCCAGCAGCTGTTCGGCGGCTCGGATGAAGACCTCAACCAGTCGGGCATCAAGGACTTGCCGCCCGAGGCGATCACCCAGCTCGTGGCGGGCGCAGTCGCCGATTTCGAGGCCTATTTCGCCAAGCTCACCGCCGAGCGCCGCGCGAACCCGACCGGCGATGTTGCCAGCACCATTGCCAATGCGGTGATCGACGGCGAGCCTTTGAACGACCGCGACATGATGGGCTATTACATCATCCTCGCCGCCGCCGGGCACGACACGACCAGCGCCAGCACGGCCGGCGCCATGCTCGCGCTGGCGCAAGACCCGGAGCAATGGGCCAAGGTCAAGGCGGACCGCTCGCTCCTGCCGGGCATCGTGGAAGAGGCGATCCGCTGGACGACGCCGGTGCAGCACTTCATGCGCACTGCGGCGGAAGACACCGAGGTCGGCGGGCAGCCGATTGCCAAGGGCGACTGGCTGATGATGAACTATGTCGCGGCTAACCACGATCCGGCGCATTTCGACGATCCGCGCCGGTTCGACGCGGCGCGCAGCCCCAACCGCCATCTCGCCTTCGGGGCAGGTGCCCACCAGTGCCTCGGCCTCCACCTTGCCCGGCTGGAAATGCGCATCCTGTTCGAAACGCTGCTCGACCGGATCGACAGCGTCGAGCTGGCGGGGGAGCCGGCACGCTCCAAATCGACCTTCGTCGGCGGCCTGAAAGCGCTCCCCCTGCGGGTGAAACCGGCCTGATCGGAGGCTCGCGCCTTCAGCGGGGCTGAATTAACCAAACCCCCGTGATCGCGGGAAAAATCGGCACGATGTTTTCCGATTGTTCTGGCAAATCGGGCGCCTTTCTGCTAGGTGAATGACATGACTACAACAGTAGGACGATAGGCTTTCGCCCCGCAGGCGAGAGCGTAAAGTCCTGCGCCTGAGAGAGGGGGCAAACATGACCATTTTCGAACCGCACAACATGCCCTTCGCAGCTGCGCTGCTGGTCATGGTGCTGCTGGCCATCGTGCAGGCCATCGGCCTTGCCGATGCGCTGGGCGGGGATGCGGATGTCGATCTCGACGCCGATGGCAAGGATGGCCTTGCCGCGGGTCCGCTCGACGGGCTGTTCTCCCTGCTCGGCATCGGCCGCGTCCCGTACACCATCTGGCTGGCGGTCTACCTGCTGCTTTTCGCCGCGATCGGCGTGAGCGGGCAGGCTCTTGCCGAAAGCCTGACCGGTGGCCCGCTGCACGCCCTCCTGGCAAGCGTCCTGGCCGGCGGCGCGGCGCTGCCGGTTACCGGCGCGCTGGTGCGCCCGCTCGGTGCGATCCTGCCGCAAGACGAGACCACGGCGGTCTCCACGGCAAGCCTTGTCGGCCGCCGCGCCACGATTACCGACGGGGTGGCACGCGCCGCCTCGCCCGCGCGGGCCCGGGTGCGCGATGCGCATGGGCACGCCCATTACGTGATGGTCGAACCGCATGAGGCCTCGGCCGAGCTCCACGCAGGCGACGATGTCCTGCTCGTACGCCGCGAAGGCGACCTTTTTTACGCGACAGCGCTGGCTGAACGCCGCCTGTCCCCCACCGAATAACAACAAGGAGAAGCCATGGAAAACCTACCCGACATTGTCATCTGGGGTGGCGGCGGATTCGCCCTCTTCCTCATCATCGCCTTCACGCTGACGCGCCTCTATCGCCGCGCCTCGAAGGAAATCGCCTTCGTGCGGACCGGGGTCGGCGGCGAGAAGGTCGTCATGAACGGCGGTGCGCTGGTCCTGCCGGTGTTCCACGAAACCATGCCGGTCAACATGAACACGCTGGTGCTCAGCGTCGTGCGCCGTGACGGGGAAGCGCTCATCACGCTCGACCGCCTGCGGATCGACGTGAAGGCGGAATTCTACGTCCGCGTGAAGCCCGACGGCGAAGCCATCGCCATGGCCGCGCAGACGCTCGGCCAGCGCACGATGCAGCCGGAAATGCTCAAGGACCTCGTCGAAGGCAAGTTCGTCGACGCGCTGCGCTCGGTCGCGGCCGGCATGACGATGAACGAGCTACACGAGCAGCGTGCCGACTTCGTCCAGAAGGTGCAGCAGGTCTCGTCCAACGACCTCGCCATGAACGGCCTGGAGCTGGAATCGGTCTCGCTGACCGGTCTCGACCAGACCAGCATCGAGCACTTCAACGCCAACAACGCCTTCGACGCCGAAGGTCTCACCAAGCTGACCGAGCAGATCGAGGCGCGCAAGAAACTGCGCAACGACATCGAGCAGGACACGCGCGTGCAGATGGAGACGAAGAACCTCGAGGCCGATGCTCGCAGTTTCGAAATCTCGCGCGACAAGGAATACGCGCGCCTCGCCCAGGAACGCGAGGTCGAAGTGCGGCGTGCCGCGCAGAGCTCGGAAATCGCCCGCGAACAGGCGGAGCGGACCCGCGAGGCGGATGCCGCCCGGATCGAGGCGAAGAAGCAGGTCGATGCTCAGCAGATCGAAGCCGACCGTCTCGTCGAAGAGGCTCGGATCGACCAGCAGCGTGCGCTCGAGATCGCCCGTCAGGAGCAGCAGATCGCGGTCCAGAACAAGAGCCGCGAGGAAAGCCAGGCCAAGGCGGAAGCCGACGAGGCCCGCGCCAAGGCCGTTGCTGCCGAAGAGCAGGTCTCGACCAGCCGCGAGACCGAGATTGCCGAGCGTATGAAGCGCATCGAGCTGATCGAGGCTTCGAAGCAGGCAGAGCGCGACGCGATCGGCGTGAAGGTCGAAGCCCAGGCCGAAAAGGAAGCGGCCTCCAACCGCGCCGAGGCCCTGCGTTTGGAAGCCCAGGGTGAGGCCGAGGCCGAGAAGCTGCGGGCCGAAGCTGCCCGTGTCCGCTTCGAGGTCGAGGCTGCCGGTCAGCAGGCGATCAACGAGGCAGCGAACATCCTGTCGTCGGACCAGATCAGCCTGCAGACCAAGATGGCGCTCCTGAAGGTCCTGCCCGAGGTCATCCGCGAAAGCGCGAAGCCCATGGAAGCGATCGATTCGATCAAGATCGTCCAGGTCGACGGGCTTACGCAGGGCGGCGGCAGCGCGGGCGCACCGGCCTCTGCCGGCGGCTCGGGCAACCTCGCCAGCGATGCCGTCAGCGCCGCGCTTGCCTACCGCGCGCAGGCTCCGGTGCTCGACGGGCTGATGAAAGAGCTGGGCCTCGACGGCTCCTCGCTCGACAGCCTCGTCAAAGGTCCGGCTGCGGCCGAAACCGCGCCGCGGCTTGCCGAAGTGCTCGAGGATATTGCCGAGCAGGTCGAGGAAGCCGAAGCCGAAGCTACTGCCCCCACGGGCAAAGGCGAGGCAAAGACGGACGATGCGCCGGCGGCCTGACGCCGCTCAGCCATCGTGCTGAAACGGGAAGGGGGCGCTGCGGCGCCCCCTTTTTCGTGCCTATTCGCTCAGCAGGCGCTGGGCGATCGCGCGGACTTCCTCGCCCATGTCCTCGCGTTCGAGCGCGAGGGCGAGCGTGGCTTCCACGAAGCCGGTCTTGCTGCCGCAGTCGAAACGGCGGCCGGCAAAGGTGACCGCGTGGAAGGCCTGGTTGCCGATCATCTTGGCCATGGCGTCGGTCAGCTGGATCTCGCCGCCAGCGCCCTTTTCCTGGTCTTCCAGCACGCGCATGACTTCGGGCTGCAGGATGTAGCGGCCGGAAATGATCTTGTTCGACGGGGCTTCGGCCACCGGCGGCTTCTCAACCAGGCCGGTTACCTCGGTGAGCGTGTCGCTCTTGGTCTCGCCCGGCGCAATCACGCCGTAGCTCGACACTTCCTCTTCCGGCACTTCGAGCACCGAGATCAGGTTGCCGCCGACCTCGTTATAGGCTTCGACCATCTGCTTCATGCAGCCGGTGCCGCCGCCCTTCGCCTCGATCATCAGCTCGTCGGGCAGGAGGATGGCGAAGGGTTCGTCGCCGACGATCGCGCGCGCGCACCAGATCGCGTGGCCGAGGCCCATCGGGACCTGCTGGCGCACGGTGATGATGTCGCCCGGCGTGGCGCGGGTGGGTTCGAGCACGCCCAGGTCCTTGCCCCGCTCCCCCATCGTGGTCTCAAGCTCGAACGCGACGTCGAAATGTTCGACGATCGCGGTCTTGCCGCGGCCGGTGACGAAGATGATCTGTTCGATCCCCGCTTCGCGCGCCTCGTCCACCGCGTACTGGATCAGCGGGCGGTCGACGACGGGCAGCAATTCCTTCGGAATAGCCTTGGTCGCAGGAAGAAAACGGGTGCCGAGGCCGGCTACGGGAAACACGGCCTTCTTGATGGGTTTATGTTGGGTCATCTGAGCTCACGTGCAGCTTTGCGGGTTGGGCGCATAGGAACATTTCGACAAAACGCCTTTGGCGGCGCGGTGCGACACTGTTGTGACGCTTGCCAGCAAGGCGCGTGAGGGTAAAGCACACACATGGACAAATTGATCATTCGCGGCGGCAACCGCCTTTCGGGCACGATTCCCATCTCCGGGGCCAAGAACGCCGCCCTCACGCTCATCCCCTGCGCGCTGCTGACCGAAGAGGCGGTGACGCTGCGCAACCTGCCGCGGCTTGCCGATATCGACGGGTTCCAGCACCTGATGACGCAGTTCGGGGTGAGTCACACGATTCCCGGCAAGCGCCCGGAGGAATTCGGCCGCAACGTCACGCTCGAAGCCATGCGTATCACCAGCTCGGTCGCGCCCTACGATCTGGTGCGCAAGATGCGCGCTTCCATCCTCGTGCTCGGCCCCCTGCTCGCGCGCACGGGCGAGGCCACCGTATCGCTTCCGGGCGGCTGCGCGATCGGCAACCGTCCGATCGACCTGCATCTGAAGGCGCTCGAAGCCTTCGGCGCGCATATCGAGCTGGCGCAGGGTTATGTGAAAGCCACTGCGCCTGACGGCGGCCTGCCGGGCGGGGAATTCGACTTTCCTGTCGTTTCGGTTGGCGCGACGGAAAACGCGGTCATGACCGCAACGCTGTGCAACGGCACCAGCGTGCTGCGCAACGCCGCGCGCGAGCCCGAAATCGTTGACCTGTGCAACCTCCTTGTCGCCATGGGCGCCGAGATCGAGGGCATCGGTTCGTCCGAACTCATCATCCATGGCGTGCCCAAGCTGCACGGGGCGACCTACCGTGTCATGCCCGACCGTATCGAGGCCGGCTCTTACGCATGTGCGGCCGCCATCACCGGCGGCGAAGTGCGCCTCGAAGGCGCGGAAGCGGGGGACATGGGTTCCACCCTGCACGCGCTGCGCAACATTGGCGTGACGATCGAGACCGACAAGAAAGGCATTACGGTTGCCGCTGACGGTCCGCTGAAGGCCCACAACCTCACCACCGCGCCCTTCCCCGGCCTTGCCACCGACATGCAAGCCCAGCTGATGAGCCTGCTGACCCGCGCGGAAGGCACCAGCGTGCTCAAGGAGACGATCTTCGAGAACCGCTTCATGCACGTGCCGGAACTGGCGCGCATGGGCGCCGATATCGAAACCACGGGGCGCACTGCGGTCGTGCGCGGCCCGGTCGAGCTGACCGGCGCCGAAGTCATGGCCACGGACCTGCGCGCTTCGATGAGCCTGGTGATCGCGGGCCTCGCGGCGAAGGGCGAGACGACCGTGCGGCGCCTCTACCACCTCGACCGCGGGTATGAGCGGCTTGAGGAGAAGCTCCAGCTGGTCGGCGCAGACATAGAACGGGTCGGCGACGACTAGGTATTTTGCCCGGCACTTTCCTTCGCGCCAACCGTTGGGTCGCAAAGGAAGGAGTTTATTTCCATGCTTATCAAGCTCTTGGCATTGGCCGGTGTCGGCTATGCCGGATACCGTTTTTACGAGAAGAACCGTGTCGACCAGAACGGGGTCGCCTTTGCCGATGGCGAACCGGAAGGCGCGTTCCGTAACGCGGGCGCCGCCTCGACGACCTCGCACACGCCTATGAGCGCGACCGACGAAGCGCTCGATGAGACGTATCCGGCAAGCGACGCCACCGCGAAGTATTAAGCGCGGCGCGCCAGCAGAACGAACAAGGGGCGGCCTCGCGGTCGCCCCTTTTTGGTTGGTGTATCGGTTTTCTAGCTGGTGGTCAGCGCGGTGGCGGTCCGTCGAGGGGCGAGCGGCGCTTGGGCTCCTCGCGCTTGGCCGTTTCCTGCGCGACCAGCCAGATACGGATGGCACCGGCAAGGCCCGGCGGGGTCTCGGCACGGATGCGCTCCGCGTCGATTTCCGCGACGAGAGAGTTGATCGACTGCCCGCGCACGGCGGCCGCGGTGCAGAGCATTTCCCAGAAGAGGGGTTCGAGGCTGACGGAGGTACGGTGGCCGTCGATTCGGACGGAATACTTCTTGGGGGGGTGGTAGGGGGGCATTTCCATAGGCCGCGCGCCCTACATGCCTCAGCCCGCGCGCGATACGATTTTTTTGGGGTGTGCGACGAACCGTGCGCCGCCTAGGCACCCAAGGATGGCGGACGGCTACGAAGCGCTAACCGAGAAGGAAAAGGCGACCTTGCGCCTGATGGTGCGCGGCCACGATGCCAAGTCGATGGCGGCGGAACTGTCGCTCTCCGTCCATACGATCAACGAGCGTTTGCGCGCGGCCCGGCGCAAGCTGGGTGTCACCAGCAGCCGCGAAGCAGCGCGGCTGGTGTTCGAGCGCGAAGCCGGAACACCCGAAAAGTCTGTATCCAAAGGATTGGGGGAAGCCGCCAGGGCCGACCCCAGCGAGGAAGGCGCTGCAACGGCCGGCAATCCCGCCCGCCGCTGGATTGCAGGAGCTTCTCTCATGCTGACCGTACTGGCCGCAGGCCTCATCTTCACATCGCACTATGCAGGGACCGGCGCCGCTGGCCCGGCAACCGAATTCCAGACCGCCGACGAGGCGACCGAGGCCGCGGCGCGCGCATGGCTCGAACTGGTCGATGCTGCCGACTGGCAGGCAAGCTACGATGCCACAGGCTCCGCCTTTCGCGACCTCAACACCGTCGAAGGCTGGGCCAGCGCCTCGCAGCAGGTCCGCACGCCGCTGGGAGCGCTTGTTTCACGCGAGCTGACCGGCGAGCATTACCTAAACGCCCCGCCGCACGGCTACCGCGAGGTGACCTTCACCAGCCGCTTTGCCAACCAGCCCAGCGCGACGGAACGTGTCACGCTGGCCCGCGAGGGCGGCGAATGGAAGGTCGTCGGCTTCCTGATCGAGTGACCGGGACGCCGCGCGGCCCTTAGTACATGTGCTGGCCGCCGTTGATGCTCATGGTCGAGCCGGTGACGAATTCGGCGTGTTCGGAGCACAGGAAGCTGACCCCGCGGGCGATCTCGCTGGCCTTGCCGAGGCGCCCGACCGGGATCTTCGCGACGATCTTCTCGAGCACCGGCTCGGGCACGGCGGCCACCATGTCGGTGTCGATATAGCCCGGGGCGATCGCGTTCACGGTGATGCCGAAGCGCGCGCCTTCCTGGGCGAGCGCCTTGGTAAATCCGTGGATCCCGCTCTTGGCAGCGGCGTAATTGACCTGGCCGTACTGGCCGGCCTGCCCGTTGATCGAGCCGATGTTGACGATGCGGCCCCAGCCGCGTTCCTTCATGCCCGCGAAGGTCGCCTTGGCCATGTTGAAGCAGCCCCCAAGGTTGGTGCGCATCACCGCATCCCAGTCCTCGTAGCTCATTTTCAGGAGCGTGCCGTCGCGCGTGATGCCGGCGTTGTTGACCACGCAATCGATCGGGCCGTGCTCTTCGGCGACCGCCTTGCAGGCTTCCTGTACCGCTTCGAAGTCGCCGACGTCGAACTTGACGGTGGCGATGCCGGTTTCCTCGGTGAAGGCCTTGGCGGCTGCGTCGTTGCCGGCATAGGTGGCAACCACGGTGAAGCCGCGCTCGTCGCGCAGGCGTTCGCAGATGGCGCGGCCGATCCCGCGAGTTCCTCCGGTAACGATGGCAACACGTGACATGGTCGATTCTCCCAGCATTCCGTAACGTCCACTAGGGCTTACGGCAGGGAGGCAGGGCGCGCCAAGGGCAATTCGCCCTCACGGGCGGCAGCGCATCCGTATTCTCGACGAATTGATTAGAAGCTGACGCGGGTGCCGACGTAGACGGCCTGGTCGTCTTCGACCCCGTCGGTCAGCGGCGCGAGGCGGCTGCTGTCCTTCGACAGGCGAACACCGGCAGTCACGTTAAGGCTGCCGACCACACGGTAAGAGGTGCTGATGTCGACGCTCTGGTTGTTGGCGCCATCAAAGGTGCGCGGCGAGCGGCCGGCGTTTTCCTGCGATTCGAGCGCAAGGCGCGAACCGAAGCGCGAGGTGTTGGCGGGCTTTTCGTCCTCGTCCACGGCAAAGGCGGAGAGGTCGGGCATCGCCATGTCGCGCACGCCAACGTTTATCGCCACCGGCTTGGGTGCCTGTGCAAAGCTCTGGTAGCCGCGGGCAATGCCGAGGTTGTAGCTGGTCGAACTAATCGCGAGGGCGCGTTCGCGGCCTTCCGCGGTGCCGACCGAATCGATCGCGTTGCGGACCGAGATGGCGCGGGCGGTTTCATCGTCGACGCGGACCGCCACGGTCACCGTGCGATCCTGCTTCAGCAGCGGCTTGCTTGCCGGAGTGAAGCGCAGGCCGTCTTCGCCCATCACGGCAGCGACGCGCGCTGCGAGCTGCGGATCGACCTTGGCGGGCGTGAACGGAAGGAAGGCAACGGTTTCGGGAAGCTCGGCGGCGGTGCTGGTCTGCACAACGGCAAGGCCGGTCGCCGGGATCGCCAGGGCCATTCCGGCAACAGCCAGCGCCGCGGGAGCGAACCGCGCCTTACCCTGACTTTTCACCGAGCGTGCCATGACGGACGGACTTCCTCTAACGTTTCGACCCTACAAGCCAGAAACTCGCTGAACGGTTCCTGACTGCCCTTGTCTGTGGGCGAGTCTTGTTCCCTCTTGCTTTCAAGGTAGCACCCCCGTGCCCCTTGGCCAGCTTTTCCACAGGGTCGGGCTGCGATTGGCGAAAAGTGTTGCCAAGTGTCCACAAGCACTTGGGACGCGGGCGTTCTTTCCCGAACCGGATTAAGCCCGCATTCACCCGCAAACCTCTGTGTGGAGCGCGCTGGCCCTATGCCTTGCTCCGAGGCGAGCAGGCGGTATAGAGCCGATAAACCTGCAGGATACCAAGGACTGTCATGAGCGCTTTCGCAAACCTTCGCCGCCCCGCAACCCTCGCCGTTGCGATTGCAGCCACGGCCAGCCTTGCGGCATGCGGTGGGCGGGAGCGTCCGCAGGCGGACCTGGCAGCGGCCCAGATCACCACGATCGGCGTCAACTCCTACCTGTGGCGCGCCGCGCTCGACGCGGTCAGCT
The DNA here is from genome assembly GCF_019448255.1 of Qipengyuania flava. NCBI lineage: Bacteria > Pseudomonadati > Pseudomonadota > Alphaproteobacteria > Sphingomonadales > Erythrobacteraceae > Qipengyuania > Qipengyuania flava. Next base: position 302,690 of record NZ_CP080410.1, read on the forward strand.
TTGCCCCGCTGCTCCAGGCCGACAGCAACGGCGGCGTGATTGTCACCGACTGGTACGCCAACCCGAGCAATCCGGGCGAACGGGTGAAGGTCACGGTGACCATCCTCGATTCGGACCTGCGCGCCGATGCCCTGCGCGTCGCCGCCAGCCGCCAGGTCAGCCAGGGCGGAACCTGGGTCGATGCGCCGATGCAGGCCGCCACGGTCCAGCGCCTCGAGGACATCATCCTCACCAAGGCCCGCGAACTGCGCCGCCAGGCCGTCAGCTAAAGCGTCTCGCAACAGGGGCGCGCAAAGCGCCTTCCATTGGCGCGCGAATTCCCTAACAGGGGCGCCATGAGTGACACCCGTTTCGATCCCGCGAGCGCCGACTCGCGCTGGCAGACCGCCTGGGACCAGGCGCAGACCTTCCGCGCCGACAGCAATTCCGACAAGCCCAAGAGCTACGTGCTGGAGATGTTCCCCTATCCCAGCGGGCGCATCCACATCGGCCACGTGCGCAACTACACGATGGGCGACGTGCTGGCGCGCTACAAGAAGGCGACCGGGCACGAGGTCCTGCACCCGATGGGCTGGGACGCATTCGGCATGCCCGCGGAAAACGCCGCGATGGAAAAGGGCGTGCACCCGGGCGGCTGGACCCGCGACAACATCGAACACATGAAGGCGCAGCTGAAGCGCCTCGGCTTCGCGCTCGACTGGAGCCGCGAGCTGGCGACCTGCGAGCCCGACTATTACGGCCACGAGCAGGCGCTCTTCATCGATCTCTATGAAGCCGGCCTCGTCTATCGCAAGGAAAGCGAGGTCAATTGGGACCCGGTCGACATGACCGTGCTCGCCAACGAGCAGGTGATCGACGGCAAGGGCTGGCGCTCGGGCGCCGAGGTCGAGAAGCGCAAGCTCAATCAGTGGTTCCTCAAGATCACCGACTTCGCCGAGGAACTGCTCGAGGGTCTGGGCACGCTCGATAACTGGCCCGACAAGGTCCGGCTGATGCAGGAGAACTGGATCGGCAAGTCGAAGGGTCTCGAATTCAGCTTCGACCTCTCGAACGGCGAGAAGCTGCCGGTCTACACCACGCGCCCCGACACGATCTTCGGGGCGAGCTTCGTTGCGGTTGCAGCCGACCATCCGGTGGCGCAGGGTATCGATAGCGACGAGGCGCGCGCCTTCATCGCCGAGTGCAAGAAGGGCGGCACCACCGCTGCCGAACTCGAAACCGCCGAGAAGCTCGGCTTCGACACGGGCATCACCGCCAAGCACCCCTTCACCGGCGCGGACCTGCCGGTCTATATCGCGAACTTCGTGCTGATGGATTACGGCACCGGCGCCATCATGGCGGTGCCGGGCCACGACCAGCGCGACTTCGAATTCGCCACCAAATACGGCCTGCCGATCCCGCGCGTGGTCGCTTCGAGCGTCGAGGATGCGGGCAAGCCTTTCGACGGTGAAGCCGAGGCGGGCGACGGCGTGATCGTCAATTCGGACTTCCTCGACGGGATGGAAGTGGAGGACGCCAAGCGCGAGATCATCCGCCGCATCGAGGAACAGGGCCGGGGGACCGGCAAGACCGTCTGGCGCCTGCGCGACTGGGGCGTTTCGCGCCAGCGCTATTGGGGCACTCCGATCCCCTTCATCCATTGCGAGACTTGCGGCGTGGTCCCCGCGCCCAAGGACAGCCTGCCGATCACGCTGCCCGAGGACGTCGATTTCCAGACCCCGGGCAACCCGCTGCTGCGCCACGCGACATGGAAGCATGTCGAGTGCCCCAAGTGTGGCGGCAAGGCCGAGCGCGAGACCGACACGCTCGACACCTTCGTCGACAGCTCGTGGTATTTCCTGCGCTTCACCAGCCAGCCTGCCGACAAACCCTTCGATCCGGAGGAAGTCGCGAAGTGGATGCCGGTCGAACAGTATATCGGCGGTATCGAGCACGCGATCCTGCACCTGCTCTACGCCCGTTTCTGGACCCGCGCACTCGCGCACATGGGCCAGATCGATGTGAAGGAGCCCTTCGCCTCGCTGTTTACGCAGGGCATGGTGACGCACGAGACCTACAGCCGTGCAGGGGATGGCAAGCCGGTCTATTTCTCGCCCGACGAGGTGGAGCGCACTGCCGATGGCGCGACGCTGACCGCCGACGGCAAGCCGGTCGAAATCGGCCGCGTCATCAAGATGTCGAAGTCGAAGAAGAACGTCGTCGACCCCGATACGATCATCGACACCTATGGCGCCGACGCGGTGCGCTGGTTCATGCTCTCCGACAGCCCGCCCGAGCGCGACCTTCCCTGGTCCGAGGCCGGCATCGAAGGCTGCAGCCGCTTCGTCCACCGCCTGTGGCGCCTGTTCGGTGCCTATGAGGCCGGAGCAGAGGGCGAGGACAAGGCGCTCGCGCGCAAGACCCACCAGACCATCGCGGCCGTGGCCGAGGACATCGAGGCACTGGGCTTCAATAAGGCCGTCGCACGCATCTACGAACTCACCGGTGCGGTCGAGAAGGCGAAGCCCTCTGCCAGCCGCAGCCACGCGATCCGTAGCCTCGTCCAGTTGGTCGCCCCGATGATGCCGCACCTCGCCGAAGAGGCATGGGCCGGTCTCGGCGAGAGCGGGATGGTGGCCGATGCCGCCTGGCCCGACGTCGATCCGGCGCTGCTGGTCGAGGACGAGGTCACCATCGCCGTCCAGCACAAGGGCAAGCTGCGCGACACGCTCACCGCGCCCAAGGGGGCCTCGAAGGAAGACCTCGAAGCCATGGCGCTCGCATCGGAAAAGGTGCAGCGTTCGCTCGACGGGGCAGAAATTCGCAAGGTCATTGTCGTGCCCGACAGATTGGTGAATATCGTCACCTGATGCGCATCCTGTTCGCCAGCCTCGCCCTAGCGACCCTTTCGGCCTGCGGCCTCTCGCCCATGTATGCGGGCGGCGGCAGCGGCGCGGTGGCGCAGTCGCTGGCGGCGATCGATGTTGCCCCGATCGAGGGACGCGCTGGCTGGCTGGTGCGTGCCGCACTCGAAGAGCGCTTCCAGGCCGCCGGAGAGGTAGCCCCGCGTTACCGCATCGAAGTGCGCCTTGATGACCAGCTCGAAGGGCTTGCCGTCCTGCGCGACGATACGATCAGCCGCGAGCGCCGGACCCTGCGCGCGCGCTACCAGCTCATCGACCTTGCCACAGGCGACATCCTGCTCGACGCGACTGACGGATCGGACGCCGGTATCGACGTGGTGTCGAGCGAATACGCAGTCATCGCGGCGGAACAGACGGCGCTGGAAAACCTCTCGCAGGATCTGGCGCAGCGTATCACCACCCGCGTGGCCCTGGCCCTGCGCAACCAGCCGTGAAGCTCACCAACCGGGATTTCGCATCCAAGGGGCGCGGCGCGGCGCAAGGCTGCGCGATCTTCTTCTTTTGCGGGCAGGATGAAGCCGGCGCCACGGCGGCGGCGAACGACCTCGTCACCTGGCTCCCCGAACCGGGTGAGCGGGTCGAGCTGTCCGGCGCGCAATTGCGCAATGATCCCGCCATGCTCGGCGACGAGGCGCGCACCACCTCGCTGTTCGGCGACAAGCGCCACATCTGGGTGCGGGCGAACGGCGAAGAGGCGCTCGAAGCGCTCAAGGTCCTCGTCGAAACCGGTGAGGCAGGCGCGGGCGAGGCCTGCCCGGTGATCGTCGTCGCGACCTCGGCGACCGACAAGTCGCGCAGCGCCAAGCTGCTCGAAAAGCGCAAGGACGCGCTGGTCGCGATGTTCTATCCGCCCGATCTCCAGTCGGTGACGCGCAGCGTGCGCGGTCTTGCCGATGGGGCGGGCGTGCGCCTCGGCGGCGACCTTGCCGAACGCATTGCGCGCGCGGCCAATCTCGATGTCCGGCTGGCCAAGAGCGAAGTCGAGAAGCTGGCGCTCTATCTCGACGCTTCGGCGCAGAGCCCGCAGACGGCCACAGCCGAAGACCTCGACGCCATCGGCGCGGCGAGCGAGGACGATGGTTTCCAGCCGCTGGTGAACGCGGTCATGGGCGGACAGGGCCCCAAGGTCGCGGTCGAACTGGCGCGCATGAAGCAGCTCGGGCTCAACCCGGTCGGCGTGCTTCTCGCCTTCGAACGGCGCGCAGCCCAGCTGGCGCGGATCGCCGCCGCGCTCGGCAACCGTCCGTTCGGCGATCTCGACCGTGGCGAAGAGGCGCGGCTCGGCATCTTCTTCAAGGAAAAGCGCGACATCGGCCAGCAGTTCGCCCTTTGGCGGCACGGCGACAAGCTCGACCGGCTGACCCAGCGCCTCGTCGGGCTGCACCGCGAGCTGCTGACCAACAGCCAGGCAGCCGAGCTGCTGCTCGCGCAGGGCCTAGCTGATATTGCGAAAGTGGCCGGGGCGCGGGCGCGCTAGCCGACCAGCCAGGCGTCCATCGCCACCAGCGCCTCGCGCCGCTCGCTACCCTGCGCACGAAGCTGCCCGGCAACCCAGGCGAGGTATTCGCGCGTGCTGCCGAACCGTTCGCGCCGCGCGAACGCTCGGCGCAGCTTTTCACCCAAGGGCACATCGGCGCGGGCGCGCTTGGCCTCGGCGATATCCGCCTCGCGCGCGGCCAAAGGCTTGCACAGGAGTTCGGGCAGGGCCTCGACAAGCTCTGCGGGCGGGGTAAGCGGCAGGTCGGGAATACGCGTCGGTTCTGACGAGCCCCAGCGGCGGGTGGCGGCAAGCACAAGCGCCAGCGCGCGATCCCATCCTTCGCTTGCCGCCCGGGGCCAGACGCTCTCCCAGTCGAAAGCCTGTTTCGCCAGCAGCTGATCGAAATCGACCAGCATCAGGGGGCCGGCATCGAACCGGTGGAAGGTGGCGTGGACGGCGAGGTGCATCAGCATGTCGACCGGGTCGGGGAAACGCAGAGCCGGGTGGTCCGCCAGCGCTGTGGCGCGGTACAGAACGCCCGAGACGTTGGCGGGCGTGCGGCCATCCTCGTCCCACAGTCGGACATGCAGTTCGAGCACGGTGCCATCGGGTGCGACCAGTGCAGGGAGGTGCTTGAAGCGCTCAAGCCACTCCTCGGCAGGCAGTCCGTCGTCATCCTCCTCCACCCACCCCTTGGCAAGCAGGTGAGCACGGGCTGCGAGGGCCTGCTCTGGAGCAATAAGAAGATCGAGATCGCGCAGGGGCCGCAAGGCGGGTTCGGGATAGATGTTCCACGCCAGCCAGGCGCCCTTCAGGGCGACGGCCGTGATGCCCTCCCGGCCAAGATCTTCGACCAGCGACAACAGCGCGGCGCGCTGGGCGAGGGCGGCTATCGCGGACTGGCGGTAAGCTGCGGCCCAAATGTCCCGGAGTGCCACAGGGACCGCGTCATCGCCGTTCCAGCGAAAATACAGCAGCGGTTCGAGCCGGTGCTCGTGCGCACGCTCCGCAATGATGGACCAGGTGCTCGCGGGGATCGCCCGGATCTCGTCCGGAGCCAGGGGAGGTCCGCCAGCCAAGCGGGTGAGCGCAACCTCTGCCGAGAGGGCGGTCACCCCGCGATCAGTTCTCGGGGACCGAGAACGTGCCCGTTACGCGTCCGCCCGACTGGCCCTGGCCGGTGACCGAAGAAGACCCGCTCGCACGCCCGTCCACGCTCGATACGCCGGTCGCAAGGTCGATGACGAGGCGTCCGCCGTTCAGAGTATCGCCGCCGCGATTGAGGCGCACATTGCCGGCCATGGTGATGATCCGGCGGTTGAAATCGTAGACCGCCGTATCGCCGCGCGCGCGCTCGTTGCCGCGCGATACGTTCACGCCGCCGGTCGCCATGATGCGCTGGATGCTGAGGCTGCCTGCGTCGGAATAGTTCACGATGGTGCGCGCCGCGTTGAGGCTGAGGCCGGCCTGCGTGATCTGCACATTGCCCGAAAGCACCACGCGGTTCTCGCGGTCCTGCAGCTCGATCCGGTCGGCCGCGTAGCTCACCGGCGCGTTCGAGTTGTGCCCGGCAATCGCCTGGGCGGACAGCTGGATACCGGCAAAAGCGGCTGCGGTGGCGGCAAAGGCGCCGAGGCCCCAGCGGGCCATGGTCGGGATCAGGTGCTTCATTACGGCATCCTCAATTCGCCGGGCGCCATGCGCAATTGCGCGTTGCCCGAGAGGGTGATGGTGCGAGCGGAAAGATCGGCGGTCAAGCGGTCGGCGCTGAAGGTGCCGGCAGGGATGGCACCGTCGACGCCCCCTGATCCGACCAGTTCCTTGTTGGCAAGGTCGACCGAAACGTCGCGCGCCAGCATGCGGTAGCCGTCGGCGGCCTGCATCCGCATGGGACCGATCACCGAGACGACTTCGCGGTCGATATCGTATTGCCCCGCCTCGGCCGAAAGGCGCGCCGGGCCGTCTTCTAGCAGCAGGCGAGCGACAAGATCGTTCATGCGCACCACGCCTTCCGCGCTTGATCGCTGGACGGCTTCGCCGGCGGTCAGCGAGAAGGGACGTCCTTCATCGTCGGCGCCGCGGTAGAGCGCGTTGTCCACGCGCAGGCGTTCCTTGATCACCGCGACCTGGTTGCGGTCGAGCAGGAAGCTCACCTCTCCGCGAGGCGAGAGCGGCGTGACCACCATCAGCGCGGCAAGCACCCCGACACCCATCGGCAGCGCGCGGGCGAGGAAGGCGACGAGCTTGTCGTGCGACCCGCCCGGCTCGGCCCAGTGCTGGCGTTCGTGCCGCCGCTCCTTGGCCTCTGCCGTTTCGATCCTGCGTTGCCGGAATGCCATGACTGCCCCTTGCGCGGGTGATCCTTACATGTGGCTGAAGATATCGTGGTCGGCCCAGCCGGCAACGTCGAGCCGTGCGCGGGTCGGGAGGAAATCGAAGCAGGCCTGCGCCATTTCGGTGCGGCCCTCGCGCTCGAGGCGCTTGTCGAGCTCGTCTTTCATGCGGTGGAGGAAGCGCACGTCGCTCGCGGCGTAGTCGCGCTGCGCGTCGTTCAGCTCCGGGCCGCCCCAGTCGCTCGACTGCTGGGCCTTGGAAATGCTTTCGCCAAGCAGCTCTTCGACCAGCATCTTGAGGCCATGGCGATCGGTGTAGGTGCGCACCAGCTTGCTGGCGATCTTGGTGCAATAGCAGGGCGTTGCCATCACGCCGAGATAATGCTCGATCGCGGCGAGGTCGAAGCGTGCGAAGTGGAACAGCTTAAGCCGGTTCGGATCGGCCAGCACAGCCTTCAGGTTCGGCGCGTCATAGGTGCTGTCGGGGCCGAAGCGCACGAGATGCTCGTCGCCCTTCCCGTCGCTGATCTGCACGACGCACAGCCGGTCGCGGATCGTCACGAGGCCCATGGTTTCGGTATCGACGGCCACGGGGCCATCGGCGAGAACGCCTTCGGGAAGGTCTTCTTCGTGGAAATGCACTGCCATGGGCGAGGGCCTTAGGCGCATCGGGGATTGTAGGAAAGGGGTGCTGGCGAGCCGGCGCCTTGCGGCCTAGTCCTGCAGCTATGGCGCAAGAGGCAATCCCCGACAGCTGGAAGCTCGTTCTGGAACCCGTCCTGGCGACGGCCGAAGCGCGCCAGCTCGGCGGGTTCCTGGTGGCCGAAGAGCAGGCGGGCAAGGCGATTTACCCGCCGCGCGGCTGCCGGTTGAAGGCGCTGGAGCTGACCCCTCTCGAGGCCGTGAAGGTCGTGATTCTGGGGCAGGATCCCTACCACGGCCCCGGCCAGGCGATGGGGCTCTGCTTTGCCGTGCCCGAGGGCGTTGCCGTCCCGCCGAGCCTCGTAAACATCTACAAGGAACTGGAGGCCGACCTTGGCGCGCCGCGGCCGCAGCATGGCGATCTCAGCCACTGGGCGCGGCAGGGCGTCCTGCTGCTCAACAACACGCTGACAGTCGAGGCGGGGCAGGCGGGCAGCCACGCGGGGCGCGGCTGGGATGCGATCACCGACGCCTGCGTGGCGGCGGTGGCGGCGCGCGCCGAGCCGAGCGTGTTCATCCTCTGGGGCAGCCACGCGCAGGCCAAGGCGAAGCGCATCGCCGGGCTGCGCGGCGGCCCTCACCGCGTCATCGAGAGCCCGCATCCCAGCCCGCTTTCCGCCTACCGCGGGTTCTTCGGCTCGCAGCCGTTCAGCCGCACCAACGCCTTCCTGTCCGAGAAAGGGCGCGGCCCCATCGACTGGACGCTCGTATGACGAGCGAGGAGGCGCGCACCCGCTTGCTCGCGCGCCGCGCCGAGCTCGACCGGGAAGACGCGGCCAATTCCGATTCGCGCGACACGGTGGAGCTGCAGCAGGACAGCGTCGGTCGCCTCTCGCGCATGGACGCGATGCAGCAGCAGGCGATGGCGCAGGCGACCGAGCGCCGCCGGCAAGCCGAACGCCTGCGCATTACCGCCGCGCTTGCCCGGATCGAGGAAGGCGAATGGGGCTGGTGCACCGCTTGCGGTGAAGCCATCGCCGCCAAGCGGCTGGAGCACGACCCCAGCACCCCAACCTGCCTTTCCTGCGCGAGCGGCGGCTAGCCACTGCTCGGCCTCAGAAGATCGAATAGCCCCCGTCGATGACGATCGAATCGCCGGTGTGGAACTTGCTCGCGTCACTGGCGAAATAGACCGCGATACCGCTGAAATCTTCGCCCTCGCCCCAGCGGCGCATCGGCACGCGGCCGATCGCCTTCTCGTTGAACGCGTCCCAGCTTTGCAGCCGTTCGGTCATCTCGGTGGCAATCCATCCCGGCAGCACCGCGTTGGCGCGAATGCCGTGCTTGGCGAGCTCGACCGCGGTGCCGCGCACCATGGCGAGCACGCCCGCCTTGGTCGCCGCATAGGCCTGGTTCGCAGGCGCGCCGTGGATTGCGGAAACGCTGGAGGTGACCAGCAGCGAGCCGCCCGGATCGCCGTTTTCCGAACGCTCGACCATGTGCTTGGCCGCCTCGCGAAAGGTCCAGAAGACCGCGTCGAGATTGACCGTGGTGACCTTGCGCCACAGCTCGGTGGTCTGCTGGGTCAGCGGCGCGCCGCCGCCCATGCCGGCGTTGGCAATGCAGGTGTCGATCCGCCCGAGGCGCGACAGGCTTTCGGCCATGGCATCGACCACCGCCTGCTCGTCCGAAACGTCGACCGCCAGCGCTTCGACCCGCGTACCGTGCGCTTTCAGCTGTTCGAGCGCCGCTGCGTTCTTGCTCTCGTTGCGGCCCCAGATCGCGATATCGGCGCCGGCCGCGGCGAGGCCCTCTGCCATGCCGAGGCCGATCCCGCCATTGCCGCCGGTAACGACCGCGACCTTCCCGCTGAGGTCGAAGGGTGTGAATGCCATGTGTCTCTCCTCTCGCCCGCCACTCAACGCGAGAGGAGAGACGATTGCAAGATGCAACCCATGCGTTAGTCTCCCGCGCCATGACCGACCTCATCCTGACCGAGATCGCCGACGGCATCGCGACCGTCACCCTGAACCGCCCCGAGGCGATGAACGCGCTGTCGAAGGCGCTGCGCCACCGGCTCTACGAAGTGATGAAGGCGCTGGACGAGGACGAGGCGGTGCGCGCCGTCATCCTGACCGGCGCGGGCGAGCGGGCCTTCACCGCCGGCGTCGACTTGAAGGAGCTCGGCTCGGAAGAGGGCGCGCTGGGCGCGGCCAACGCCGAAGGGGCGGACGAGAACCCGGTCAAGGCAATCGAGCAGTGCCGCAAGCCGGTGATCGGCGCGATCAACGGCGTCGCGATAACCGGCGGCTTCGAAGTGGCGCTCGCCTGCGATGTGCTGGTTGCCAGCACCAACGCGCGCTTTGCCGATACCCATGCGCGTGTGGGCATCGTGCCGGGCTGGGGTCTGTCGCAGAAGCTCAGCCGGATGATCGGCATCAGCCGCGCAAAGGAATTGAGCTTCACCGGCAATTTCCTCGATGCCGCAACGGCCGAGCGCTGGGGCCTCGTCAACCGCGTTGTGGCGCCGGACGAGCTGCTGTCCGAAGCGCGCCGGATCGCCGCCGACATCGCCAGCATCGATCCGGAATTCCTCGCGCGCTACAAGAGACTGATCGACGAGGGCTATGCGGCGAGCTTTGGCGATGGGCTGGCCATCGAGCACCGTCTTTCCTCTTCCGCCAACAGCGCTGTCAGCCCCGAGGAAGTGGAGGCCCGCCGCGCCGCGGTACAGGCACGCGGTCGCTCGCAAGGCGGCTAGGGCGGACCGATACACGGCGCGACAAAGCCGGTCTTTTGCGGCCCGGGCTTCGTGGTACACTGCGTCCATGTACCGGGTAGCCGAATTCACGATCGATCCCCACCGCTTCGAACTGGCGCGGAACGGCGAGCGAGTCGAGATCCAGCCGCGCGCGTTCAAGCTGCTGCTGCGGCTGGTCGAAGCGCGCGGCGGGCTGGTCAACAAGGACGAGCTCTACGCCTCGGTCTGGGATGGGCGGATCGTGTCCGAAAGCGCGCTCTCCTCGCAGGTGAAGCTGCTGCGCAAGGTTCTGGGCGATACCGCGCGCCCCCACCGGATCGTTGAAACCGTCCACGGACAGGGCCTGCGCATTGCCGCGGAAATCCGACGGGAGGGGGCGAGCGTTGCCGCGGAAGATCCTGCACCCGATGCGCCTGCCGCTGCTGCCGATGGCAGGCCGACCATCGCAGTGCTGCCGCTTCTCGCGCTCAATCCGTCCAAAGCCTATGCGGCGCTGCCAGAGGCGGTGCCCGACGAGATCATCACCACCCTTTCGAAGCTGCGCTGGCTGCGCGTCAGCGCCCGCGGCTCCTCCTTCCGCTACCGCTCCTTCAACCAGGAGCCGAGTGCAATCGGTGCGGCGCTGGGGGTTGCCTACTGCCTCAGCGGCTCGGTGGAACACGCGGGCAAGCAGGTGCGCCTCGCCTTCGAGCTGGCCGATACCCGCACCGACAGCGTGGTCTGGCGCGAGGCCTATTCCGTCGCGCTGGAGGGCCTGTTCGAACTGCGCCAGGAGGTTGTCGAACAGCTGGCCGCGCGGATCGAAGAGGAGGTCACACGGCGCGAATTCGATCGGCTGCGCAGCGAAACGGAGACCGTGTTCCATCCCTGGCACGCCTTCCATCTGGGCATCGGGAAAATCATGACGCACGCGGCACCCGATTATTCGGGGGCGGAGCGTTTGTTCCAGAAGGCGCTTGCCGGTGACGGGCATTTCGCCCGGGCCCATGCGGGCATGGCGCAAGTCCACTACTGGGCGCTTTTCCAGAAGCAGGCTGCCGACGAGCGCGCGACGGCGATGGCGCTGCAACAGGCCGCAGCACGGGCGATGGAGCTCGACCGGCACGACCCTTTCTGCCAGCTGATGGCCGGGCGCTCGCACCTCATCCTCCACCAGATCGACGAGGGGCTGGAGCATCTCGAGCGGGCGAAGGCCCTCGCTCCGTCCTACGCGGTCGCCTATTCCGGGATCGGCAGCATACAGGCGCTTCTGGGCAAGGGCGACGAAGGCCTGGCCAATTTGCAGATGGCCATGACACTCAGCCCGCAGGACCCGTGGAAACCGCAAATGCTCGGCGCGCTGATCGCCGCGCACATTGCGCGCGATGATCTCACCTCCGCCGCGGCCACGGCGCGCGAGCTGCGCCGCTATCCGGTCATCTCGCTGCAGACGACAGCCGGGCTCATGGCGACTTTCGCGCTGGCTGGCGAAATGGAGGAAGCGGAAGAGCGCAAGCGGGTTTTCCTCGAGCATTTCCCCAAGGTCGGGGTCGAAGAGTACCTGAAAAGTTATCCGATCCTTTCCGATGGGCTCCAAAGGCTGACGCGCGAAGGGTTCGCGAAGATGGAACTCGCCTAGGCTTTTGTGCTGCGTGCCCTGCGGCGGCGCCTGTGGGGCCAGAATGTGAGCGCAATTGTTGCCGACATCGCTGCAAAGGCGATCCAGCCCGATGGCGAGGCCGATGGCATGGCGTAGAGCAGCAAGGTGCCGTTGCCGCCGGGTACGAGGGCCGCGCCTGCTCCCATCATCGCGCCGCCCGCACCGTTGCGGACGAGGCCCGCAAGGCTGGGTGCGCGCAGGCGGAATTTGCGCGTCCAGACGGCGGCAAAGACCGCTCCGGCGAGAAGGGCTAGCCCGCCTGCGATCACCTTGCTGTCGGCGCTGTTGGACGCTTCGCCGAGCAGCCAGGCGCCCTGCCGGTTCAATAGCGCGCCGATCGTCCAGCTTCCTGCAAGCGTGTAGAGCACGCCGCCGACCACGCCGACCACCAGCATCGCCGGGATCGGGCTGAGCTGAGCCTTGCGGCTGCGCATGGCGCGGCCGAGGTTGCGCAGATACCGCTGGCGCAGGGCCGGCGCGGCAAGCAGCGCGAAGATCGCCAACACGAGTATCCCGGTCACGCCAGTTGAGGCGAGCGGCGAGGACCCCGGCGCTTGCAGCGGCAGGCGCATGGCAAGAAGCGCGCCGGCCACCGCGCCGAGGCAGGTGAAGGCATAATTCGTCTCGCCGCCAGCAAGGCGCCCGAGCGTGCCGAACTGACAGCCGCCGTTGATCCTCGCGCCAAGCCCGAACAATACGCCGCCGGTTATCGCCAGCTCGCTCATGGGAAAGGCTGGGGCAAGCATCCCAAGCCCTGGCAGCACCCAGGCGAGCGGAAGGATGACGCAGCCAGCCGCGCCGGCCGCCACTATAAAGGCCCTGAGGCGAAGCGAGCGGCCCAGCACGACCGCCTGGCGCGTGCCTTCGACCATACACACGCTTCCCCGGCGAAGGGCGAAGCCGACGAGGAATGCAAGCGGGATCGCCATCAGCGACAGAACGTCGATGCCGAAAGCTGCGCTCACAATCTCTCCCCCGTATGCGGGGAGAACCTACGCCAATCGCGCGATCAGGGCCAGCCAGCGGGCCTTAAAGCCCTGATTAGCGGGGCAGGTCGGTGACGCCCATCAGCGCCTTGTCGACGGCATGGGCGCACTGGCGCCCTTCGCGGATCGCCCAGACGACCAGGCTCTGCCCGCGTCGCATGTCGCCGCAGGAGAAGACATTGGCTTCGCTGGTGAGATACCACTCGGTATCCGCTGCGACGTTTCCGCGCCCGTCGAGATCGACGCCCGCCCGGTCCAGCAGCCCGCGACGCTTGGGGCCGGTAAAGCCCATGGCCAGCAGGATGAGGTCCGCCTTGAGCGTGAACTCGCTGCCTTCGACTTCCTGCATGCGGCCGTCTTTCCATTCGACCCGCACGCATTCGAGGCCGGCGACATCGCCGTTCTCCTCGACCACCCGCTTGGTCAGCACGGCCCAGTCGCGGTCGACGCCTTCCTCGTGGCTGGAGGAGGTGCGCAGCTTCACCGGCCAGTCGGGCCAGGTCAGGCCCTTGTCCTCGTGCTCGGGCGGCTTGGGCATGATTTCGAGCTGCGTGACGCTGGCCGCGCCCTGGCGGTTGCTGGTGCCCACGCAGTCCGAACCGGTGTCGCCGCCGCCGATCACGATGACGTGCTTGCCGGTTGCCGTGAGCGAACCGCGCGGCGCGGCGCGCACTTCGTCGTCGCCCGCGTTGCGCTTGTTCTGCTGGGTCAGGAACTCCATCGCCAGGCGCACGCCGTTGAGCTCGCTGCCCGGAATGTCGAGCATGCGCGCCTCTTCCGCGCCGCCCGCCAGGACCACCGCGTCGAAATTCTCCTGCAGCGCCTGGAAGCTGACCTCGACGCCGACCTCGCTCGAGGTGCGGAACTGGACGCCTTCGGCTTCCATCTGCACTGCGCGGCGGTTGATCAGGTGCTTTTCCATCTTGAAGTCGGGAATGCCGTAGCGAAGCAGGCCTCCGATACGGTCGCTCTTCTCGAACACGGTCACCGCATGACCCGCGCGGGCGAGCTGCTGCGCGCAGGCAAGGCCGGCAGGTCCGCTGCCGATCACCGCGACTGACTTGCCCGTGCGCTTTTCCGCGACCTGCGGCTTGACCCAACCTTCCTGGAAGCCGCGGTCGATGATCGCGCATTCGATCGACTTGATGGTGACGGGGCTGTCGATGAGATTCAGCGTGCAGGCCGCCTCGCACGGGGCGGGGCAGACACGGCCGGTGAACTCGGGGAAGTTGTTGGTCGAGTGCAGGACCTCGAGCGCGTTCTTCCAGTCGTCTTCATAGACGAGGTGATTCCAGTCCGGGATGATGTTGTTCACCGGACAGCCGTTGTGACAATAGGGAATGCCGCAGTTCATGCAGCGCGCGGCCTGCGTGCGGAGTTGGTCCTCCGACAGCGGGACGACGAATTCCTTGTAGTGCTTCAGCCGCTCTTCGGGGTCGCGATAGGTGCGATCCTCGCGCTCGTATTCGAGAAAGCCGGTTTCCTT